>DAOUUW010000106.1 GCA_030667965.1 Deltaproteobacteria bacterium
ATAAAGGAATGGCGGTTGGAAATGATCGATTTAAAGAAGAGATAGAGAGACTAGCCGGTAGACGGTTAAAGCCCAAGAAGAGGGGGCGGCCAGTAGGCTGGCGTAAAGAGAGGATTTAATTTTACTCTGACCCCTTTTATTTGCTTTTATTGTTGCCTTTTATTCCTGTTTATTCCCGCCTCGCCCACCAGTGAAATTTCAAAGGGGTTAGATTAATTTCTAACCCCTTTTTTTGTGCTGTGAAAATGCCATGTGTCCAGATCCTCAGATTAGCAGCAGGTGTTTTTCGTGTTCGTCATGTTTTTGCTGATTTTATCTGAAGAAGAAAACAGGCCGATGCTATACCTGCAGAACCAAATATCATGCACATAACCATGATCTGATAACGGGCGGCAATGAGCGGAGAAACTCCGGAAAGAATCTGGCCGGTCATCATGCCGGGCAGAGAAACCAGTCCAACTGCAAAAAGAGAGTTGGTCTTGGGAATCAATGAAGCCCGCAGGGCGATGGCGCGGGCTTTTGTATAAGGAACCCGGGTAATCTCCGACTCGAATCTTTCTCCTGCCAGACTGACGCTGTTCATGCAGGCGGCAAAAATCATGCCCGCAAGGGGAATCATGTAGCGTGGATAATACCATGGATCTAAAGCAAGCACTGCCTGGGTAACAAGTAAGAGCGTCAGGCCTCCGGCAGGAAAAATGGAAAAAAAGGCTTTCCAGTAAAGATTTTTCTGTTTGTTTTTGATGTTGCCGAGGGATATCGAGCTGGCGGCAAAGACCATCACCGCCAGAACCGTCATAACGATCCAGGCGCTTTTTGTTTCAAAAATATAGGCAAGGAAATATCCGATCAGCAGAAGCTGCCCAAGCATCCGGCAAATGGCATAGAGGGCTTTGCGACCGTTTAACGACCATTTGAAGAGAATGAAGACAACGATAAGTGCCGGTATGAAGGCAAGGAGGAGACGTGTAAAGGGGATAGCCGTAACAGCGTTATTCATGAGAAAATCTCGTAGTGATGTGTTCAGGATCATGTCAAAATGATTCGCAACACTTTGATATAAGGCAATTATCTACCACGAAGAACACGAAGCGCACGAAGAATAAACAAGAAAGATTTTTTCTATTTAAATGCGACTTTGACGTTGCCGTGGGAAGTGTTTGAGTGTGATTGACCTGTTTTGCCTGGAAATGATAGCATGAAAAAGTATGTTTGTAGAAGAAATGATTGAAATTGGAATTAATTTTTAAATTGTCGTGTCTTCTGTGGGATGGTAATGTTTGGCATGAATTATGCTAAATATTTTGCTCTGTAGTCCGTGACGTTCAGTCTGCAGAGCCGAAAAGGACGATGGGGTATTTTTTTTAAAAGATACCGGCGGCGGTTGAAAAAATTGCAAAATTCGTCTCGACATTATCATTTTCTTCTGTGCATTATATATAGAATAACCTTTGCTATGATTTAATTTGAAAGATGTATGGATAAAACTCATGCTTCAGGTCGGGTGTGAATATAAGTGAAAGGGTAAACAAATGTATGATGTTTCACTGGAACAGTTGGAAGAAATTGATGCCATATTAAAGAATGACCTGCTGACCATAGGTGTGCACTGTACAATTATCATTGATATTGCCGGCAATACCATTGCGCAGATTGATGACGGACGAAGTTCCTTTGATGTAACGTCATTTGCCGCTTTGGCGGCGGGCAATTTTGCCGCCGTGGATGCCATGGCCCAGCTTGTTGGCGAGCAACAGTTTTCGCTTCATTTTCATCGCGGCGAACATGAGAGTATTCATTTCAGTAAGATAAATGATGAGATCCTGCTTGTTTGTATTTTTGGCCAGGATGTTTCATTGGGCTTTCTGAGGCTGAAGACTGACGAGGTCATTGGAAAAATTAAAAAGATCTGGGCAGGCTGACTTTCCCTGAAAAACCGGGAAAGAGATATCGGATTTGACAGTTTATTACGACATCATTCAAATTTTGTGAGGGATAACTTGTGGGATTTATTAATGTAAAGAAAAAAGAAGTACAGATTAAAATCGTTTACTACGGTCCCGGTCGGGGCGGTAAGACAACAAATCTTGACTACATTAATAAAAAGTATAAGCAGCGCATTAAAACGGAAATGGTGAGCATCAAAACCCATGGAGATCGGACCCTGTTTTTTGATTTTCTGCCGGTGGATATTGGTAAAATTCATGGCTTTGATATAAAAATTCAGCTTTATACCGTACCTGGTCAGGTTAAATATAATGCCACCCGAAAACTTGTCCTGAAAGGTGTCGACGGACTCGTCTATGTCGCAGATCTGCAGCAGGAAAGAAGAGACAGTAATATCAAGGCACTTGAGCAGATGCGAGAGAATCTTATCAGTCATAATAAGGATATTTTAAAGATTCCCCTGGTGCTGCAATATAATAAAATTGATTTAAAGGATGAAGGTGTTCCCCTGCTCACATTCCAGGAGATGGAGCAGGATCTGAATCAGGAGTTAAAAGTGCCTTCCTTTGTGGGAAGTGCCATAACCGGAGAAAATGTCGTGGTGACGCTGAAAAAAATTATATCCATGACTCTGATTTCTTTCCGCAAAGAGCTGCAGTAGGAGGACAGTCATGACAGGTGGTGCAGAGATAATTAAGGAACTGAAAGCGGCTGTTCTTGCCATTGAATGGGAGATTAACGATGAGGCAATAGAGAACCTTATCCGGGTTATAGGATCTTTAAACAAACAGTGGGTCGGTCGCAAACCCCTTCTGGTTTGTCTCCAGGTGATAGGGACATTGGGTCAGTATATAAAAAAGGCCAGGGAAAGAGCCCATCCTGATGCCGTCCAACTTCTTCCGGCTGTTTTTGCCACCCTGGAAACTATTGTTACGGATGAAACCATTGATGAGAAACAGATGGTCATCATGGTTCGGGCCGAAGTGGAAAAATACAATAGATTAAAGGGCGAGCTTGCCAGGCCGCGTCCTGTGGAAGCTGAAAAAACCCAGCCCGTTGTGGAGGAAAAGTCTGCCGAGGGGCAAGGTGGTAGTACCATACGGAATCTGCTGGATCAGAAGGAAGACAAACAAGTTGATGGTGCTTTTAACGTCCTGTTCCAGGAGATGGTATCCGATGAAGGCGCCAAACCTCCTCCTCCAGTGGCTGCGGCACGTGCAGGTATGCCCTCCAGCAGTCATCAGCAGGTGGATGGTGATAAGGAATTTGTTCCGGACAGGGTTGATGATGAGGTGTTTCAGGAGGCTGACGAGCTGCTGGATGATTTTTTCTCCGATGACGGTCTTGGCTTTACAGTAGTTGATGATGAGGCCGAGACTGCGGTGCAGGTTGAGGATGAAGTGGTTGAGGTAGATGTCGGCCAGATCTCTCCTGCGGAAAAAGAGGAGAAGATTGACAGTCGGCCAGATGCTGCGGCGGATGAGGAAGAGGTTGATCTGACAGGGCTTGAGGGTATGATCCAGCAGGTCAAGGTGGATGCTCAATCGTCGCTTTTCCATGATATTGCGGTAGAAGCGGCGCAGTTGACCGGTCGTTATCTCGATCATTCTTCCCTGCATTTTTTTCTGCAGAGCATTGCATCCGTGGCCCGGCATCTTGAAGAGCATGGAGATGTAGTTCGTGAGGCTTCCTGCAAAATACTTCGGGAGATGTATGATCGTCTTTCCCACTCTCTTTTTACCATGCAGCCGCAAAAGAGTCTGTTGGCTTCCCATCTGGAGACGTTGACTGATTACATTGCCTGGCATGAACAGGTTGTGGGTGAGATACTGTCGCGGGCGGCACAGCCGCAGGTTCAACCCGAGCCGGTTGTGGAAGCAGGGGAGGCTGAGTATGAGATGCCCGTCGGCATGGAGTCAGCGGTCAAAGAACTGGTTCGCCGGGAAGTTGACGCACTGCGCAGCGAATTGCTTGAAATTGTAGAAAAAAAATGATTTCCAGTTTTACTTAAACCTTAAACCTTATAAACTTATGCTTGTTTTTTGCGAAGAATGCGGCAAGCGATACTCGTTTCCGCCCGAAAAAACGGAACCCGGCAGCAATATATTTCGCTGCCGGGAATGTAAATTTTTGATGACTGTCAATGTTGCTCCTGATCCAAAAGATAGTGCCGATAAGATCAGGAGCAGTAAAGCTGCTGAAGAAAACAGCGGCTAGTTCTCTCAGCGCAAAGAGTTAGCGTTGTGTCTCTTTGCGCTGAGAAGCAGCAATCAGCATCCTTCAATAGCTTTCGACTTACTGCTTTTGATTTTCACATCATCGCCCACTTTAAATTTTTCCGCTTTGTTACCACAGTCCAGGACAACTTTTTCTCCTTCAATGGCAGTAACCGTACATTTGCCGCTGGCAGCTAATACTGTTCCGGTGGAAGTAACAACGAATGCGAGTGCCAGTAAGGCGCTTGTAAGTTTTTTCATGGTAAATCTCCTTTTTCAAGTGTTGTTTTTGTGCCATTATTGGCTTTACGGCATGTTTTGCAGTGATTATTTTTTATGGCAGTCGGTACATTTCGTTGGCCCTGTGGTTTCCCCGGCTTTTTTCATGTTTTTGTGGCAATCAACACACATGGAATGCATCTGTTTCTTGTAATTTTCTCCCCCGCCCTGGCCGCTGACGGCTGCTGTTAAGCGGTCACAACGGTCTGCTCCGGTAATCTCTTCCTGGCTTGTTGCTCCGTTATGGCAGGCAACACAGGTGAAGTCGTCGGTGTAAGGCGTTGAGTGGAAACCGCTTTTCCCCATCAGGTATTTTTCCGTATGGAGTTTATGGGAAAAATCACTTGTTTTTTTGGTGTCAGCGGGAAGTCCGGGGATTTCCGAGCATGTTGCATGGATGTTAATTTCAATTTTTTCCGGTGTGGGTGTTTTGCACTCCTCCGCCAGAAGACCGTTTGGCATGATGAGAAAGAATGCCGCTGCTCCGGCCGAACAGATGAAAGCTGCCAGTTTCTTTTTTGATGAGGGGCTGTATTTTTTTGTCATGTTCTCCTCCTTGGAGTAAAAAATTTTTAGAAATGATACGTTCCCTTTTAAGGACACTCTACGGTTTCTCAGCAGGGAAAAATAGAGGACATCGGGGCAAACAGGGGCGAATGCCGGCCGATGTCGGGTAGACATGTACGTTATATCAGCTGTTTATAGCTATGGAGAAAAAACGCCAATGGGATGTTATTGCGTTTTTTTTGTGCTTTTGCCTGTTTCGTGTAAAAAAAGTAGCAGTTGACGAAGAATTTATTATGATGAGTCGGTTACAGCATATGAAAAAGAACAGGAAAAAAAATGGATAACAATAAAATGACCGGCGGAATTCCTATGGTCAGAATTGATGGAGTCGAGGTGCGGCGTTTGCGTGAATCGCAGGGCCTTACCCAGCTCTTTGTGGCCACGATAGTTGGTGTGACCACTGATACAATTTCCCGTTGGGAAAATAAGCGTTATCCTACCATTAAAAGGGAAAATGGTCTGAGGCTTGCCGAAGCGCTGCAGGTTGCTCTTGAAGAAATATTGGAAAAAGAGCATGAGGAGGAACTTTTCCCTGTCATAGAAGCATCTGTTGAACCTGTTGCCGAACCGTATGTGGAAAAATCCGATTCTGCAACAAAACCTTCTTCCGGCAAAAAAAATATTCCGCTGCTCCTTATTGCCATTGTCCTGGCCTTTTTTGTTATCTGGTTGCTCTACCCTTCTTCAGAGAAACAGCCGACGATTACCGCCAAACGTCTTTTGCCTGGTTTTGCTGTTGCCAATCAGCCGTTTCCCGTAGCTATCACGGTTTCGAGCAGCGGCACAATACCCCAGTCTCTGATCCTGAAAGAGAACATGCCGGAAGGCGCGGAACTCGTTAATGCTGTTCCTGCCTATTCCGCCTTTGATGCCGTTTTTGGAGAAATAAAGTGGCTGAAAAAAATCGACAACACCCAGGTTTTTGCATACATGGTTAAATTTAATCAAAGTGATAAAAAAGTTGCTTTTAAAGGAACGGTGGCCTTTCTTAAGGGTGGCGGTTCGCAAATCCACGTGCGCGGTGATGTCAATGTCACGGTTGGTAACGTGCACTGGGCGGATGCTGATGGAGACGGGCGCATATGTGATGAGGAGATTCTTGTTGTTTATGATGTGTTTAGTGAAATAGAAGGGTTAGGGCTGGACGTCGACCAGGTTGAGGAGATCTGGCTTGGCTCGGGATATGAGTGGAATGTTGAAAAAGAACAGTTTGAGGTGCTGCCATGATTGATAAAGGACAAGGGATGGAAAGGTTCCGGATAGCAAGAGCATTATTTGGTTTTTTCGCTATTCTGCTTCTGCTTATATGTGAAACAGCCCAGGCTCGTGATCTTGTGAGTGGCAGGTATATTTCTTCGCAGGGGAAACAAATTGTGCTTGAACTCGATATAGCAAAGCCGCCTCCGTCCAACCTGATTGTTCAACAGTTTCTGCCTGCCGGAGTGAATATCGTCTCATCCAGTCCCGGAGCCATCAAGTTTGATGCCGGAAAAGGCAAGGCAAAATGGCTGATTAAGCAGGTGAAACCAGGGAAAATGCTCTTTTCAATGGACCTTTCTGAGGAGATCACGTCCGGTGCTGTCAGGGCGGAGGTTCTGTGCCGGGACAAAAAGACAGGGGAGATGGCGGAGATTGTTATTAGGCCGTAAAAATTTGTAAAAAGTGGGAGGACAGATAAAGGATGGTCTTATTCCCAGGTAGGATTTTTTTCTATTTGTCGATTGTAAACCGGTAACCGTTAATTTTTATACGCTTCAAGAACAACACTTTCACCCTGTTGCAATTCTGTAACTGGAAAGCATAGGAATTTCCATTTTTTGTTTTTTTTAGACAGGATTAACTGGATTTTTTTATCATGTCTATCTTGTTGATCCTGTCTAAAGCCCGCCCGTAGGGCGCTAAGTTCATATTGCTGTAAAAAAATCATATATGCAGTTTTCACGCGCATTAAATTGATTGTCCCCTGTCGAATGTATTCCTCAAATATATTTTCTCTAACAGAAGATATCTTGCAAATGCAACCCTGAAAAACCTATAAACGGAAATTCCCTTTAGCCATTTTTTTCTGAGCTGAATGTTCATTGCCAAAAAACATCTTGATGTGTTTGTAAAATGCCAAAACAAAGACAGTATGCTTTTATGCAAAATTGTTACTCACTTTACATTTTTGTCATAGTTGATAACTGCACAGTTACGAAAACAAGGGAAGCAAAAAAGTTTTTCGTGGGTGAAATGGCGTTTTCGCCGGTTTTTGATGAGGAAGCGGCGACGATAAGAACGGATAAAATACGTATAGGGCTGAAATAGAAGAAGAAAAAATAAAATGGGTGTGTGGTCCATAACTTGCAAAATTATCATTTAAAGCCGTCTTGACCTTATACATTTTTTACTACGAGGTTATGGGGCTGATAATTCTCCATCAGAGATCTTTTGGGAAAGGCATGAGTCCGGATTTTCTTCCAACAGGCTGGAAAAAACCATAAAGGGCTGAATAAAACCTGAAACCAGGGAGGGATGAAAATGCTGTTATGGAGATTTTCAATACAGGGAAATACGGTGAGCCATGGCAACAAGAAGCGCCGGAAACTTACCGGAAAAGGATGCAATGAGCCGTTCAAATCAAGGTTCTGGTGTCCGAAGCGTCAGTGGTTCAGAAAGGAAATGTGTCCTTTTGTCAACCGCAATGAGTGCGAGTCCTTTGAGCAGATGTGTGGTTGCCTCTAGCACAGATAAGAGTTGTCAATGATTCCGGCCAAGTTATTTGTCCTTTTTGTTATAGAGCTGGCATTCAATGCCCGAGCTTGCGTAGACAGTTGCGGCAGGGGAATTTTTCGATTTAAAACCCATGGCCCTGCATCCGTAAGGATGGCGCGGTTCGTAAGTGATAAAAAAATGCCGGCATTGAAAGCAGTTGGGCCTCTCATTCTGTGTTTTTTGTTCGTTCATGGTGCTTCGGCAAATGCTTTCTTGCGGTTATCTCCAGTCCCTTGATCAGGGCGTAACGTCCCAGTGTAATGACCCGGCAGGGAAAACTGCCGACAAAGAGGGGGTTGTCGCACATCCCTCCGGAAAGATAGATGGTTTCAGGTGATCCGGCAAAACGATAGGCGTTGATGGCGATTCCTTTGACAAAGCGGGCAACGGCCTCTGCTTCGGAGATGCCCGACGTTACTGCATCAAAGATATGGCTCATGCCGAGAACGCCGCAGGTGACGGAAAAGGTGCGGTCCGGTACGGCCAGACTGTGAAAATCCAAATCGTAATAACGTTCCAGAAGTTCAATGGTAAACCCCATGGACGCGCCGCATTCACTGTTCCAGCCCATGTCGTCCAGTTCACCCCCCTTGTATGATACATATTTGATGTCCCGGCTGCCGCAGTCGAGCAGGACGTAATCCGGCGCTTTGATGAGTTCTTCACCTCCCCGGGCAAGGGCTGTCAGTTCGTTAACGTAAGAATCACTGAAGCGTTTGCCGTTGTGCCCGGTGGCAAGATCAACCCGCAAGTTTTTCTGGAGTTTTTTTGTTGCAATAAGATACGGTTTGGCGCCTTCGACGCCAAGGTCAAGGAATTTGCAATAGGATGTGCCGAAATCAGCAAGGAGCATGGGGCACTCCGTTCAGTTCGAGAAAAGCCTGGATCTTTGCCCCTGTACTGCTGCTGCAGGTAACATCCACATCAAGGTAGAGACCTTTTGGGTGTTTGGCCGCCAGAAATTTTGCCAGGGCGGTTTTGGCACAGAATGACTGGGCGAAAAATATTGTCGGCACATGGGGGTTAAAGACGGCTTCAAGATCCGTATCAGCCGGTGTTTTATTTTCCATACAACGGGTCCAACCATAAATATGGGTAGTGCATGGAAAAAGGTTGAGAAGGGAAAAGTCCCGGGGCGGCACCCCCCAGAAACCGGCAGTTGGTGTGCAGGGGGGGGAGTCAGGACTGGAGGGAAAAGGGTTTTGTACGCCTTTTGTGATTTGCTGCATTTTCTCAAACAGACTCATCTTTGTCCGGCACAAGGGATAGCCAAAACCTTTTTTGTCCTCATTGCGGGTTCGGATGATGGGGATGTTCAGCATATCCTGCAGCACGGTGGAAACATGGAAGGCACAGTCGCATTTACCCGGTCCCACATCTATGAAAACGGCGTCAAGTTCCAGGTGCAGGGCATTAAGCACCACCGTGCGCAGGATGGCGCAGTACACCCTGGGCAGATAATTTGACGTAAGCTCCATATCGGCTTTCACCCGGGGTTCGTCAAGATCAAAAATAACCGCACCAGTCTCAGACAGTTTCGAAATAACAGACAGGGGCGGTACCCCAACAATACCCACTTTATCCCCCGGTTTTATCGTATACTCGGACTTTTTTTGTTGTTTCAGCGTATTAACCATGTTTCCGTTTTCAACCTTCAACCTTCAACCTTCAACCTTTTCATTACTTTTTCGCCAACATGAATCCGGCAAACACCAGGGCAATGCCCACCACATTGCTGATCAGCATATAGGAAAGCGCTATTTTGTATTCGCCCACCTTCATAAGTTGAGTGGCTTCCCGGGCAAAGGTTGAAAAGGTTGTAAAGCCGCCCAGAAACCCTGTAAAAATAAACAGTTTCCACTCACCTGTAAGCTGTGTCCCTTCAAATAAGGCCCAGAGATAACCGATGATAAATGATCCGACAAGGTTGACGGTCAGGGTGCCATAGGGGAAGGTATGGGGTGTAAAACGATGGACCCCGATAAAAAGGAGGTAACGACAGAGTGCCCCCATGCCGCCACCGGTCATTATTGCCAGAATTTTTATCATAACTATTGAGCTCGTATGCTTTACAGTGTTAAAAAGAAATAATTTATCATATTTTACCATGTCTCACACAATTTATTATCCGAGCCGCAAGTTGCAGGTTAACAATGCATTCATTTGTTTATACCCTTTATATTGAGGCTGCCCCGCCCTCTCTGCAGGACAATACCGGAGATGTGGATCGCTTGAAAAAAGCGGTCATGGCCAAAAGCGGTATTGTGCCGCAAGTCCCTTTAAAACATATGGCG
>DAOUUW010000076.1 GCA_030667965.1 Deltaproteobacteria bacterium
GTCCGAGGTGTAGAGCCTGTCCCGATCATACTTGTGGCTAATAACCCCTTTCTTCAGTATGCCCTTGATATAACCGTAGCGATGGTCCGCCACCATGGCCTCGGGATAGGTTTCCATGGTTTTATCAAGATGGGCGGAAACCTTCTCGACCTCTTCTTGCATAATGGCCGACAACCGGGCGTTTTCTTTCCGTCCCTTTTCAAGGATCTGTTCATCATTTTCCAGATACTTGATAGCAACCCAGCGGGTCGGATAATCTTGCGTCAAAAAATGTTCGCCCTCAATTTTTTCTTCAAGATCAAGCAGGGTTGAATCAATATCCTCTCCATAGGAGATCTTTTTTGGCTGCCAATCTTTTCCCCCGGAGGAGGCCACCCGCACTGCTTCCTCCATGAGCTTCCGGGTACCAAATCCGCTGCGGGCGATGATGGGCACCACCGGTACTCCTAAAAATTCTTCCAGAATATCGGCGTTGACGTCAATACCCCTGTCCCGCGCTACATCAATCATGTTG
This sequence comes from Deltaproteobacteria bacterium, assembly GCA_030667965.1. Lineage (GTDB taxonomy): Bacteria > Desulfobacterota > Desulfobulbia > Desulfobulbales > SURF-16 > JAHLLM01. The sequence continues at coordinate 515 of DAOUUW010000076.1, forward strand.
AGCGCAATGACAACTGGAATACCAAGTTCAAAAAACTGAGTAGTCAGATAGAGGTTTCTTTCCAGGTTGGCCGCATCAACAATATTAACGATGACCTGCGGTTTTTCGATAATAAGAAAATCACGGGCAACCACCTCCTCTTCGGAATATGCGGTAAGAGAATAGGTTCCCGGCAGATCAACAATATTAATCTTCTGTTCGGCCAGATGATAAACACCCTCTTTCTTTTCAACCGTTACACCCGGATAATTGCCAACGTGCTGCCGGGCGCCGGTCAGAGCGTTAAAAAGCGTAGTTTTGCCTGAATTTGGGTTACCCGCCAGGGCAATCTTTATTTCTGTAGTCATTGGGAAAGTCTTACTTTAGAAAGGTTATGGGAAAAGATTCATTGAAAGAAACCAGAATAAAACAATCTCTCAGGTTTGATTTTTATGCTTCTGCATCAACTTCAACTTCTATAAAATCAGCTTCATTATTGCGCAGGGTAAGAACGCTGCCCATGACCCGCAGGGCCACAGGGTCATAAAGGGGAGCCCGGCCCTGCACCATTATTTCCGAGCCGGGCACAATACCCATGTCCCGAATGCGCCTGCCAAGCTCACCACCCTTTTTCACGGCGCGAATAATCCCTTTTTGATTTTTTTTCATCTTGCGCAGCATTACCAGGGGCATGGTCTTATTCTCCGGAACATTTTTTATCAGTACAACCAGATCCACAGCAACTGGACTGATCATCTTTTCCATCAAAACCGCAGCGTTGCCCTTCTGTGCTCTGACAAGCGCTGCAACCGCCTGTTCCTTTCCTGCCAAAAAAACTCCACAACAGATACAGGGCGGCAAAGGCGACAATTAAAATCGCTATGACCGTATCAAAAGAATACATTTCCGTCCCCCTATAACAAGAAGAATAATGCTTGTCAAATAAATTTAGGCTTGCCTAATTTTCACTATGAATAAAAAATAATGAATCAACGCAGCCCTGTCAATAGCAATATATGAAATAGGCGAGATTTAAGCTTTGTCCCTTTACTTTACCACCTTCTTTGTCAAAATCTGCACAAATTACATGGTAAAGACAAAATAAACAATGCCGACAAAAATAATGCTGCCAACGCGGAAAGCCTGATTATAAAAGATGAGCCTCACCGCAACTTTTGTCGGGAAAACACCGGCATAATACGGAAACTGGTGGCGGACGGCCCGCATGGGAGAAGACACCACATTGCCCACCAGCAGGGCAAGAACCACCTCCCGGTATGTCAGGTTGCCTGCATCAATCAAAGCGCCTGCCATGGCAAGACCTGCCGTCAGTTCCGCTGCCACATGTAAAACGATGATACCGATGCTTTGCGGATTGAGCCAGGAGAGAAAAAAAATATGCTCCCCGATGAATCCTTCCAGGTGAGCAAAAAACCCTATTTCATGCAGAATGAACATAAGAGTGTAGATGGGAACCGTGAAATAAAGGACCTTTCTAATACGTTTTTTAAAACGCTTCCAGGCCTTGTCCAGCGCCTGACGAAATCCTGTTACCCTGTTTGCGGTAAGCTGCCTTTCAATATTTCCCCCTGATTTTTTCGGCAGAAAGAGTCTTCCCAGAACAACAACAAAAAAGGTGCGGCCCACTGCTGCCGCAAACGTCAACCCCACATAGATAAACGCCGCACCCTTTATCAGCGGAACGGTGATGAAAAAAACCGTGGGCAGATGCAGAAAATAGCTGGGCAGGCTGTTGAAAAGATTTGCCAGAATCAACTCCCGGTCATTGATCTTTCCCTGGTCATAGCCCTCTGCCAGCATGGTGTTGGCTGACACCCCGGAAAAAAAGGCCATGGAAAAACTGGCCCCTGTCACATCGGAGAGATGACCAACCCGGATAAGCGGCCCGGCAAGTTTCGCCATATTATGGGTCCAGTTCAGGGCCTCGATAAAATTGGCCACCATGAGACCGATGGAGATATAAAAGGTTATTCGTAAAAGCGGCATTCCCAGCCCCTGCCAGAGCATAACCGCAATTTCAGCAAGTTCCATCAAAACACCGTCTTTCCACCTCCCTGACTTAAAAAATGACAAACAGGGACGTCAGGCGAGAAATTAAGCTTTATTAAATCATTATGATCTTTTATCATCATCACCATACTTTTCCGACACTTCTTAACACACCAGGTTCCATCGACACAAACAATGCGCATCAAGAGACAAATCAGGCATATCCGGCAGTTTCTGCAACGGGAAAACCTCCATCTCATCCTGGTCTGGGTCACTATTTTAGTCACGGCCAGCGCGGTGGGCATCAGCCTCGTCGAACCGGACATGTCCTTGTTAAATGCGGTCTGGTGGAGTATTGTCACCCTGACCACCGTCGGCTACGGCGATATTTCCCCGGTTACCATTACGGGAAGAATTATAGCTGTTGTTATCATGTTTTTCGGCATCGGCCTGCTCGGCATGTTAAGTGCCACCCTGGCCACAATTCTTATCAGCAAAAGGATACGGGAAAACAAAGGCATGAACACATTCACCTTTAAAAACCACATTATTTTATGCGAATGGAACCACAAAACCAAAGCCATTCTGAACGAACTCCGAGCCGACACGCGTTACGAAGACACACCCATCATCCTCATTGCCGACATCGATGAAAAACCGGTGGACGATGCCAATCTGTTTTTCATCAAGGGCTCTTTAACCGAAGAGGTGTTGGAGAGAGCCAACCTGTCCCAGGCAAAAACCGTTGTCATCCTTGGCGATGAAAAGCTTGACACCACCTCCCGCGATGCCAAGGTTGTCCTCAACACCTTGACCATTGAAAGCATCTGCCCGGATGTCTATACCGTTGTCGAGCTGGTTGACGAGGCCAATGCCCGCCACTGCAAACGGGCCCGTGCAGATGAAATCATTGTGGGCAGCGAACTGAGCAGCCACCTCATTGCCAGCGCCACCCTCAATCACGGCATCAGCCACTTTGTCACGGAGCTTCTCAGCTCACAGTACGGCAATGAACTCTACCGCATACCTGTGCCAAACGGCCTCGTTAATCTGCCCTTTATTGACGTTCTTGTCAAAATGAAAAAAGAGTTCAACTGTATCGTGCTTGGGGTGCAGAAAGAACAAAAAGGAGAGTTTATCGCCAATCCCGCCGAAAATTACGCTCTCGACAAAGACGATTTCCTCATTGTCATTTCCAGGGAAAGGCCTGACATCTCATCCTGAAATGTTACTTTTTGGGGTTCCTTAGAAGCAGCACCCAAGTACTATCTAAACCTGATTATGGAGCAAACATTATGCGCAATGTTTTCACAACACAAATCAGAGACAAGAGAGTATATCGTTTTTTTGTCATTTCTTTTTCCCTGTTTCCCTTCTGTTTTTCCCCCTTATCAGATGCTATAGCCGGGACCTATACCGACTCAGCTCACGGCAGTTCCAGTGCAGGGGTCAAAAGAAGTGCGACACAGTTAGCGGATTATTCCACAGGAAACTGTGCCCATTGCCATGAGCAGCATGGCAGCATTGCCGGTCTGGAGCCGTCGCCGGTTAACAATGCAGCCTCTCCTTACGCGCTCTTTGCGCCGGTTAACCAGGACAGCCAGACAGAAAATTTTTGCTTTAAATGTCATGGCTCACTGGACACCCAGCAAAGTGGCGGCGGCGTTGACAATCGAAGCTACAGCTACCGCGCAGGCGGTTGGACAACTGACCCTATCAGCGACATTGCCGAGTCCTTTGATAGTACTTCAGCCCACAACCTTGGAGACATCTCGACGTTCATTAACGGCAGGTGGGGCTATAATAACACTTCAAACCCCTGTGTAGCCTGCCATAATCCCCATGCAGCCCAGGGAGACCCGCTCGGAGATTCACTCAGTGCGAAGACGAGCGATTCGCGAGGCTACCCGCTTTCCAGACCCAGCGAGCACACCTCCACTCCCTGGGGATTGTGGGGCGACGGTACTGGTGAAAAAATGAGCGATTATGCTTCAACCTTACATTACCAGTCTCCCTTTCGTTACAATTCTAATACCGTGTATGAACCTGACGGTTCATCTGATAGTACGACAACAGATGGCAGAAATCTTACTGATATGGTCTCTTTCTGCACTGATTGCCATAACGACAGCAACACTATATGGAGCTCGGACACCAACACAGCCAAACAACTGATTTCACCAAGAAATCTTCTTACGTTCAACTGGTCCACGGAAAAGCACGGGCGTGGAATTGCAGGCAACGATCCACCAGTAGACCTGATATCACCCTATACAGATGCCGGCATTGGCCAATACGTTCTTGCCTGTACAGATTGCCATGAACCCCATGGCTCACCAAATAACTTTCTTATCAGACAAGTTGTCAACAAGGCCGAAGTGACTATACCGGGGGGAGCGGGAGACTGGGCATCCCTGTGCATCACATGTCACAAAGAAGGCCCAATGCACGCCGCTCACCATTCGGCTGAAACCAAGGCAGCTCTGGGAAATATTGGCTGTACCGACGCGTGTCACGAATCCGTGTGGGACCCGAATATTAATGCTTATGTAATGCAGAACCAGGACTGCTCGAAATGTCACTACCACGGAAGCACCCAATATTTTGACGGGACAACGTATCAAACTTTCAATGGTGGAGAGCCGCTTTTTTAAGTCTTTCAGTGACACATGTAATCACTGAAACCAGAAAAAAACAAAGGTGGCCTGGTTTGTTTGGACAGGATCTGACTGCCTATAAGTAGAATACCGCTCCGGTTTATGCCGCTATTTTGTGCGGCAGTATGTCCCTGTAAGCCTCATCCGGAAATCCTTTATTGAGTCCCCGGTGACGGCGCCTTTGAATATAGAAATCAAAATACTCCCTGAGATCTTTTTCTTGCTCCTGCAATCACAGTCGTAACACCTAAACAAACTTCCTCATATTTAACACTCTTCCACAATTGCTTTTTCCTGTCAGTGATTGGAACGACATTTTCACTTAACGACCTGGCAGAATTTGTCCGACCGGCTCTAGCTTCCAGTTTTCCGGAAAAAGAACAAGAGTAGATTTATAAAAAAGAGAAATCTCAATCTTATGATTGTTAAAATAGGAACTATCTATTGACAATTTCTTAATTTTGTATTTCATATATAAAAATATGGTACTGGCCGCCACAAATTGCAGCTATTTTCCCCTTTAAATACATGCTTTTATATATATATTAAGAATTACCCTTCGAAACAATTGTAATTTTTAACAATCCTCATTTAATAGTCAGGACAACGTTGCGAGTATTATAAACTCTGCCATTTAACACCTTGCAAACAGTGGCCACCACAATGTTTCCAATTTTGCGGAATATATTTTCCGGATTTTTCAACAACTTTTTTCCTTTTTTGGGGAATAAAGTTATTAAAAACCTGTTGTTTATATTTTTTCATACAAAAAACCAGAGTGAACGTAACAGATGGCAGGCAATATATTGCCTTTGGTGTTCACAAATTGATGAATAAACACTGTAGACCTTCAGCATCATGTCAAAAAACATAAAAGCATATCCGGCAACGGATATACCAGCCAGGTATAGGAGGTGAGAAAACAAAAGCCATATAAACGGAAGTTCTAGTGTAACGCTGCTTTATCCAAGTTTTTTTGGTCCAAGGATAAAATGAAAATTCACAACTAATTGAAAAAGGAGGGAGGTGATGTGACCGGGTAAAGCGCATCGAGAGTTGAGTAATTAAAATTGCCAAATAAGGTTTTTTTCAACTAATAAAATGAAAAGGGGAAAATAATGAAGAACACGACTTTGTTTGTCCCGGCTATCGCTTTTGCGGTGGGAATGGGTATGGCGGCGTTAAGCTCCGCAGATGTGCCGCCATGGCCTGTCAATCAGCAAGTTTACATTCCTGACGGCGTTTTTAACACCCTTGAGGAACCGGACTGCCGGTTCTGTCACGAAGACACGGATGTTGCCTTTAACGGTGCAAATATTCCCAACAGGCACCACAACATCGTCGGAAATCCCGACGAGACCATCAACTGCGACTATACGGCAGCCATATTTGCCGACTGTCCGACGGACGACGGCAAGATGTACGAGTGTCTTGACTGCCATAACCAGGTGTGGAATCCCGTAACGTTTAGCTACGACTTTGAGACCTTCAGGGACTGCCTCTTCTGTCACCAGCAGACAGCGGGCGCGGCATCCGTACACCACCTGACTGAGCTGGCACAGACGTCGAACTGCAAGGCCTGCCACGCGCCCATCGACAACCCATGGGCGTGGGAGGATGCTCAAGATCCGCCGGTGCCCAGGCACTATATCCCCACCTATGCTGCGAGCAGGGTCACCCCGGACAAGGCCTTGGGGACAGGGACGGATGACCCCGACAACCTTACCGGCCATACAGGTCAGGGCGGCTGTGCCTTCTGCCACGGACCGCTGATGTTAGAAGATCCGATCACGCTCACGGATTTTGCAACCGGTATCGACGTATACGACAATGGAGCAACCCATCACTCGACCGGCGTCACGACTGGCCCGTTCGATCCGTTGACTCCCGACGAGACCCGGCCGAGCTGTCTCATGTGCCACAACATCTTTGAGGACCCTTATATCAACATCCGCGGCTGTCAGCAGTGCCACTCGGTGACAAGCCTTCACAACATCCAGGTGGATTCGCCGAATCCCGCTAACCTGGAATCAATCGTACCAGGTGCGGAGGATGCATACTGGGGCCACATCGGGGCGAATGCTGACTGTAACGGGTGCCACTTGAACGCGGTCGCCTCGGCTGCAGCTCCCTATTCAGGTCCGGTCATTCCGGATGTGAGCGGCCTCAGCCTGTACACCGCCACGGCCGGGGTTGACACCCTGGTCACGGTGACCGGCTCAGCATTTACAAACACGGTTCTTGGGCCTTACGGTCCGATCGTGGTGGCCTCGAATGTTGTCCTCACGGCTGCAGACGGTTCCACGGAGACCCTGACGCCGAGCACGGTAACCGAGTCCTCAATGGACGTGATCCTCCCGGCTGCACTTGCTGCCGGCAACTATGAGCTACGTGCAGTGAAGGGCCCATCGACCAGCGGTCCCAGCGTCGTGGCAGTGATACCCGCTGTGACGATCGACTCCGCGACCTGTAGCGACGGAATCGTGGCTATCTCGGGCAGCGGCTTCAACCAATATGTAGATGCAACTAATTCCGGAACAGGTGTCCAGATAGTGGGCGAAGGTTCCTGCTCTGTTAACTCGTGGACCGATATCGATATCGAGGCCGACTGCGGCACATGCAGCGGCACTGTCGAGGTAAGCAGCGTCTTCGGCACGGCTTCCCAAGTAATCGAGTCACAGGATCCGGTTAACGAGCCTCCGGTTGCGAACGCCGGCCGTGATAAGTCTACGAAGACAAATCGGTCAGTGAAACTTGACGGAAGCAAGTCGACAGATCCTGACGGGCTCATTACGAGCTATCAATGGAACTTCGGCGATGGCATCAGTGGGTCCGGCAAGGTCGTCTATCATACATATACCACACGAGGTACCTTTACGGTAAATCTCACGGTAACGGATGATAAGAGCGCGGCAGACGCAGATACAGCCATCGTAAAGGTCCGCTAGACCTAGGGTTAGGCAGAAGGGGATTTGCGATAAGCAAATCCCCTTTTTTTCTATACAAAGTAAAGAAAAAATGTCAAATTGGAGGACTATCGATATGAAGCGCAGGCCTTTTGTATTGCACGGAGTCTTGTTGACGATCATCTATTTTGCCTTTCTGGGTTCAGCCCTGGGTGGAGAACGGTCGGTTATCATAAGATATCACCAAAGGCCCGGCCCTTCTGAAGAGGCTATCATTCATGGCGCCAGGGGTAAGATTAGACATACGTATCATGTGATCCCGGCCATGGCCGCAACGCTTCCGGAGCAGGAGATAGCCAACATAGCAAGAAATCCTCGCGTCGCCTATGTCGAAGAAGACAGCATCGTTACGGCTGCAGAGCCTTTGCCGGGTGATGAATACGTCGATTCCTGGGGTGTGGCACACATTGGCTGCGAAGCCGTACACGCTAGTGGCATAAAGGGCGCAGGGGTCAAAATAGCAGTCCTTGATACAGGGATTGATTACACTCATGAAGACTTAGATGATAATTTCAAGGGTGGTGACAATTTTGTGGAATACATTGAGCCTCCCCCTGATCCTCATGACCCATTTGACGACAGTTGGAATAGCCACGGGACCAACGTGGCAGGGATTATCGCCGCTGAACAGAATGGCACGGGCGTCGTAGGGGTGGCCCCTGAGGCCGAGCTCTATGCAGTCAAGGTATTGGATGGAATGGGAGGTGGATATGTGAGTTGGGTCATTGCCGGCATCGAGTGGGCAGTGACAAACAACATGAACATTATCAACATGAGCCTTTCAATTGAAGAGGAAGGGGTTTCTCAAGCCTTCGAGGAGGCGTGCAACGCCGCCGAAGAGGCGGGTCTCCTCCTGGTCGCGGCTGCAGGGAACACGTACGGCGGGCCGGTTACGAAGCCCGCGGCGTACAGTTCCGTAATCGCGGTGACCGCCACTGATCAGGCGGATCAATTCGCATACTTTTCTTCCTCTGGTCCGGAGGTGGAATTGGCCGCCCCCGGCGTTTTTATATTATCGACCTCAGGAGGCAACTCCTATGATGATGTACTGTACGGCACCTCTCAGGCCGCCCCCCACGTAGCAGGGGTGGCAGCACTTATCATGTCGGCAGGCGTCGATGACGTTGACGGCGACGGGGACACGGATAACAGGGACGTACGGCTCACGCTGCAGAATACGGCAATAGACCTGGGCGATACGGGTCAAGACCCTTTATACGGATACGGACTGGTAGACGCCGCTGGGGTGACTGCGACGGACGATATAAGCTTTTGGATCACGAAGGTTGGAAAACGGCCCTGGGCTGGCGCCGAGACCGTCGATCTGCCGACCGGAAAATACGAGATCACCATCACAAACGATAGCCTCAGCGCGGTAGAGTGCAGAGTCTATAGGCACGGTGTTTTTTCCAGGCGTCTTTCCCGGACGTTCATTTTCGGACGCCACAAACCCCAAGAGGTAGTTTGGAATCTCAGTGCGAGACATAGAGCCCTTGAGGTCGTTTTTGTGCCGAGGGGAAGGGACGGGGGTTCAACGCACATCTCTATTGTTAGGGGCCTTGATGAGCCCTGCGGCGTACGCGGAAGGTGACGATTATGACAAAAGGGAAAAGACAGGTGCCGGTTTTTCTTCTGACCTTGTTGATGGCTTCATTCATCTGGTCTTTCGGTCTGGTACCGATGGCCGCGGCCGGGGACACGCAGGCCGTCAAAGAGGATGGGCGGGTGGTGGTTGCGAAGGTTAATGGAAAGTCCATCTACGAAGATCAATTGAACCAACAGGTGGAGGCCACGCTCAGTAAGTTCAAGAAGTACGGAAAGCGTAAGCCTTCTCCCGAGCTTCTGAGGCTGAAACGCGAGCAGGTACTAAATCAGCTCATTGATAATGCGCTCATCTATCAGGCGAGTCAGACACTCAATGTCCCTGATATGGACAAGAGAATCGATAAGAGGATCGGCGAGATAAGAAAGGGCCCGCATGCATCAAAGCTGGAGGGCAGGAGCGATGCAGAGCTTCGGGATTCGATCAGGAGTCAAATCTTCTTAGACGAATACCTGGAGAAAAACGGTATTGCAAGGCCTGCCGTCCCTGAAGAGGATATAAAGGCATACTACGAAAAGAACCAGGCGAATTTCACCGCGAAGGAAAGTGTCAAGGTAAGGCACATCTTGGCGAAGGCTGGTGAGGATGCCAAACCAGAGGAAAAAGAAAAAGCACGCAAGAGGATCGACAAAGCGCGCCAGATGATTTTGGGAGGCAAGGACTTCGCCGAGGTCGCAAAGGAGTATTCGGAGTGCAATTCCGCAACGGCTGGAGGCGATCTAGGATACGTCGAAAAGGGGTTCATGTCGCCGGAGTTTGACAAGGTGGCGTTTTTTCTGGAGCCAGGAAGACTCAGCGAAATAGTTCAAACGAAGTTCGGTTATCACGTCCTGGAGGTGACTGACAGGAAGCCGGAAGGCGTAGTGCCATATGATGATAAGGTCAAGGGATTCATCGAGAAATTCCTTCAGGGAGACCTTAAACGGCAGAAGCTGGCCTCTCACATCCAGGACTTGCGCGGAAAGGCCAAGATCGAAATCTTCGTACAGTGATCTGGAAAGGTCGTAGGCAGTTTTGTTGAGGGGGGTCCGGTGCGCATTCCTTTGGTGTCACTTCTATCTCTTGTTCTGGTCCTCACATTAGAGGTGAGGCGTTTATATCCAATGACGTCATTGCCCTGGATTTGACCGAGGCGGACTGCAGGTCTTGCCATTGTGACCGTGTCCCTGACACACACCATCTTTTAGTTGAAACGACTGGTTTTGAATGCCTGAGAGAAGACAGAGGGGTCGCGTCTACACATTTTACTTTTCCCGATAAGACCAAAACGTTTTCCCTTTATAGATTTTGTGTAATGTGTAGACGCGACCCCTCTGTCCCTTAAATAGACCAAGTATGTGAATTTATTAAAAAATATCTTGAGGATAAACATACCGGCAGGATGCGTCTGGATCATATAAAAGAACTTAGACAACAGGCCAAAGTAGAAATATACCTCAATTAATTAGGCTTGTTCGACTTAACCGGCATCAAACCTATGAAGTAGGGTCATGTCAAGTTTTGATCTAACGGTTAAATTAAAATAATTTTAAAACAAGTGCACAAAGCACACGAAGAAAAAAATGAAAAAATTTTTCTGTTTTTTTACAAAGTTACCTCTTTGTGTTCTTCGGGGGCTTGTGGTTAACAATCACTTAGCTTTGACTTTTACGTTATCAAACCTGTGAAGTCTGTCTTTTGATTTAATTGACAAAACAGTATACACATAAAATGATCCATGAAATAAGGACATAACTACCGTTAATGCAGGGGGGAATGAAATGAAGAACACTTTTTTTGCAGCAGTTTGCCTTGTCTCAGGAATACACTTCTCGTTAGCAGGCGGAATTGCTCAAGCTCGAGGGATGGACAATAACACTGATCTCCCCACAGAAGCTGACTGCAGGGTGTGCCATGAGGACCTGGACAGATTTCCTTTTCTCGTGGAATCAAACGTGAACAAACATCATTTTCTGATAGATTTGCCGGTCATACTGCCCACTGCTCCACCGGATGCAATCTTTACAGATACTTATGAATGTCTTTCCTGTCATCCTTTAGCCTGGGATACCGACACATCCAGCTCCACTATTCCGCTCTTCCGGGATTGTCTGGTTTGCCATCCGGTTGAAACAGTGTCCGGTTCTCCGGGAAGACGGGGGACAAACCGGCATCATCAACTCGCTGCTTATACTTGCAAAATATGCCATGATGATGGTCATCGTTAAATTATACTACCTCCTCAAAACCCTGCATATAATGCCGACCATAATCTGGGAGTAAAAGCAGAACAGCATGCCGAGCACCGTTGATGCGGTGGTAACCCAGAAAAGAAGCAGATGAAGCTGCTGGTGCCTGTAAAACAGGAGATCAAGCACAAAGAGGATAATGCCCAGATGAACAAGGCAAGAGCCAACCCGCAGCCAGTAACCGCTCTTTTCAAAATGCAGGGCTTTACTGCCTGCCACGGTCATGCTCAGCACAGCCACCTGCAGCAGCAATGAAGCGGCAAGAACAACAATAAGCCCTGCTTTCACCCCCATCCACAGTGACACTCCCGCCCCGGCCAATGCCAATATTCCGGCAAACCAGCTCAGCCGGATCCGTGGCAGTAGACGTTTTGGCACACATATCCCCAGAAGCAGAATAAGCGCAATGATAAAAGGAGACACCACCGCGTTCATGCGCTCCATGTAAAGCAGTTTAGCTGCTTGCGGCAACTGCTGGACCTGGGCCATTTTAAAATAAAACATGGCGTAAACGCATATGACGCTGATAACGAAAAGCACCGCCACCGTTGCCAGGATGAGATAAAAATCAAAAAAGCCTGTTCGTTTGCCGGTTTCTTTCATCATCACGACACAAAGGAATGCTCGCCCGGGAAAAAGAACGAGGCAAGAAAGGTGAAAATCATGGCAAGAAAACAGAGAATCCCCAGAATACCTGAAAAATACCACATACCCGGCTTATTGACATAAAGCCTGGTATGCAGATAGGTGCTGTAAATTGCCCACATCATAATTGAACTGCATATTTTCGGATCCCACCACCAGTTCGGTCCCCAGGCCTGCAGGGCCCACGGATAGCCAAGCAGCATGCCAAGAGTGAGCAGAAAAAAGCCGAGTTTGGCGTAATCATAGCCCATCTTCTCGATGTCCAGATCACGCTTAACCAACATGAAGACCGAGGCGACAAAGGTCATGGTAATACAGGCGTAGGAGAGAAAAAGCAGCGGCGGATGAAACCACATGTAATGGGCATTGTAATAAAAGGTCATTTTCGGATAAAGCCGCATGAAAAACCCGAAACGCTGACCGGATGACATGGTGTCGGCAAACCACGGGCTCACTTCGGCAAAAAATTTGGGAAGCGGGTCCAGAAAAGGATCGGCCTTGAAAAAAAGAAGACCCACGTGCAAGGCCAGCAGCACTTGCAGGGCAGCCCGCAGCTTGTGCTGCTTCAGCCGCAGATGGGCAATAAGGGCCATGAAACAAAAACACATGGTCCAGAAATAATACTTTTCGTTCTCAATCCACAGGGGAAGCAAGTAGCGGGGCGGCGACTGGGCATTGTAAAGGGGTAGGCCGTACTCCTGCCCTTTGTTCATGAGAGCAAGCTGCCGATTGAGCATCTCGCCAAAATGATCAGGAAGCTCCAGGGGGAGATGGAGATATATATGGTAATGAAACCAGCAGATCCACAAAAAACCAGCCGCAAAAAGAAGAGAGGTACAGACA
>DAOUUW010000126.1 GCA_030667965.1 Deltaproteobacteria bacterium
AGCTGGGCACCAACGATAAAGTGTCGGTACTGACACCCCTAAATTTTCAGCTACTTCTTTCGATGGAATACCATCAGATAATAATTTTTTTGCCGCCTCCACTTTACTAGGCGTCATAAGCGGTTTTCGCCCCCCTATTCGACCTCGTTTCCTGCATCAGGGAACGTGCATCAGGGGACGTTGCGTGCATCAGGGGACGTTGTTGTTTAGTGTGCAAAAAAATATTGACATATAATTGACATATAAATGAGACTCCTGAATAAATGCATATTATGCGCCTGGCGGCCGGTTAGTTTGGCGTTCAGTATTTAAGATTGCCACATCGAATTTACTAATTAATACTTCATGCATCTTCAAACTTAACATTCCTACTTTGCTGTTACTACGTATATAGACGGTGAAGTTCGTATTTCAAAAGTCAAGATATCTATATTGGATCTTCCCCGAGATAAAAGTCAAACTGTCTCCCTAATATTTCAAACACAACACCCTTGTTATTCATCCATTTCCTGCAATCTTCTAAATTCCACTCTCCGGTTCAGCCTGCGATTCTGCGGACTTGAATTGGCAACAACCGGGCGTGTCTGACCAAAATAGACTACTGTCAATCTCTGCGGCTCAACTCCACAGTCAACGAGATAATCCCGGACCCCATGCGCTCTCACCCTGGATAGATGCATATTAAAATCAAAATTACCACTGGCGTCGGTATGGCCCCCCACCTCAAAACGGCTTTGCAAAAGCTCATCACTCTGCAGGGCACGGCAGACGATGTTGTCAAGCATATTTCTGTCGGACTCAGTAAGGGTATCCGATCCCCTTTCAAACTGGATGTACATAGGCAAAACTGGTTGCGGGGTATTTCCGGACTCAGCCCGGTGCTGCGTCATGTAGCGGATAAAATCTTCCGCCGACGCAACCGGTTCAATCGCTACTGGTACATCGACAACCGGAACAGCAATGTTCTTTTTCGGTTGTAAATCCTGTGGTTGCACTTTCTGAGGAGGTTGCACTTCCTGCTTATCGCCATCTGCGGCGAGTTTCTGTTCATCACAACTAGAACGGGCTTTTTTCAGGGAATTTTCAGCCCGCTTGTTGCCCGGTTCCAGTGTCAAACCTTTTTTATATGCGAAAACAGCAGCCTTGTTATTCCCAAGAACAAGATACACATCACCCATGCCAAAATAGCTTGGGGCAAAGTCAGGATCAACCCGCACAGCATTTTCGTAGGATAGAAGAGCTGCGTCGTATCTTCTCAGCCTTTCAAGATTATAGGCATAAAAATAATGAATCCGTCCAGTATCAGAACACTCAAGCACGGCTTTCTCAAGAACCATATGCCTCTTGAGCAGCCCTTTCACTCCCCTGATTTCAAGCAGACGTCCGGCGCAGTCCGCATAAGACTGCCCTGCCAGACCTAACACGAGACAACCGACAAATATCGACGGCAAGAAAATTTTCAGTCCTCCGGAAGCAGGCATACATTATCCTTTCCGTGTCTTCACGACTATTTGGCGCAACTGCTCAATTGCCCTGGCCAGAACGCCAATTTCATCATTTGCCTCATAGATAAACTTTTCCCCGAGATTTATGCCCTGGCTGATTTCCTCTGTGCGGTCACTTAAATATTCGATAGGCTGAACAACATGGCGGTCAAGAAAAAATCCCATGGCAATGACAACAAGAAAAAAACAACCACTACCTATGAGAAAAATTATCCCTGCAGAATGTTTTGCCCCGCGCATTGCCTCCTCAATGGACACATAGACGACAAACGCTGAAACCGTATCCCCGTATTTCCAGTTATAACCATTTTCCTGACCATATATCGCCACCTGATCTTTCGGGGCGCGAAGCGGATCTCCATGGCAACGCAGGCATTCATTATTGTCAACCCTGATGGGATAAGCCATGTAATAAAATTTCTCACCATGCTTATCGAGGGTTCCTTCCTGCTTTTTCAATTCCGGCCTTTTACGGAATAATTGAATCATTTCATTTTCAGCCGCATCGGCTTTATTCGCCTGATAAAGAGGATCAAGGCTGGCCTGTTTGAAATGATAGCCCTTATTTTTTCCCTTGAAAATGTCCCAGATACCCCTGGTTGTGACGAAACTTGACATGAGCTCGGGGTAGAAACGATCCTCTTCAACCAATTCCATAACCAATGACTTCTGGTACTCCATAAAATATGTGCGGTAGGAAACAATATAATCAAAGAGGAGGCGTCCCTTTTTCTCCGCCTCCATAAGGGTATGGCGTTCCGTAATCTTATAGCTTGCCAGACCGATCAACATGGTGGCAAGAAGGCTGAAAATTCCCACGATGAAAATCAGCCGTGATCGTAATCCCATTGATTGCTCCTGAATCGATGTTGCGGGTGAACTACTACATTTGTTATTATGTTGTCGTTTTCCCAGGGCGTTGCCCTGGGCTGGTATGCTTAACCCCTTCAGGGTAAATAGTTAGTAGCCGAATACTTACGCTTCTTTGCGCCTTTGCGTTAAAAATTGCTGACTGCTATAAAAACATTCACCCAGGCAGATAAAAAAAATAGCCGCAAAGTGCTCCAACAAGCAAAACCAGGGTCACATAGACAAGGTACACTCCGAGCGTACCTTCACGTTTCTTTCGCAAACCGGCGAGATCAAGTTCTATTTCAACAAGCGGTTCAACACTGCCGGATGTTTGCATCGTCTGGTGACCATGTTTTGATGTCACTAAGGTCTGAGCTGTTCCGCTTTCTTGCCGATTGGCAAATGATGGAATTTGCAACTCTGCAGCGCACTCGGAGATAATGTCCGCATTTACTTTCTTTTTATTTTCAACAAATCCTGTCAACAGGGCCCTGTCGCAGATAATATTTATCAGACGAGGCGCCCCCTGGGAGAAGGTAAAAACTTCATGGATCGCCCCGCTGTCAAAAATTTCATCTTTACAACCGGCAACATCCATCCTGTGGCGGACATACTCTCCTGTTTCCTCTTCAGAAAGAGCTTCAAGGGTATAATTGACCGTTATACGCTGGCGAATTGCCCGGTTACTTGTATCAAGGAGAATATCATTAAATTCCACCTGCCCGACAAAAAAAATGTTTAAAAGCTTCACATGCTCTTTTTCAATATTTGACAACAGACGGATTTCTTCAAGCAGATCAAGCTGGACTCGCTGAGCTTCATCAACAATGAGCAGCACCTGCTTCCCCGCAGCGTGCGTGCGGATAAGAAACTCGGTATAAAGCGCGATAAATTCGCCTTTGGATTGAAATTTTTTCTCAATTTTAAATTCATTGGCAAGCAATTGAAAAAAATCCATTTCAGTCAACCGCGGATCCGGTACTCTGGCTAATAAAACAGAAGGGTCAAGGCTGTTAACCAGGGCGTTGATAAGGGTCGTTTTCCCGGTTCCCACATCTCCGGTGAGCAGCAGGAATCCCTTATTGTCAATCATGCCGTACTTTAAGGTGGCAAAGGCCTCCTTATGTTTTTCACCGAGCCAGAGAAATCTCGAGTCAGTCGTTATCTGAAAAGGTTTTTCCAGTAAGTTAAAATTTGCAAGATACATATCAATAAAAACAGCCCCTATACATCTTCAATTCCCCAGATATCCCGGGCATATTCTTTTATCGTACGGTCACTTGAAAATTTCCCCATGCGCGCCACATTTAAAATCGATTTTTCAGTCCATAAGGACGTATTGCGAAATTCACGCCCAATGGTCTCCTGGCAATCAAGATAGGATTCCAAATCAAGCAGAAGCAGATAGGGATCATTTTCATTTAACAGATCATCCACAATTGACTGAAAAAGCCCTTTGTCTCCATAACTGAACATGCCCTGTCCAATACTGTCGACAATTCGTTTTACCACGGGATTCTTTTCGTAAATTGATACAGGCGTGCGGCTTTTATGCAGACGCTCATACTCAGCTTCAGCGGCTGTCAACCCGAAAATAAAGATGTTTTCAGCGCCAACCTCTTCTAGAATTTCAATATTAGCTCCGTCCAGGGTACCCACGGTCAAGGCGCCGTTTAAGGAGAATTTCATATTTCCCGTTCCAGATGCCTCGGTTCCTGCCGTGGAAATCTGCTCGGAAAGATCGGCCGCCGGAATAATTTTCTCCGCCAGAGAGACGTTATAATTCGGGATAAAAACCACGTTGAGCTTATCGCCCACCCGGGGGTCATTATTGACCACCTCGCCAACGGATGTTATCAGCTTGATGATAAGCTTGGCCTTTGCATAGGAAGGTGCTGCCTTGCCGGCAAAAATAACGGTTCTTGGTGTTATCTCCTTATCCGGTTCACTGATAATGCGATGATACAGGGCAATAATATGCAGGACATTGAGAAGCTGTCGTTTATACTCATGTATGCGTTTTACCTGCACATCAAACATTGAATCGGTATTAACCTCCACCCCACTGACCTCACGAATCAGCTTTGCCAGCCTCTTCTTTTTGTCAATCTTCACCTGCTGCCAGTTTTTCTGGAATGCCGGCTGGACGGCATATTGTTCGAGCTGTTTCAACTCGTCAAGATCAGTGACCCAATCGGTGCCTATTTTATCCGAAATCAGAGCGGCCAGTCCCTGATTACACTTCAGCAGCCAGCGACGGGGCGTAATGCCGTTTGTTTTACTGTTGAATTTACCCGGATAAAGCTCATCAAAATCTTTAAAAATCTTTGTTTTCAACAGGTGGGTATGCAATTCGGCCACGCCGTTGACCGAATGACTGCCGATTATGGCCAGATGAGCCATACGCACCCGCCTTGTTTCCCCTTCATCAATAATGGACATCTCCCGCTGTCTCCTGGTATCTCCCGGATATTGGACGATAAGCTGGTCAAGAAAACGCTGGTTGATTTCATAAATGATCTGCAGATGACGGGGCAGAACCCGGCCAAGCAAATTAACCGACCAGGTTTCCAGGGCCTCCTTCATAAGGGTATGGTTTGTATAGGCAAAGGTCTTTATGCAGATATCCCAGGATTTTTCCCAACTCAAGCCCTCAAGATCGAGAAGAATACGCATAAGTTCGGGAATAGCAATGGCCGGATGCGTATCATTGAGTTGAACGGCTATCTGATCACTGAAACGGTCAAAGGTATCATTGGCTTTATTGTAACGGCGCATGATGTCCTGAAAGGTGGCAGCCACAAAGAAATACTGCTGTCTCAGGCGCAGCTCCTGGCCTTCACGTATATCATCAGAGGGATAGAGTACCTTGGAGATGGTTTCCGATTTAACCTTGCTTTGCACGGCCCTGATATAATCGCCGGCATTGAAAACGGAAAGGTCAAGCTCACGGGAAGCCCGGGCTGTCCAGAGGCGCATGTTAATAACATGATCATTATTAAAACCAGGAACCAGGATATCGCAGGCCATGGCCATGACATCATCCGTGTCAACCCACTCGGCCCGGTAATTGCCATTCTTATCCAGATAACTGTTTACCTTGCCGTTGAAATGAACGGGAAAAACATAGGAAGCCCTTTCAAATTCCCATGGGGTCCCGTAGCGCAGCCAGTTATCAGGACTTTCAACCTGATAGCCATTAATAAGCTTCTGATAAAACAGGCCGTATTCATAACGGATTCCGTATCCATAGGCTGGAATTTTCAGGGTGGCAATGGAATCCATAAAGCAGGCGGCCAGGCGGCCCAAACCGCCGTTGCCAAGCCCGGCATCCTCCTCGATCTCACGTATATCTTCAAGATCATAGCCAAGCTGATGCAGGGCCTCACTCACCTCATCCAGAAGACCCATATTGATAAGGCTGTTCCCCAGGGAACGTCCCACCAGAAATTCCAGGGAAAGATAATAGACCCTCTTTTTATTCTTCGTATAAAATGTCTTCTGGGTTTCAATCCATTTTTTCACAAGAACATCGCGCAGGGCGTAAGAAAGGGCCATACAAACGTCCCTTTTCCCGGCCCGCAGGGGATCCCGTCCCTGAGAACTCAGGAGATGATGCAGTATCTTCTCTTTAAATTGTACCACGCTTGTGGAATCAAAAATTGATGAATAGAGATGCTGTTCATCGTTGGTCTTTACCTTTTCCATTACCGTCTTTGTCATAACATTTCTCAATTCGTCTGTTTTACAGTTTATGAAATAATTTTCCAAGAGCACATTATATTACGGTACAATGCGGCAGCATAAAAAATCAAATAAATTCAACGACCAGCCACAAAGTCACGAACCAAATTACGGGCTTGTTGCGGACTTGTAACCTTCCCTTCCACCTGGGCTGTTTCAATTTCGCTCAAGATCTCCTTAAAAAGAGGCCCCGGCGCAAGTCCCATATCAATAAGATCCTTGCCGGTGACAAGAGGCGGCCCGCTCAATACCGGTTCCACCTGATTTTTACACACCTCCAGCACCTGCTCATAGAGCTCGGCCAGCTCTCTTTCCATATCAGGCGGTTTACCCGGCCCCCGGCCCGCCAGACTGTCGGCCATGGCAAGAAGAAAAAGGCCTGGAAGATCCTCATCGACAGCCTTATAGAGTTTCAGGCATGCCCTGGAGGTGACACCTTTTTTTCTTCTTTCATTACTCAAATGAAAAGGCCACATGTGCAGAGAGATGAAACGGCCTATGCATTGCGTTTTTTCATTACTCCAGCGAAGCCGTTTGGCAATGGAAGTAAAAAGATCAGCGCCCACTCTGTCGTGATTATAAAAGGTAATGCGTCCCTGACGAATTTGACTGACAGCGGGTTTGCCCAGATCATGGAAAAGCGCTGCCCATTTCAGCCGGATTTTTCTCTTCTCCGACGAAAGGTACGCTGCCAATGCTGCTGCCTGCCGGGGATAAAATTGGAACGGGTTACATATAATTTTCTCCATCCAGCCCAGGGCGTCCAGATTATGCTCAAAAACATCGAGATGATGGCTGGACGGCTGCTGAATGCCCTCTCCCAGCATCAATTCAGGTAATATCTCCTGAAGAAGCGAACTTTTTTCAAGCTGAGATACGGTTTCAAATGCTCTCCTGCTTGCCATGATGCAGTCAAGTTCATAGGAAATACGTTCAGGCGAAACATTTCTGATGAGCGACCGGTATTCAAAAATCCATTGCCGGGTTCCGTCTTCAATGGAAAATCCGGTTTCAGCGGCAAAGCGAAAGGCGCGTAACAAGCGTAGGGGATCATTAACAAAAGATTGTGAGGTCAGAACGCGAATACTCTTTTTATCTAAATCATCAAGACCGCCCGACGGATCAATGACACTTTGCTTAGCCACATTCCCTGACAGGACAGAAACATAAGGAATGGCCAGGGCATTAATGGTAAAGTCCCTTTTAACAAGATCGGCACGGATATCACGGGTGCCGTCCCTGAAAAGGGCCACATCCACCACCAGCCCCTGCCAGACAAGGCGGGCCGTTTCCTCATCCTCATCAAGCAGCACAAAGGTGGCGGATATTTCCCGGGACAGTTTCCGGGCAAAATCCAATGCCGACCTGGAAACAGCCAGATCAAGATCACGGGCCTCAATGTCAAGCACCCAGTCCCGTACCGTCCCACCGACGACATAGACATCCACGTCACAGTGCTTGGCCATATTATAAATGGCGTCAAGCAGATACCCTGGGTATTTCTTCAACACATCGGCCATGATAAATCCTGCTGTCTTCTGGTTTTTTGTTCTTATAGATGAGCACAAATCTCCCCAAGGGAAGTTTCCAGGCGGCAGCAGACATCATGAATATGAATACTTTCAAAGCTGAGGGATTCAATGACGACACCGGTGCTCTGCGGCAGGATGCTTCCAAACTGAACTCCCACTGATCGGGCAGTCTCACGCACGGCGTCTTCGGCAAACTGGGGACGCTGGTGGGATTTCAAAACGATTTCCGCCTCATCAGGTCGTTTAAGCAAATCCTGGGTCAGATGAAGGGCGTTTTCAAGGCAATCCAGCAACTCAATATAAGGCGGCACCGGCCCGGATCCACTCACATGGAGCCATGTCTGTGAACGTTGGGAATGGGTCGGCATGGGACAGTCTCTCTGCCCGGCAAACACATCCTGATTATACACCTGGGTACAGGGACAGGCCGTAATATGACAGACGCCGATTCCATTTGACAAATGAACATCCACACCGTCATCACTTCTGTGAATGCCGGCTTCAACCCTGACCAGTAAGGGATCGACGGAAAGCTGACGGCTGATTTTAGAGCGGCGCAATAAAGGTCTTTTGCCTGTAAGCGTGATGCGGCCTTTTTTCCCACGTTGCCGAGTGATCATCTTTTCCGCCAGAGAGGTGGTATAATCACACAGCCGGTCAAAAGAAATTTCATGCAGTTCGGAAATTGCCTGCTCCAGCCGCGACATGTGGATTCCACGCAGTTCGGCAGGCAAAGCAACGGTCAGTTTTGCCTCAAAAGGAATCCGCCCTTCAGGAAGCTGCACCCAGACGGTTTTTCCGGCAATACCAACCTCATTGAGTGGAATAGCAAAAGAGGGTGACTGCTCGGGCACATCCGTGCCTGAAGACATCACCCTCAGGTGTACTTCTTCATCAATAAGAGACATCTGTTTATCAATACGTATTTGCTGTGTTCGGCTCATTTAGTCTCACTCAGTTCCTGGAGGAAAAACCGATGCAGCC
>DAOUUW010000061.1 GCA_030667965.1 Deltaproteobacteria bacterium
AGTTCGTCGTCAATTTGGACATCCTCAGTAGACAGGCCGATGGCGGAAATACTTTGTAAGGTCAAATCTGATAATTTGTCCCGGCCGATACGGCTGACCAGACGAACATTCATGTCAAGAGAGGAGAGGTGATAGGCTGCATTTAACGGTGCGCCTCCCAGGATTTTTTTTTCGTTAAAAATATCCCAGACGATTTCACCGATGGAAATGATCATTTTTTTATCTCGCAGAGGCTGGAACGTCTTTGTGTGCGGCGATGTTTATCAGTTTATCAATGATATAATGAAACAGTGCAAAAAGTCAAATAGGTACTGAGAGGTATTACAAAAACGTTAAAGTCAAAGCTAAGTGATTGTTACCACGAAGCCCGCGAAGAACACGAAGAGGTAACTTCTTAAAAAGAAAGGGTGAATTATTCTCATTTTTTCTTCGTGTTCTTTGTGTGCTTCGTGGTTTAAAAGTGTTTGATTCCAGCATGTTAGGGAAAATGACGGTTCGGCTCCTCAGTTCCTTTCCGGGGAGTAACGGCCGTTTTTAAGGGCATCAATAAAATCAGCCCGACTGCGGATCGGTTGCTGAAAAAGGGTGGCGACCCGTCCCAGTTCTTCCAGGGAGTGGGCATCGGAGCCGCCGACCTGCCTGACGCCGTAAAGGTTTTCCCAGGAGGCAACGCTGTCGTTTTCATTCTGGTGGTTGCGTCCGTTGATTCCTTCGACGATTGTGCATAAGCCGTTTTTGATGAGATGTTCGCTGGTGGGACGATTGAATCGAAACGGGTGGGCTGATACGGCAACACCACCTTTATCAAGTACATTATTGAGCAGGTCTGCAGCAGAAAGACCCAGTTTGATTCTTTCAAACGGGCCGAAAAGAAGAAAATCCCCTTCCTGGGTGGCATACTCCATGCCGAAAATAACACAGAGGCCATTGTTCTGTATGCCTTCGTTAATATATCGGCGTACGTCCATTGTGTCGTGGTCGGTAATACAGACACCCTGCAGTCCCTTTTTTCGGGCCTGGGACAGTATGTCGTCCAGCGATAATTGACTGCACGGTGAGATGCTGGTATGGACATGGAGGTCAAATTTCATGCTTTGCATAATAAGGGAAAAACGGTAAAAGTCCAATTGTTTAATTAAATATGAAGATGATCTGAGATAGGTTCTTTCAATGTCTTGACCGGAGAAAATTTTATGTCACGCTGCTGTATATTGGTTCTGCTTGATGGACTGGGTGATCGCAGTTATAAGGAACTTGGCGGAAAAACCCCGCTACAGGCTGCCTTCACTCCCCATCTGGACAGGTTTTGTGCAGAGGGTGGTAATGGCTACCTCTGGGCTCTTCGCCCAGGGATTGCCCTGCCAAGTGAGAATGCCCATTTTGCCATATTTGGTTATGAGCAGCAGGAATTCCCCGGACGCGGGTATTTGGAGGCTCTGGGGGGACAAACAGGCGTGGGGCGGGACGAGGTGGCGTTGCTGGCACATTTTGCTTCCCTTGTTCCTGAAAACAATACATTGAGGCTCGTCAAGCACCGGCCGCAATCGAGCGAGGAAGAGGCCGATGCCCTGTCCGCTGCGGTTGGCTCTTTTGAGTCAGATGGAATTGCCATCCGCTACCATCAAACCAAGGGGCTTGATGGGGTGGTCATCATGCATGGTCCTGTTTCACCGGCCATAACGGATTCGGATCCGTTGGAGATTAATTCCCCTCTGGTGGAGGTAGAGCCCTTGGCTGCCCTGTCATCTGATATCAAGGCGGACAATACGGCCCGGGCATTGAAACAATATCTTGTCTGGTGCCACGAAACATTGTCTGCTCTCCCTCTAAATACAGGGCGCATGAAAATGGGCATCGAGCCTGTCAATGGGCTGGTGACCCAGCGGGCCGGAAAGTGGCGGGGTGTTGCTCCTTTTTCAGACAGGTGGGGTCTGAAGGGCGTATCCCTTTCCTCGGGCCTCATGTACTGGGGACTTGCCTTTTTTCTCGGCATGGACAAGGTGGAGGTTGCAGATGGAAAAGATCCGGGGAAAGATCTGGCTGATCGTTTGCGACGAGCCTTGGAACTGCGCCATGATTATGATTTTATCCATGTGCATACCAAGGCCCCGGATGCGGCGGCCCACAGCAAGAACCCCCTTAATAAGGTGGATGCCATTGAGTCCCTTGATCGGGGGCTGGGGCAGGTCATAGACCGGCTGCTCGATGATGAAATTGTCCTTGTCATTACTGCGGACCACTCCACCCCAAGTGCGGGACCCATGGTGCATTCCGGTGAGTCTGTCCCGTTTACCGTTGCCGGGCCGGGTATTCGATGCGATCTGGTCCGTATGTTTGATGAGGTGAGCTGCACTGCCGGAGCGCTGGGCCGAATCAGCGGATCCGACTTTATGTATCTAGTTTTGAACTGGCTGGACCGTGCCAAACTGCAGGGCCTGATGGACACGCCGGTCAATCAGCCATTCTGGCCGGGAAAGCGTACTGCTTTTCGGATGAAATAAGCGAGAGGGAACAGATAACCGTAAACTGTTACGCTGAGTGTTTTTTGCGACACATATAATGAGGAGTTAATCGGCATTATGCCCCCCAAAATAAAAACCGGCGTCATCCACGGACGCTTTCAGCTTCTGCATAACGACCACCTGAAATATCTGCTTGCCGGCAAAGAGCGCTGCGAGCATCTGGTCATCGGCATCACCAATCCCGACCCCACCCTGACAAAGGCCGATACGGCTGATGAGGCAAGAAGCAGCAGGGCGGCCAATCCTCTGACCTACTATGAAAGATACTGTATGATTCGTCAGGTCATGGAGGATCAGGGATTGGCTGATGAGATTTCCATTGTGCCCTTTCCCATAAATTTCCCGGAATTGTACCGTTATTACATGCCGGAAGGCGCTACTTTTTTTCTCACTGTTTATGACCAGTGGGGGGAAAGAAAATTGCATCTCTTTAAAAGCATGGGCTTTGCCACGGAGATTATGTGGCGTAAGCCTCTGGCCGAAAAAGGGCTTTCCTCAAGCCTCATCAGAAAGAAAATGAAAACAGGAGAACCATGGCGGCATCTTGTCCCTCCTGCGGTGTCACGGCTGGTGGATGAGTTTTGTCTCATTGAGCGGTTGTAGAAAATGCGATTTCACTAGATTCGTTGACGATTTGCAATTGGCGGTTAAGGGGTTGTGGGAAAAAATGGAGAGGTAGAGACTCAAGCGTTGACTTATCTTGATATTCTGGTTGTCGGGCCGCAAAGGCCGACGACCTTGTTGCGGCCGGCATCCTTAGCCATATAGAGAGCTTTGTCGGCTGTACCAATAAGGTCTGAAGTGGTCTTCATGTCCAACTGGTAAGCTGTTATGCCGATACTGATTGTCAGCGGATGATTGGTGAATCTTTTGCTCAGCAGCAGGCCAAGCTGTTCTACCTCCCGGCGCAGACGTTCGCCAAAGGAGAATGCGTCGGGGAAATTGGTATTGTTTAAGACAAAAAGAAACTCCTCCCCTCCGAAACGGCCGATATGATCAGATGGCCTGGAAAATTTCTGCATGGTTGAGGCAAGCAGTTTCAGGATGCTGTCTCCTGCCAGGTGGCCGAAGTTGTCGTTGAATTTTTTGAAAAAATCTATATCAACCATGCCAAGGGACAGGTCAATCTGGTCATTTTGTGCCTGGCGGATAGATTCGCTGAGCAGTTCTTCGATGGAGGCGCGATTAAGTAATCCGGTCAACACGTCGATGCTTGCTTTGTGTTTGTATGCCTGAAAAAGCTTTGCGTTTTCCAGGGCCATGCCCAGCTCATTGGCAACAATGGTTACTGCTGAGAGTTCATGCAGTTCAATATTCTTGCCGTTGCTGATATTGTCTACGCCGATGATACCGGTGAGCTGGTTATTGTTTGTTATGGGGATGAGGCCGATTTCCTTGACCTGGAGGTTCTGCAGCACCATCAGTTCGTCTGTTGTGTTGCCGCGTACGCAGGCCGGCGACTTGTAGCGCAGGCATTGGATGAATGATTCCAGAAACGGGGTGATGTGGATGTCGATTTCCGTCAGGGGCTGCTCAGGGCTTGTTGTATCAAGTATTTGAGTGGAAAACAGGGATCGGGTGGTGTGGTCTATCTGCAGCACATAGAGGCGGTCAAATTTGAAATCCTGCTGAATGGCCTGCAGGGTATTATAGATGATTTCCTCGGACTGCAGGCTCTGGTGTGGGCTGGTCAGGCTTTTTTTCAGGCTGATCAGGGCTTCGATCTTTTTGTTTAATTCGTCCTGCTGGTAGTAATACTCTGTGTTAATCCGGCTTAAGTCAATATTGGCCCGCAAAAGATTGCCCCTGAACTGTTCATTTGACGGAAAGGTAAAATTGTAAAATTGTCCGGTGCACTTTACCTCGTTGTCCATGGTGCTGATTAATGTCTGCATGTTGAGCGATGAGAGGTCGATCAGTTCCGTTACCTCCGGCTGCAAAATGGGATGATGGAGCATATTGACCGATCCGACTCCCTGGGCCCAGGCGATGAAGTTTGCCAGGGAGATTATGGCCACCAGCAGTCCGTCCCTTTCAGCAAGATCAAGATGACTGAATTTCTGGTGATGCAGTTTGACAGCCAAAGTAATGCTTTCGTGAAGTCCCCAGCGATGGCAGAAATAGGCGCCCACATCATCATGTGAAAGTCCAGTGAATTTTGCCTCCTCCTCAACCTTGAGTCCGTGTCCTTTGTGCTGAATTCCGAGAAAATCCCGATAGGTGATACGCCCGTATACGTCCAGGATGATTTTGCCGATATCATGGAGCAGGCCGGCAACATAGACCTCTTCCGGATCGGGATGATGAAGCTCTCCGGCCATGATTTTGGACAGATTTGCTACGGTGAGGCAGTGCTGCCAGAAGAAAAGGCGGTTAAATCGAGAAGTTCCTCCCGGCATGACAAGATGTTCATAGATGCTCGCCTCCAGGGCGATATTGCGGATGGCGGCAAAGCCGAGAATAACAATGGCGTGTTTAACGGAGGCGATTCTGCTGCGCATGCCCAGGGCGGCGGAATTGGCAATGCGCAGAACCTTGGCGGCAATGGCAGGCTCTGTCTCGACAAGTTTTACGAGGTCGCCGGTGGAGTAATTTTCATCCCTGGTTAGTTTGAGAAGCTTGATGACCACAACGGGAATTGATGGGAGTTCCTTGACATTTCTGCTCAGGATGGATGAAATATCCTTTTTGTCCGGCAGTAATGATTCAATCTGAGAAAATTTTTCCATAAAGGATTTCCTGTGTGACTTTGCAGGAGAAATGAAGCAACTTCCTAATCTGGTTATTTAGTAAAATATGCAAAAAATGGTCCTTTTTGTCCGGATTGCAATGGTACAGAAATGTATATGATATGGGAAGGGGAAATGAAAAAGGCCGCAGAAAAAATGTTCTGCGACCTTCTTGGCATAAATATGAGAGTAGAAAAGTTCCCGTGTTTATTTTTTTGACGCTGACATCAAGCGGTCGCGCTCTTCTTTAAGGATCTTGTATGTCTCGTCGGCATTGGCTTCTTTGCCAGCCTGCTCTTCTTTCATTCTTGCCACCCGTTTTTTTATTTTTTCATCTTTAATTGGGATGTCCTGGGTGCCGAACAGGCAGGATGCCAGATATTTGTAGGAAAATTTCAACAGGGCAATGTCGTCGTTTTGAATGGTGTCCAGAGTTTCCCGGTTAACATCATAGATGTCAAGAAAGGAACTTTCAAAAATAAATTTTTTAAATTTGTCCAGATTGGTGCTGACCATGAAAAATATTTTCTTGGCCTCTTCGCTCATGGTTGCCTGGAAGCCGAAAGATTTTCTGCGCATGACGATTTCAAGCCATTTCCTGTTCATGTCATCGCAGATGTCAACTCCCTGGTCGGCGCGCCATTCGCGGATAGTCCACTCTTTGTCCTCTTCATGTCCCTTGCAATGCTCTTCCTTTACGACAAAAAAGAACTGTTCTGAGTCAACTCCCTCTTCGCCGCCTTCATGGAAATTTGCCATGCCCACCGGATAATATCGGCAGGCGGAAGGGCGCTTCGGATAAATGGTGCAGCCGTCCGGGGTGACAAAGGGGCAGCGGCCTTTCTCATCCAGGTGGAGTTTCACCCCGGGAAGGTCGGTCTTTTCAATATACATGGGCTCGGTAAATCTGAGGAGGAATTCATCAGCCGTCATGTTCAGATACTTGCGAAGCCGCAGGATGTCAAATGGTGTAAGGATAATGTTGATATTGCCGCAGCAGGCGGTAAAACAGGAAACACCCGGATGGCAGCGGAACTTGATCTTGCTGTCCATGGTGTATTTCCTGGGTATGATGTTTGAGGGGTTTTTGTCGTCGCCGAACATGCTTTTTGATTTGGTATTCATTGAATTTCCTCATGATATTGAGAGTTTTGAAAGATAATTTAAAACTGAAAGTCCCGTGAAGATAATCATCACAGTGGGGTGTTGTCAAACCGAAAAAAAAAGAGATTGCATTTGGTAAAAAAAGTGTATGAAATCTGAAGCTTTTTGCTTGACATTTGTTTGATGAAAATTTATACAGATAAGGTCATAAAATGAGTGACGGCTCATTTATTGATGTATTGGTAAACTGTAAGGGTAAAAAGTTTTAAAATTAAACAAAAAA
This sequence comes from Deltaproteobacteria bacterium, assembly GCA_030667965.1. GTDB lineage: Bacteria > Desulfobacterota > Desulfobulbia > Desulfobulbales > SURF-16 > JAHLLM01. Next base: position 6,639 of record DAOUUW010000061.1, read on the forward strand.
CCGATTTCGCGGAAGAGTGGAATCAAACATTCAACCCTATTTAGGAGGTAATTTAATGCCAAGCTATGTAGATCCTGAAAAATGTGACGGCTGCAAGGGTGGCGACAAAACTGCCTGTATGTACATCTGTCCCAATGACCTGATGGTGCTGAACAAAGAGGAGATGAAGGCTTACAATCAGGAGCCAGATGCATGCTGGGAGTGCTACTCATGTGTAAAAATCTGCCCCCAGGGCGCTATCATGGTTCGCGGTTATGATGACTTCGTACCGATGGGCGGCCAGGTTCATCCAGTGATGGGTACCGAAGACATTATGTGGACCGTTAAGTTCCGTAATGGCAACATCAAACGCTTCAAATTTCCGATCCGGACCACTGCTGAAGGTGCTTCCAATGCCTATCTCGACCAGAAAGGCGCAAGTTTAGATGACGAATGTCTGCTCCTCGAGAGTAATCTTCCTACACCTAAATAAGTAGTGGAAGAGTATTTTAACAGCTAAAAAATTCTTATTTAAGGAGAATAAATATGGCATTACCGAATAAACCACTTGGCGAACTGGATGCAGTTGTCAATCCGGAAATCAAAGAGCATGAGTGTGATGTGCTTATCATAGGTGGTGGTATGGCTGCTTGCGGTACCGCTTTTGAGATCAACAAATGGGCGCCGGATGATATGAAAATCCTCCTGTGTGATAAAGCAGCCGTGGAACGTTCCGGTGCTGTTGCCCAGGGTCTTTCCGCTATCAACACCTACATCGGCGAGAACCCCATTGAGAATTACGTAAAAATGGTACGTAATGACCTCATGGGCGTTGTTCGTGAAGATCTCATCTACGACCTCGGCCGTCACGTTGACGAGTCTGTGAAACTGTTCGAGGAATGGGGACTGCCCATCTGGAAAAAAGATGCAGACGGCGAGACCCTGGACGGCTCCAAACCTGCCGCTACACTGCGCGAAGGCGGCACCCCGGTTCGTACCGGTAAATGGCAGATCATGATCAATGGTGAGTCCTACAAACGTATTGTTGCCGAGCCTGCAAAAACTGCTCTGGGCACTGACAATATCATGGAACGTATATTCATCGTTAAGTTGCTGCTCGACAAAAATAAAGCAAATCAGATCGCCGGTGCGGTTGGTTTCTCAACCCGTGAAAATTGTGTTCACGTTTTTAAATGTAAAACCGCCATGGTTGCCTGCGGTGGCGCTGTAAATATTTTCCGTCCACGTTCAACCGGTGAGGGTAAAGGCCGCGCCTGGTACCCGGTATGGAACGCTGGTTCCACTTACACCATGTGTGCCCAGATAGGCGCTACCCTGACCATGATGGAAAACCGCTTCACCCCGGCCCGTTTTAAAGACGGTTACGGACCTGTTGGCGCATGGTTCCTGCTGTTTAAAGCCAAAGTGCAGAACGGCCTTGGTGAGTTCTTTGCAAACAGCGACTCAGTTAAAGACGAACTGGGAAAATTCATGCCTTACGGTGCTTCTCCTGTTACTCCTACCTGTCTGCGTAACCATCTGATGATCAACGAGTTGAAAGAAGGCCGTGGTCCTATCTTCATGGCTACCGACGTTGCTTTGAACGCCTTCCTTGATGCGAAACGTGCAGCCGGCATGGACGAGAAAGCAGTCAAAAAATACTGGAAACATCTTGAGTCCGAGGCCTGGGAAGATTTCCTCGATATGTCCGTTGGCCAGGCCGGTCTCTGGGCTGGTGCAAACGTCGAGCCTGAGAAAATAGGTTCCGAGATTATGCCGACAGAACCCTACATGCTGGGTTCCCATTCAGGCTGCTGCGGTATCTGGTGCTCCGGTCCGGACGAAGACTGGGTTCCCACAGTAGATGGTACACGTGCCCATCAGTACAAATGGGGCTACAATCGTATGACCACTGTTGACGGTCTTTTCACTTCTGGTGACGGTGTTGGCGCTTCCGGTCATAAGTTCTCCTCCGGTGCTCATGCCGAGGGTCGTATGTGTGCAAAGCAGATGGTTAAATACTGCCGCGATAATGCAGGGTTCACCCCTGAGCTTGCCCAGACCCCCCAGGAACTGGCTGACGAGATTTACGCTCCTGTTAAACTTTACCAAGAGTTTGTTGGCGCTTCTACTTCCGCCAATGTTAACCCCAACTACTGCAAACCTGCCGGTATCATGATGCGTCTCATGAAAGCCACCGACGAGTATGGTGGTGGTGTTGCGACCTACTACATGACCTCCGGTAAACTGCTGGGTATCTGCATGGATCTCCTGCAACTTCTGCGTGAAGATGCTGCGAAGATGGGTGCCGGTGACCTGCATGAGCTTATGCGCTGCTGGGAGAACTACCACCGCATCTGGTGTGTTGAGGCTCATATCCGTCACATCCTGTTCCGTGAAGAAAGCCGCTATCCCGGCTTCTACTACAGGTCAGACTTCCCGAAGGTTGATGACGAAAACTGGAAGTGCTTTGTTAACTCCACATTCGATCCTGCTACCCAGGAATGGAAGTGTGAGAAAGTAAAGTGTATCAACATTATTGAGACAGATCCCTGGCTGTAATTTTCCACGGATCATTAACGTCTTAACGTGATAAATCTCCAGGTACCTCCATTGGTGCCTGGAGATTTTTGTATGTGCTGCAGGAAAATATTAAAAAAAGTTGCATATCTCGTCAAGTTAAGTTGATTTGGTAAAAGCTTTCTGGTAAATGAATGAACTATCATTTTTTTCCTTTAAGCCCTAATTTTTGGGTTTTAATGGTTAAAACGTAAAATTTATGGCTTAAATTGTATCAAACATAACCCCTACAAATGGAGGAGTGGCATGACAGAACAGAGTGCATCAGGAGCTGTGCTGGTCGTTGGTGGTGGCATCAGCGGTTTAACAGCTGCCCTGGAAGCCGCAGAGGTTGGGAATGATGTTTTTTTGATTGAAAAAAATCCTTACCTGGGAGGTCGGGTTGCCCAACTCAATCAATATTTCCCCAAATTATGTCCGCCGTCTTGCGGACTGGAAATTAACTTTAAACGGCTCAATGACAACCGTGGTATACGCGTTTACACCATGACTTCGGTTAAAAGTGTGTCAGGTTCTGCCGGTAGTTACGAGGTAACGTGTGAAACCGCGCCTCGCTATGTCAACAGCAACTGTACCTGTTGTGGTGATTGCGAAGAGGTTTGTGCGGAAGAGCGTGATGATGATTTTAACCTCGGTATGGGTAAAACAAAGGCCATCTATCGTCCCCATGAGATGTCTTACCCCATGAAATATGTATTGGACAAGGATGTCTGCAGTGCCGATACTTTGGATAAAATCAAGGCGGCCTGTAAGTATGACGCCATTGATACGGACATGGAGACCAAAACATTTACCCTGAATGTCGGTGCCGTTGTCTGGGCAACCGGCTGGAATCCCTATGATCCGACCAAGATGGATAACCTCAAGTACAATGAGAGTGATGCCATTATCACCAATATGCAGATGGAGCGTCTTGCCGCCTCCAACGGACCCACCAACGGCAAGATCCTGCGCCCCGGTGATGATAAAGAACCTGAGAGTTTCGGTTTTGTTCAGTGCGCCGGCAGCCGTGATGAAAATCATCTCGAATACTGCTCCTACATCTGCTGTATGGCAACCATGAAGCAGATCACCTATATCCGTGAGCGCTATCCTGAAGCACCTATCTATGTTTTTTACATTGATATTCGTACCCCGGGTAAGTATGAGAAATTCCGTGAGAAACTGATGGCGGATCCTAATACTCATTTTATCAAGGGTAAAGTGGCAGATATCATTCCTGAAACCGAAGGCGTCACCGTTGTTGCTGAAAACGCCGTGACCGGTATGAAGGTTCAGCAGAAAGTCGATCTTTGTATTCTGGCAACCGGCATGGAGCCTGCCATTAAATCCCAGGCCGCTGGACTTGGGCTGGATGTTGACAGTAACGGATTTGTGGTAAGTGATGCTGACAAAGGCATGATTTCCGCCGGATGTGCCAAGAAAGCTGCTGATGTTGTGACCAGCGCCCAGAGCGCCACCGCTGCAGCATTAAAAGCAATTCAAGCAGCTAAGTAGGAGGAAAATCAATGGATAAAAATTACGGTACATATATTTGTACAGGGTGTGGAATCGGAGAAGCCCTGGATGTTGAAAATCTGACCGCTGCCGCCAAAGAGCTCGGCATGGAGGCCAAGACCCACGAAGCGCTGTGCGGCCCCGCCGGTCGGGAGATGCTGGAAGCAGACAAAAATGACGGAGTAAATACCTTTATCGTCTGTGCCTGTTCCCGCCGGGTCATGCAGAATGAGTTTAATATGGGCGATGAAACCATTACGGTGCGCGGCAATATCCGTGAGCAGGCCGCCTGGTGTAAAGAACAGCCTTCCGATGCCAAGACTCAGGAGACCATTGACGAATACACCAATGAGATGGGTGCCGACTATGTTCGCATGGCTATTACTCAGGGCAAGAAAATAGAATTGCCTGAGCCCTACCTGCTTGAAACCCTGTCCAGGAAAATTCTGGTTATGGGCGGCGGTGTGGCAGGATTGACGGCAGCCAAGGAGGCAGCAAAAACAGGCTATGAAGTAACCCTTGTCGAGAGAGCCGGTGTGCTTGGCGGCAATGCACTTGGCTGGACAAAACAGTTCCCGACCAGGGCCCCTTATGCCGAGCTTGAAGAGCCCACCATCGGTGCTCTGATTGCCGAGGTGGAAGCTGACTCTAAAATTACTGTTAAAACCTCCACCGAAGTGGCCCGTATCGGTGGTGCCCCGGGAAATTTTGGTGTTACCTTCAAGGCATTCGGAACAAAAACAGAGTGGGATGCTCCTGCCAAGGTCGGTGTTGACGAGCAGGACAAGATCGACAAGGGGCAGATGGAAGATCCCAATGATGGTCTGCAGAAATACACTGCAGAAAATCCCGATGGCGAGAAGTACGGCGCCGTTATCCTGGCCACCGGTTGGGTGCCCGCCGATGTCAGCGAGTTTGAGCATCTGGGTTATGCGGACAACGACAAGGTTGTCACCAATGTCGAGTTTGAGGCCATGGTAAAGGACGGCAAGCTTGCCGGTATCAATTCCGTTGCCTTTATCCAGAGCCCGGGCGGTGAAGAGCATGACATGGATTTCCCCTATACCAACTCCGTAACCAGCATGGTGGCCCTGAAGCAGGCCAAATATCTTCGTGAAGCCAATGCCGATGCCAAAGCCTACATTCTCTATCAGCATATGAGAACACCGGGCAATATGGAGATGTTTTATAAAGGCATCCAGCAGGATGACGGCATTTTCCTTACCAAGGCCGCCGTTACCGGTGTTGCGGCATCAGGAAATGGCTGTACTGTAACTGCCAAAGATACTTTGCTCGGTGAAGACCTGGATCTGGATGTTGATCTTGTTGTTCTTGCTGCCGGGATGGAGCCTGTCACAAAGTACGAAAACAGCATTAATCTGGCCTATCGTCAGGGTCCCGCATTTTTGGATCTGGATCTGTTTGACGGTTATTCGGATTCGCATTTTATCTGCTTTCCGTACGAGACCCGTCGTACCGGTGTCTATACCTGTGGTGGTGTTCGCAAGGCCATGCCCATGGATGAGACAATTGATGACGCAACCGGCGCGGCATTAAAGGCCATCCAGGCCATGGAGTGTACCGACCGCGGTGTTGCCGTTCATCCCCGTTCCGGCGACCGGACCTATCCGGATTTCTATATGCAGCGCTGTACCCAGTGTAAACGCTGTACAGAGGAATGTCCTTTCGGCGCCCTGGATGATGACGAGAAGGGAACGCCGTTGCCCAATCCGACCCGATGTCGCCGTTGTGGTACCTGTATGGGCGCCTGCCCCGAGCGTATCATCGGTTTTGCGGACTACAATGTCGATATGATCGGTTCCATGATTAAAGCTGTTGAAGTTCCGGACGACGATGAGGATAAACTGCGTATTCTTGCCCTGGTTTGTGAGAATGATGCCATGCCGTGTCTCGATATGGCCGCCATGCGTAAGCATTCACTCAACTCCCTGGTACGCTTCATTCCTGTTCGTTGCCTTGGTTCAGTCAATATGTCCTGGATCAAGGATGCTATGTCAGCGGGTATGGACGGTGCGATTCTGCTTGGCTGCAAATATGGTGACGATTACCAGTGCCATTTTGTCAAGGGCAGCGAGATTGCCGCCAAGCGTATGGATAATATCGCTGATACCCTGAGTCAGCTCGGCCTTGAGACTGAGCGCTGTGCGGTAAGGCAGATAGCTATTACCGATTATGACACTGTATCCGGGATAATTGATGAGTTTGTCCAGGAAATTATCGATCTTGGACCGAGTCCGTTTAAAGGCTTCTAGTAACTGGATGCTGCACAATCTTCCGGCAGGCTGACAGTTCTGCCGGAAGATTTTATTAATTCATATTGTTGGCTTATAACACGTAACAGGCCATTCCATATTTTGATCCGGTTGTCCTGAAAACCGGGAATGACCTTGAGGAGGAGAGAAGAAAATGAAGGTAAATCCTGATTTGGACTTCATAAGATATATGAAAAGTGCCGGTGGCGACACTTTGAAGAAGTGTTACCAATGTGCCACATGCTCAGTAGTTTGTCCACTGTCCACGGATGATAAGCCCTTTCCTCGTAAAGAGATGATCTGGGCTCAGTGGGGACTGAAGGACAAGCTGCTTGCAGACCCTGACATTTTTTTGTGTCACCAGTGCGGCGACTGTTCCGCATATTGTCCCCGAGGGGCTAAACCGGGCGACGTGCTGGGTGCCATCAGGGCTTATGCCTACACCCATTACGGCTTCCCGTCAGGGCTTGCCAAGATGGTGAGCAGTTCAAAAAATCTGCCGTTAACAATTGGTCTTCCGGCCCTTATCGTATTGGTCATGTGGTTTATTTCAGGCGGGATGCGTATTCCCACTGCCGAGGCTATGTCCCAGTACGGGTTTGGTCATTTCTTCGGTCACTGGGATTGGCGCTGGCTGGCCAAGAATGTGGCGTTTATTGATCTGATCATGGTGCCGGCCTTCGGTCTTGCCGTTTATGCCGCTTACCGCGGCGTTTCCACAATGTGGAAGGCAATGATGACGCAGTACAATGTCAGCACTGTGTACCGGCCTTCGGTTAACCAGTTTATTGAGCAGTTTCTCTGGCCTTCAATCAAGGAAATCATTGTCCATACCCGTTTTAACAAGTGCGGCGTCAATGTCAACAGGGTCATCGGCCATTTGCCCCTGATGCTGGCTTTTATTGCCCTGCTTTTTGTTACGGCTTACAGTGCTTTTGTTCAGGACGTTCTGGGTATTTTTTATCCCAGCCTGCATGGGCCTATGAGCATGATGAATCCTGTGAAGATGCTGGCCAACGTTGCTGCCATAGCCATGATTTTTGGTGTTGGCGTACTCTGGTCAAATCGTTCTGCCGCTGAAGCGGAAGAGGGTACTTCAGCGACGTATTATGACTGGTTTCTGATTTATGAGATTATGGCAGTGGCTGTAACCGGCCTTGGTGCTGAGCTTGGACGTCTTGTCGGTGTGCCTGTGCTTGCCTACTTTCTTTACTATCTGCATCTGGTTTCAGTACTCATGCTTTTCCTCTATATGCCCTATACAAAGTTTGCCCATCTTGTATATAGAACTTTTGCAATGGCCTTTGAGAAATATCGCGAAAGCGAGTTTGTTGGTAAATAAAAAAGACGCATAATTCGTTTATTTTGTTTTGTACGCTGGTACCTTGTTTGTTTAGAACACCGTAACGCTTCAATATGGGAAAACAGTTTTCGTCACTCCGAGGGCGTGATGCCGGATTGTCTTTTCTGTTCATTGATTCCTTTTTCAAGGTGATATGAAAAAAAGGTTGATTTTTAACTTTGAAGCGATTACGGTGTTTCGGTTTCAGGTCGCTGGCGTAGCTCAATTGGTAGAGCAGCTGATTTGTAATCAGCAGGTTGCGGGTTCGAGTCCCATCGCCAGCTCCAGCTGGAAGAACGAAAACTCGCATATGGATTCATGCTGCGATATGACATTTCGAAATGGAGGGGTTCCCGAGTGGTCAAAGGGAACAGACTGTAAATCTGTCGGCGACGCCTTCGGAGGTTCAAATCCTCCCCCCTCCACCATTTTCTTCCAGAGTTAATCATATCATGCAGTGTTGTGGGTTTGCATGTTCTACTGCCGGTCAGGAGATGCGGGAATAGCTCAATTGGTAGAGCATCAGCCTTCCAAGCTGAGGGTTGCGGGTTCGAGACCCGTTTCCCGCTCCATACCGTACCGGAAGATCCACTATCATTAATGAGTTTCCGGAAAGAGTGCTCACGTAACTCAGTAGGTAGAGTACCTCCTTGGTAAGGAGGAAGTCACCGGTTCGAATCCGGTCGTGAGCTCCATTATACAGCTTTAAAAATAAATCAGGCCTGTATCGAACATAAAAAATAAAATCAGTCTGAGGAGCGAAAGCATGGCAAAAGAAAAATTTGAACGTACAAAACCCCATGTAAATATTGGCACAATCGGTCATATTGACCATGGTAAAACCACATTGACAGCAGCAATCACCCAGGTACTTGCGTCCAAGGGATATGCCAAGAAAACTGATTTTAGTGAGATTGACAAGGCCCCTGAAGAAAAGGAGCGTGGCATCACCATCGCAACCGCCCATGTTGAGTATGAGACGGATAAACGTCATTACGCCCATGTGGACTGCCCCGGCCATGCTGACTATATCAAGAACATGATCACCGGTGCTGCCCAGATGGACGGCGCAATTCTGGTTGTTGGCGCCGATGACGGCCCCATGCCCCAGACCCGTGAGCATATCCTTCTTGCCCGCCAGGTTGGTGTGCCTTCCATTGTTGTATTTCTTAATAA
>DAOUUW010000022.1 GCA_030667965.1 Deltaproteobacteria bacterium
AGCCGATCATCTTTTTCCGAAAGACTTGATGTGAAATCAAAGAATCGATGATCGTCGGATGGTATGGCACAGCCTAACCCCGGCAGGCTGTCCGGCAGCCGGCGCAGCTCGCTTGCCGCCCGCCAACTGTCTCCGCCCGCCGGAATCATCTCATAATGACTGTCCAGTCTGATATTTTCGTCAAGCACAAAACGGTTTTTCAAACGAAATTCCAACACCCCGTCATAAAGCGGCCCGCTGTCAACAGCGCGAAGGGCCGTCTCGCTAGCCGGCCATACCACGCTGCCCGTTGCCCGCAGATGCCCGCCCCATTGGCTGAACGTCTCCGTCTCTTCACCAGCATGAGCTAAAGAGGGTAAAAGAAAAAGAGAAAGAAGAATATTTAGAAAATGTTTCATGTTTTTCCGAGGCCGAAGGCTAAAGGTACGGTTCTTCAACCCTTCAGCCTTCTACCTTCAGCCTTCAACCTATCAACCTAATAAACGTCCATCTCTTATCCACACCAGCCTCTCTGCATATTCCATCACCATGGTGTCATGGGTGGAAAAAATAAAGGTGACCCCTTTTTCCAGGCTCATGCGTTTCATTAAATCAAGCAGGTCACGTCCGGTGGAAGAATCAAGGTTCGCCGTGGGTTCGTCGGCCAGCACAATGGCAGGATCGGCCACAATGGCACGGGCAACGGCCACTCGCTGCTGCTGGCCGCCGGACAGCGTGGCCGGACGCCGGTGGCATTTATCGGCAAGTCCCATCTTGTCAAGCACGACCATGGCGCGTTTACGGCGCTCGGCAGCAGCAACCCCCTGAAGCTGCATGACGTATTCAACATTTTCCACGGCAGACAGCACAGGCACCAGGTTATAGGCCTGAAAAACAAAACCCACCTTGCGCAGTCGCATTTCGGCAAGTTGCGACGCATTCATTGCGCTGATAACGCTGCCGGCAACCGTTACATGGCCGGAATCGGCATTGTCCAGTCCTCCTATGATATTCAGCAGGGTGGTTTTACCCGAACCGGAAGGACCGGCCAAAGCAATAAAACCTCCCTCCTCCACATCCAGGCTGACATTATCCAGGGCTGTGATGGTGGTGCTTCCCTGGCGAAATGTCTTGCATACCTGTTTTAACTCGACAATGGACATTCTTTTCCCTCACACATGGGCCAAAGCCTCAACCGGCCTGAACCGGGCCGCCTTCCAGGCCGGATAAAAACTAACAAGAAGACCGAGCACAATGATCAAAAGATTGGCGATAACGACATCCTTATACACCAGCATGGGGTAAATAATACGGGGCATACTCGCCATCTCGGTGCCGGCGGCAAGCTCTGTCAGGTTGATCCCGCCATTTGCCAAAGGCAGCACAGATGCAACACCGATCAGGCTGCCGATCCCGATGCCGATCAGCAATACCAGGGCCGACTCGGTCAGCACGGAGACAATTATCTGCCATGGTTTCATACCAAGGGCCGCCAACAGGCCAAATTCCCGGATACGCTCATAAACCGCCATCAGGGTCGTATTGACAATACCAAAGCCCATGGCGACAAAGACCACCAGAAAATAGACATAGAGAAAGCCATCGGAAATCTCCAGATAGCCGGCCAGCATGGGCAGTAATTCCGGCCAGGTCGCCACCTCGACATCGGGTAGTTCCTGCCGCAGGCGAGTGGCAATTTCTTTTTCCTGCAAACCACTGATGTCCCGGCCCGGCAGGCTGACAGCCACCTCGGAAATACTTTCACCAAGAAATTTCTGCCCGGCGGAAAGGGAAACAAAGGCAAACTGCTTTTCAACCGACTCCATCTCTGCGTCATAAACGCCGATGATGGGAAAACTGCGGGAGACAATCTCGCCATCCGCCCTGCTTGCCGTCAGGATAAGACGCTTCCCCAGAGAAGTTTCAAATTTCTTCAGCAATGCTTCGCCCACCAGAATGCCCTTGTCTGCCGGGGCAAGATAGCGTCCTTCCTTCACTGCCCTACCGATAAAAGAAACAATTTTTTCCGCTTCCGGCTCAACCGCCACCAGGATCACTCCGCCGGAATGACGGGCATTGGAAACAACAGTACTAACCCGCAATCTCTCCGACCAGGCAGCACGGGGAGGCAGCACCTGCAGAAGAGCCTCTCTGACCTTCTCCATATCGGCAATATCATACTCCAACACAGGGTCCTGTCTGTACAGAGGATGGTGGATCTGGATGTTGCCGGTCAGGGTGTCAATACCGTTCCGCACCATACCCACCTCCATGCCGCGCATAAGAGCGCTCATGAAGATCATACTCCAGCAGCCGATAACCACCGCCGTCAGGATGACTGCGGTCCGCCTCGGATTACGCCAGATATTTCGCCAGGCTAGTTGCAGGAACATTATTTCAGGTTAAATGTTGAAGAAAACGTCCTTCATGTGTTTCATTTTTAACTTTTAATTTTTCACTTTTAACTCTTTTCACCCCATCGCCTCAACCGGTTTCAACTTTCTCACCTTCAGGGCAGGATAAAGGGCCGAGACAAACGTGACAAGCAGTACCAGCAGCGGCCCGGCAAAGCATGACAGCAAACTCAAGCTTGGGTAAAGCCTGCCGGAGAGTCCGTACTGGTTAAGCATCTCCTCCGCCCCGGGAAATTCAATACCATGGCTCTGGAAATAGAGGGTGATCAACACACCCAACAAGGTACCAAACACTGTACCGAGGACGGTGAGCCCCATGGACTCGAGTAACAGCAAACGGACAAGGCGGCCAGGCGTGGAACCAAGGGCCATGAGAAGACCGAACTCTCTTGTCCGTTCAAACACGGCCATCAGGAAGGTGTTCAGAATGCTGAAGGCCACCACAAGAACCAGCACCAGATACATAATAAGACCGCTGACCAGATCCATCTGGATGGATTGCACCAGACCGGGCAGGAGCTGGGTCCAGTCAAGCACGACAAGCCCCTCTTCCCCTGATTCCGCCATGGACTGCCGAAGTGTTCCGGCAATATCCTTTACCTCGGACAGACGATCCGCCAAACAGATCACCTGATGCACTGCCTGATCCATGGCATAGACCTCTTGAAAATCAGCCAGGGGAATCTGCACCGTATTCCTGTCCAGTTCATCAATACCGGTCCGAAAAATGCCCTTTACCACGGAAACTGTTGCGGCAACTGAGCCGTCCCGTCCCTGACCAAGCAGGGTCACCTCGTCTCCAACCCCTATTTTCAGATTTTTGGCAAGCAGGCTGCCGATAAGAGCAAATCCCCGGTCTTTCCCGGCCAGATAGACCCCCTGCCGCACAACATCACTGATGGTGGACATCGCCTTCTCTTTTTCCGGCTCAATACCGATGACCGCCACACCGTATGTTCTCCTGCCGGACGAAGCCAGGGAAAAACTCTCTGCACGGAAACTGAAAGAGTTGATGCCGTTGATCTGGGACAGCAATCCGGCCACCTGCCGGGGATCATCCACAACAAGCCGCATTTCGTGGTTGTCCTGGTAACCCTTAGCCTGGACCTGCAGATGACCGCTGTTAACCTTTACAGAGGCATTTATCATGGTTTCATAACCGCCGAATTGAAACGACAGCATAAAGACCAGCAGCAAACAGGCAAAAGCGATGGCCGCCATGGTAAGCCCGCTGCGGCGCGGGTTGCGCCACATATTACGCCATGCCATGATGATCTCGCTTCGCATCTATTTCCTCAGCAGGGCTTTTGAAAAAATGGAGGAGGGCAGCGTCTCTTTAAAACTGATTTCCTGATATTCGATCAGGGTATATTCATCCACGGCCCCGGCTTTTGCCATCTTCCAGGAAAAGGGAAAAAGCTGCCCGTCAACCTGCCCGATATCCGAGCAGGTCATGGCCTTGACCAACTCCATGTCCTCATCGTAAAACTCTTCGGCCAGCAGAACATCATCATCACGAATGCGGAGCTTGATCATGCCCCAGACAACAGGCGCCTCTGGTTTCGGCACAGACGCCACGGTAAACACCTTGTGGCCGTCCTGCTCCGTCACCTCTTCAAGGGTATGCTCATAATCATGGAGAACACTGTCGGTCTTTGCCAGGTCGTTATTGGAGAAATCAGAGCCCATCCAGGCCTGTGACATCATGGAGGGAGGCAGCTTGATAATGCGGTTTACCTTGGGATTATAAATCCACATTTCCCGGCCCCGCTTCAGGGTGGCATTGCCCTCGTCCCTGGCCGGGGCAGTGATACGGATCAGACTTTCCTTCTCGCCCCTGGTCCAGGCCTTCATGGACACGGTCCTCTGCCAGGCGGGTCGGTGGATGGTCATGTCAAGAGAAGAAACAGAGGCCTTGCCGCGCAACTGGTGAAAGGTACGCTGAACTATGTCATAGCCGTCAAGGGCATGGGTGTCGACGGAGGAAAACAGGATTCCGGCCACGATGACTACGAACAAGATGTTACCGTTTCTCACGCTCACCTCCAGCTTGATTTGATAAAAGTGACTAAAGTTTCAACCTTATAAACTTTCCGGAGTAAAAGGCACCACATCATCAATGCGCTCCGCTCCGCAGAGCAGCATGACAAGACGATCAATCCCCAGGGCGATGCCTGCCGCTTTATCAATTTGTTCAAGATCATCAAGAAATTTTTCCGGCATGGGGCCGAAATCTCGGCCCGACTGACGACAAAGCTCCCGTTCTTTGACAAAGCGGAAACGCTGCTCTTCGCTATCAGTCAACTCAGTAAAACCATTGGCCAGCTCCACGCCCTTTATGTAAAGTTCAAAACGTTCGGCAAGAGATGTGTCATCGGTTTTCAAACAGGCAAGAGAAGCTGTTTCAGCCGGATAATCATAGAGAAAAACCGGCCTTTCCAGACCGAGGCGGGGTTCAATGTCCCGTACAAGAATGTCATCAAAAACATTCTCCCGCAGGGCCTGTTGAACAGGAAGCTGCCCATACATTTCAAATGCCCTGGAAACGGAAAGATACTGCCAGCCGCTCTCTGCCTGGATGATCCCTGCTGCCGGACCGGGTAAATCGACCTCAGCAACCAGAAAACGCAGCATCTCTTCGCATTCCGCCATGAGATCCATATAATAAATGTCGGTACAGTACCACTCGAGCATGGTAAATTCGGAAAGATGCCTTGTCCCACGTTCGTGTTTGCGGAAGCATTTACAAATCTGGAAAACCTTTTCATGGCCACGGGCCAGAAGCCGTTTCATGCACAGCTCGGGGGATGTCTGCAGAAACCAACCGCCGGCCTCTACAGGCTCGATATTTGCTTCAGGGATAAGAGAGGGAAGTCGCAGGGGAGTATCAACTTCAAGATACCCCCTGCCTATAAAAAATGACCGGACGGCCTGAATGATTTCTGCCCGAAGGGCAAGAAAGGAATACGCCAAAAGGCCTACTCCTTGACCCTTGTCGAATACTGGCCGGTGCGGGTGTCGATCTGAATTTTATCACCTTCATTGACAAAGGGCGGAACCTGCAAAGCAAAGCCGGTTTCCACGGTAACAGGTTTTGTATCGGTGCCGCTGGTATCGCCCTTGGCCCAGGGATCGGCCCGGGTCACTTCCAGCACAACGGAATTGGGCAGGGTTACGCCAATGGGGCGCCCATGAAAAAGCAGCACATGCACATCCATATTATCAACCATAAAATTGACGTTGTCTTCCAACTGATCGGCGGTGATGGAGAGTTGCTCGTAGTTCTGGTTGTCCATGAAATGATATTCATCTCCCTGGGAGTAGAGATACTGCATGGCACGTTCCTCCAGGGGGGCTTTTTTGAATTTGTCGTTTGATCGGTATGTTTTCTCAAAGGCATTGCCGGTGACCATATTTTTCATGCGGGTCCGGTAAAGCGCCTGCCCCTTTCCGGGCTTGGAAAATTGAAAATCAGTGACCACATAGGGCTCGCCGTCAATTTCAATCTTTAAACCTTTGCGCAGGTCTGATGCTGTATACATAAAAAAACTCCAGGTTAACTTAATGAAAGCGGCATAATGAAAATCTCCTGCAAACCATGCCGCCGCAATGAGGTTCCGTAAAGAGGACTATTTACCCCAATGCCTGCTGTTTTTCAAGTTGTGACTATCTCTTTTTTTGTGACAGCCTCAGCCTTAATGCGGTCAAGCAACCCGGCCAAAACAGGTTTGACGTTTTCCCGCAGGTCTCCGGCCACTATAATGAAAAGAAGATCATCACCCGGTTGAAAACGGCCGGATTTTGCTTCAACCTTGATATCATAAATGCCTTCTCTGGTTAAATACTCCCCACGGATCTGCTCAATTTTTTCATAATCCGGTGTCACCTCAAGGAACGAAACATCCTCCCTGCTCTGCCGCGACCATGCCCTGACAACCCCGTTATGAACCAGAACCATGCCGACATTTTTGGCAAACTCCGGGTTTTGCTTCATTTTTGCTATTTCTTTTGATATATCCATATGTTTCTAGCCTCTTTTTAGCCACCGATAAGCGAGTATGCGAGACATCGAGCTCCACGAAAAAACACGAAAAAATTGTTGCTCTGGTTTTTTCGCCTATTTTTAATTGGTTACTCGAGCACGACCTCTTTGCCCCTCGACCCCTCTGCCCCTCTCATTTCAAACTCTTGGTAGCGATCTCATAGACATCTTTTGAAAGTTTCTCATCAGCCAGAATCCACTCAAGCTGACTACGCATCAAATTCTGCCGCTTCTCATCAAAGCGGCGCCAGCGGCTCAGCGATGTCAGCAGGCGGGAGGCGATCTGCGGGTTGGTCTTGTTGATGGCCAAGACCTGGTCGGCCAGGAAGCTGTAGCCTTCCCCGTTTTCCGCGTGGAAACAGAGCTGGTTAGCCGAGCAGAAGGCACCAATGAGCGACCGCACCTTATTGGGATTTTTCAGGGAAAAAGCTGGATGCAACAGGAGCGATTTGACCTCGGCCAGAGTTTCCGGCAGGGGCGCAGTGGCCTGCAGGGAAAACCACTTGTCAAGCACCAGGGTGTCTTTCTGCCATTGGCTGTAAAAAGAGACCAGCACGCTTTTGCGCTCCGCACAGTCCGGATTAAAAACAAAAGCCTGCAGGGCCGCCAGTACATCAGTCATGTTGTCGGATAGTTCAAACTGGCGCAGACCGAGGCTGGTCACATCCTCATCCTGCAGAAGCATCAAATAGGACAGGGCGATATTTTTCAAATTTCGCTTGCCGGCACTCTGCGGATCATAATGATATGGCTCATTGCTTCTATTTCCATGGTAGATATCCATAAAAAAGGCACGCAATTCTTCGGCAAGACTGCGGCGGACAAACAGCCGGGCATGGTGAATGGCCTCAACATCAACAACATCGAGCTGCTCACCGAGATATTTCTCCGAGGGCAGAATAAGAAGCCGGCTGAGAAATGCCGCATCTTCCCGGGAGGATTTATCGAGGAGCCCGGCAAACACGGATATAAACTCCTTATCCAAGCTCATTTTTTCCTGTCGGCGATACACATCCACCAGTTTTAAAAGAATGCGCAGGGAAAAACGCTGTCCCGCCTCCCAGCGATTGAAAGGATCCGTATCATGGGCCAACAGAAAACAAAGCTCTTCGTCACTATAGTCATACTTCAGCTTCACCGGCGCACTGAAACCGCGCAGCAATGACGGCATTGGTTTTTTCTCGATATTTTCAAAGACATAGCTCTGTTCTCTGTCCTTTACATCAAGAACAAATGGAAACGACTGCTTTACGCCGTCCCGCACAAGGGCCAACTCCCTGCCTGAACTGTCGAGCAGCCCCAATGCAAGCGGAATATGAAACACCTCCTTGTCAATCTGTCCCGGTGTATCCGGGCAGCTCTGGCTGACATGCAGGGTACAAGTTTTCTTTTCAACATCATACGAACAGCTCACTGTAAGCTCCGGAGTACCGACCTGCCTGTACCAGTTGCGGAAAAGGCCCAGATCAACGCCGCCTCCGTCCTCCATGGCCCGGACAAAATCATCACAGGTAACAGCCTGGCCGTCATGCCGCTCAAAATAAAGATCCATTCCCCGACGAAACCCTTGCGGGCCGAGCAGGGTGTGGATCATACGCACCACCTCCGCCCCTTTTTCATAGACCGTCACCGTGTAAAAATTATTGATCTCAATATAGGAGTCGGGCCGCACCGGATGGGCCATTGGGCCGCTGTCCTCGGGAAACTGAAAATTGCGCAGCAGTCTGACATCACTCAAACGTTTCACCGACGCCGAGGCCATGTCGGCGGAAAACTGCTGGTCGCGAAAAACGGTCAACCCTTCCTTCAGGCTCAACTGAAACCAGTCCCTACAGGTTACCCTGTTGCCGGTCCAGTTGTGGAAATATTCATGGGCGATAACGCCTTCAATACCTGCATAATCATCATCGGTTGCCGTTTCCGGCAAAGCCAGCACATATTTTGAATTAAAAACATTGAGCCCTTTGTTTTCCATGGCCCCCATATTGAAATCATCAACCGCCACAATCATGTACAGATCAAGATCATACTCAAGTCCGAACACCTTTTCGTCCCACTCCATGGCCTTTTTCAGCGATTGCATGGCGTGATCGCAGCGATCGCTGTTATGTTGCTGCACATAAATATGCAGATCAATGACGCGGCCGGAAACGGTCCTATGGGTGTCGGCAATTTTAACTAGGTCTCCGGCCACCAGAGCAAAGAGATAACAGGGCTTGGGAAAGGGGTCCTGCCATGTGGCATAATGGCGACCGGGGCCTGCTTTTCCCGTTTCAACGAGGTTGCCGTTTGATAACAACACCGGAACCCTGTCATCTACCTCAATGGTGGTGGTGAAACGGCTCATGACATCGGGCCGGTCGGGGAAATAGGTTATCCTGCGAAACCCCTGGGCCTCGCACTGGGTACAGAAATTACCACTTGAACGGTACAGGCCTTCAAATGCCGTATTTTTCTCCGGATAAATGCGGGTGGCTATTTCCAGCTCAAACTGCTCAGGAACGTGGTGAATGGTTAATGATTCCTCATCAACCACATAGTCATTCTGATCAAGTTTCCCATTATCCAGCACAACAGAGAGAAGTTCCAGCTCCTCTCCGTCGAGAATCAGGGGAAGCGCCTCATTGCCATTACGCCTGCATGCCAGGCGCGAGATGACAATGGTCTCATCTTCTCTGAGAGAAAAATGAAGGTTGACAGTGTCAACAAGATAATCAGGTCTTTGATAATCCTTTCTATAGATTGTTTGCGGTGTGTTGTTTTTCATAATGTCTTTATTTTAAATTTCATTCAGCCGGCTGGAAGCCGGCTCCACGGCATCACGAGTATTCATACCTCTTCATGATGCCCTATTTTCAGTAGAATCTACTTACTCGTGGGAATGGCTTCCAGCCAACCAGGCCGGCTTCTCGTAGGGATGACTCCCCGTGGGGCCGGCTTCCAGCCGGTCGGAGTAACATCCAGCCAGCCATCATCCCTCAAATAAAACCACTCATAATCAAAACACTCCTCAACCAGCCCTGCCTTCACCGGATTATGGGCAATGTATTGCAGAGTATCAAAAAAATCAGCTTCGTCACGTATTATCCTGTCATAGGTTTCCGATTGCCACACACTTTCACCAACGCGTTTTACCGCCTTATTCATAGCATTGGCACTGAAACTCTTCACAGAATGAAGAACGATGGACAAATCCCACCAGGAGCCATTTTCTTTTTCCAGGGGCGAGACGACTGCATGAACGTAATTTGCCATAATGACTGCCGCATGAATCAGCCATCTCTGATTGTCCCAGTATTTGAGAGAACCAAGCGCAATATTTTTTTCCTCGTGGCTTAGCTCTCTTTCATTATGGGTCTTGAAGGTGATGAAGTAGGCGCTTCCAGGTTTTTGCCAGTGGGGCAGACAGCTCTGCCTTTTGACAAATGAGGTTATGGTTTTCTTCTGTTTCTTTGGCATGTTTTTTATAGCCGGCTGGAAGCCGGCTCCACGAGGAAATAATTTTATAACACGCTGGTTACCCGGGGCCTACCACCTGTGGGGCTTGCTTAAAGCCAGATGGACTAGCTGGCTAGAAGCCAGCCCCACGGCATCACGAGTATTTATACATTCTTCCTGATACCATATTTTCCGTAGAATCTACTTACCCGTAGAACTACTCTTCATATAGATGGCTCCCCGTGGGGCCGGGCTTCCTGTGGGGCCGGCTTCCAGCCGGCCATCCATCAAGCCAAACCACTCCTAAGCATCAATCTTACCCACAACAGGCACAATCAGCTGTTCATCTCGCTTCAAGTTGTTAAAATCATGGGCACTGTTATATTTACGTATCAGCCAGAAAGGCAGATCAAACTCTTCATGGCAGAGCTTCCAGCTGGTATCGCCGGGCTTAATGCGATACAGCATTGCCCCTTCAATCTTATAGGCAGCAAAGAAATCCTCTTCAATCTCCTTATGAAACTCATAGCGTTTTTCCTCAAATTCATCTTTTTTGACCTTGGCAAATTCAACCTTTAAACGCTGATCAAGCTTCAAAGAACGGCCAAAGGCCAGGCCGTTCAGACGACGCAGAGCAGAGGTGGGCACCTGCAGCCAATCGGCAAAATGACCAAGGGTTTCACCGACCTCAACCCGGATAATACCCTGAAAACGTCCCTTTTCCTGCCGCACCTGTTCAACCTGAATATTTCCCACCACCACCGAGGGTGAAATATCCGCCACAGCCGGCGTGACAGGTTCAGCCGGCGCCGGTTTCTGCTTCGGTCTTGCCGTTAAAACTTTCGGAGCCTGCTGCCTGGATTTTTTTTCAGGCACAGCCCCGGCAAGCAGCACAACCTTTTCCTCTGTGGACGGAATACGCAGATTCTGCCCGGCATAAATTGTCGCACTCCTGCCCAAACCGTTTGCCAACAGCAGATCCTGCAGCTTGACACCATGCTTGCGGGCGATATTGCCGGCAATATCCCCCCTTTCCACCTGGTAAAAGCGGCTTCTCTTCTGATGCTTGGCAAAGAGCCCGTCCGGAAACGCAGCAGCAAGCTTTTTCATATGACCATTATTGGCCGGCAATCGCAGCCGGTAGCCCTTGGGTACGTATTTATGTCCCTGGAAAACCGGAGGCCTCAAGGCTGGATTAAGCTCTCGCAAGGTGACGAGATCAACCTGAAAATGGCGGGACAGCTCCTTTATTGGAGCAAATCCGGACAGCGTAACCTCATGGACATCCACCGGGCCGGCCATTTGCAGCTCCCCGAAATGTTGCCGGTAGTTTTTCGCCACAGTACGGGCCGCAAGAAATTCCGCATAAAAATTTCGCGAAGCAAAGCCAAAGGTCCTGCTTTTATACTCGTTGAAAATTTTCTCGTAGCCCCCTATTTTCTTTTGGGCCCGCATCATGCCGTTTGCCCCATGGTTATAGGCTGTGAGCGCCAGGGGCCAGTTGCCGAGCTTCTGATAATTCTCCTTTAAATAACGTGCCGCCGCATGGGTCGACACGATCGCATCCCGCCTTTCATCCAGGGTATAATCAACTGTCATGAAACGCTTACCCGTGCCCCGGGTAAACTGCCAGACACCGGCTGCGCCAAATTTGGAATAGGCCTTATAATTAAAGGAAGACTCCACGTGGGGAAGATAGGCAAGGTCTTCCGGCAAACCGTTACGAGTAAAAATTTCTTTCATCTGTTCAAAAAAAGCGCCGGATCGAATCAGGCCGGCCTCAAAACGGTCTTTCTGACAGAGCTGAAAGCGCAGAGAACCGGCAGCCTCTCTAAAACGAGCGGACTGCCCCTTCCACAACTCACGCACCCTTTTCATCTCTTCTGTGTCTGCCTTTTCCCCGGCTGCCAGGGAAAGCAGAATATCCCTATACTTTTCCTTGACCGCCTTAACCCTTTTTTTATTCAGCCTCCCGGCGTTTTCCTTATCCTTTGGCACCAGATCAATGACCTCATAGATAACAGACAGATCGCGGCTATCATGTATAATGCCTTTTGTGGAGGGATACACGGCATAAACCTTTTCCCAGAAAGCAACATTGTCCTTTATGGAATCATAAACAGGATAGAGTTCCTGCGAATGAGAGGCTGAAAGGACGAGAACGGGGAAGAGAAAAAAATGGAAAAGGGCTAAAAAAAGAAGAACAAAACGTTTTTTTGACATAATTTTCAATATCTTTCCGGTGCACAGGGACTCTTAAAAATATGATGGATATTAAAACTATCAGCTATCAGCTATCAGCTATCAGCTTTTAAGATAAACAATTTCGCAAAAAGTTCAAAATTGATGATCGCTGACGGCTGATAGCTTTTTACCCATCCCTACGGTAATCCAAGCTCGTTAAACAGATGAACAAGCTGGCGGATGTCCTCCTCGTCAGGATGTCCTTTAGCGGCCGGGGCCTCTGCGAACCACGGTGGCGGGGGATCTTTTGTGGCAGCTTTTTCCATCATCTTTTCCGTCACCTGTCCCGGACAGTTATAGGTTCCGCAAATCCGGGCGGGAGCGGCCAGCTCTTTGGCCTTATTCATGGCATTCCTGGCGTGGTCGGAATCTTTGGCCGCGCCATGGGTGGCAAAGAGAAACACCTCTTTTTCACCTATTTTCGGCAAAAACTCCTGTGTTTTCTCATCAGGGGCACCCTTTTGCAGCCAAAAACCCACCGCAACAAAATCATAGCCTGAGGGGTCGGGATTGTCAGTGATAGAGACCAGATCCTTTTCGCACTGCAGGACTCCGTAAAGGGCGTCCGCCAGTTTTTTCGTGTTGCTTGTCAGGCTTGAATACACCACCAATGCTTTCATACTGCTTCCTCCTTGTTAAAATTTATGCAACTGTTCAGGGAAATAGACTAAAGGTTGAAAGTTAAAACAATGCACTTGGAGTCATTTTGACCTATTTGGGCATAATGTAACATTCACCCCATGGAATTTGTTTGGTTTTTCCTCTCGATGTCTTAGCTTATCGGTCTTCAGCCTTTTACCTGAACACCTGAGTAGATACATTTAATTTTGTGATTACCACTAATTTTCAGCCTCCTGAGTAAGTAACCGGCAAAGAATAAGGGTGGGAGCGAATTTATCCGCGAATTTTCTGGGTTGGCAAGCAAGCAGTTTCATCTCCTTGCCAGCCCTTTTCGCGGCTAAAGCCGCTCCTACAGCACTGCCCTGATGAATGGCTGAAGTTCGATGGTAATCACATTTAATTCTGTTCATCATTTTCTGGTACAGATGTGTAATCGGCCATTGGAAAAACAGCAAGGTTCGTCATAAAATTCGCCTTTGAAACAATCTCAATCTCGACCCCGGACTCACGCAGAAGGGCCACAGCCGTTCCCTCCTGTTTATCGTTCTCGGACATGCCGAGTTGATCCGGTTTTAAAGACAAAAGCCAACGTCCCACAAGAAATCCTTTCTTGCGTTTTTCCTGCCAGAAAGGATTTTCCAGATATTCCCGAACGACACTCATTTCTTTTTTATCAATTGTTTCAAAAAGAAACCAGGGGGCTGAGCCCATATGTGCCGCCAGGTTTCCTCCGGGACCAGTCATGGGCACCAGCCTCTTTGTGACATGTCCCTTGCCGTAATGGGGACGAATCCTGGCCATAACGACCCGGGGAAATTCTTTGGGGATATCCTCTTCAAGGCGATCCGCCACCTGATCCGCCACCTGATGGGACGGAGTGTGCATGATTACATCAATATCAATGATAAAACGTCCGCCGGCCGTCCTACTCAAACATTTTTTCACACCGGTAACCTGAGGGCACGCCTCCACCATCTTGATGATCTCGCGCTCCGTCTCCCGGTCAATGGCGCCATCCATGAGGTCCTTCAACGCGGTAATCATTAAAACACCGCCGGCCCGAAAAACAAAAAGCGACACAGCAGCAGCAGCCCAGCGGTCAACCGGCCAGCCGATGCTCGTGGCAATCAGCCCAACCAGAACAACACCGGTGGACAGGCTGTCCGCCAGATAATCACGGGCATCGGCTTTCAATGCAGGAGAATTAAGACGCTCACCGGCCCGCAATTGCTGCAGACCGAAAACAAGGGCAACAACCAGGCAAAAAACCGTCACCGGCAGAGCCAGGGCGACATCAGGCAATCTTTCAGGGCCCAGCACGGCCTGTCTGCCGATTTCGTATGCGGCAATGATAACCGCCAGTGAGGTCACCAAGGTGGCAACGGTCTCGGCCTTATAAAGACCATAAGGGAAGGAAGGATGTTTGCGACCCGCCACCCAGAGTCCTACATAGGCGGCAGCCGAAGCAAGTACATCCGTGCCGGAATGGATGGCATCACCCAGCAATGCAGAGCTGTTGGCCTTGACCGCTACAATCGCCTTGATCAGCGCCAGGCTGATATTCAGCGCAACAGAAACGGCAGCCCTTTTCCGGGCAGCTTTCAGTTCGGATTGGGTCTCGAATGAGGGCATGAATAATTTAAAATATAAAATATAAAAAAAATGTATCTCACAGAGACGCAGAGTTTACAGAGCTTTTTTGTTTTTTCTCTGTGCCTCTGTCATCTGTCATCTGTCATCTGTGAGAGATTGTCACATAAAGACTTTCTGCAAGAAGCAACAAGCAGGCACGGAAACTAACTTAAAACGACCTAAGGCATGAGATAGAAACCGATTGTTTTTTCATAGGCATGACCGTCGTCCGATGAGAATTCCGTGCCCACACCCCCCCTTTCGCCCACATAGCGGACAATGACCTTTCTTTTAATCTCTGACTTCTTTTTATCATCCAGGGTGAACAAAACCAGTAATGTGTCCCCGAGTTTTATCTCGTAGCTACCTAAAAGAAGAAGACCAAGCCCTCCAAGGGAAATATTGACGATCTTACAGTTAACACCCTCTTTACCGGTGAAGTCCTCTTTCCCCTGGCTGGAAACTTTTCGAAAAGTACCGTCAAGTTTTGTATCTTTCCTGAATTTTTTCCTGAAATTCAGATCAACGACAAAGGTTTTACCGCAGGAACATTTTACCTGAAGGGAGTGCTTCACGTTTTTAAACTTGGCCACAGACACATGCTTCATCTTTTCACAATAAGGGCATCTGAACAGTGCCATATTTTCCTGATTAACAAATACCTCTGATTCTGCCATGTTTCACTCTTTCTCTTTTGAAAAAATTAGAATATAATGATGCAAGTGGGGTTTAGATTTTCATCATTGTTGGTGCGCGGTGCGCACCCTACGGCTGCTAACACGCTGATTTTATGTAGGGTGCGCACCGAGCACCTTTAAGAAAATTGTTCATATCTTAAAACTCTAATCTCCACTGATGTTAATACAATAGAAATATCATGTTGAGATGTAAACTGTTTTAATCAAAAAAGAACAGGAAGTTTCACTCACCCTCATCCCAACACTTAATAACTACCACGACAACCTATTACCTCTTTATCCGCCATGCATGCATACACACCAATAGTTGCCACACTCGGGTTTGTCCTTTCTGCTGACCGTATGCAAACCCTGCTTGTCCACCGTAATGCCGGAAAAGAGGACCACCATCTGGGGAAATTTAATTGATTGGGCGGCAAAATGCGGATCGATGAAGATATTGCCACCTGCATGAAACGGGAAATACGTGAAGAAGCGGATATAGAGTGCATGAAAATAAAATTGCGGGGCACCATCAACTGGACAAGTTTTGGCGGGGACGGTGAAGACTGGCTGGGATTTATTTTCCGGATAGACCGCTTTTCAGGAACGCCGTTTTCCGAAAACAAAGAAGGAACGCTGGACTGGCATCCCATAAAAGAACTGCACACTCTGCCCATGTGGCCGGGGGACAGATATTTCCTGCCGCTTGTTTTTGATGACAATCCGGCAATTTTTCATGGACATATGCCCTACCGCGACGGCATGCCCCTTTCCTGGCATTATGAGAGGTTTTGAAAGGAACAGGGGGCAGAGGGGCAAAGGGGTAGAGGGGTAGAGAAAAAGGTAGCTGTGATTTATTATTTTTTCATTCTATTTCAGTCTCTCTCTCATTTTTTTATTGTCGTTTAAACCATGCCTATCCGGTTAGCACAGGCTCATCTGGTTCCAGGGGATTCGTATGTATCTGGGCGTTTTCGTAAAAGTCCCTATAGGTTAGTGATTCCGCTCGGGCGGCAATCTTCACCACACTGTCGAAACCCACCATTGGCCAGAATCGCCGGTTAAAAGTGCCAACCTGTGTCAACCGGATAGGCATAGTTAACTCAAGGTTGACATAAAAAACAATTATACCACATTGTGTTAGACTATTGTTCTGATAATTTGGTTCCTTTTTTTGAAAAACACTTGCCAATGCGGATATTGTTGAAAAAATCTTATTTCTCTGGTTTGTTGCGCTGAACCAAATAAGTTCGCATTATCAATTTCCTAAAACAGACTGTCAAATGCCCGCACAACACGATTACACAGGGAAAACATTAAACGATCTTGCTGAAACGAGCTGCCGCGAGTTCAAACACAACCCTGCTCTGAGCATGGCTTTTGAAGAGCCCCTTTCCTATGGGGAGCTTTTCAAAAGAATAATCAAACTTGCCGCCCTTTTAAAGGACGCCGGCGTAAAGAAAAAAGACAAGGTGGCCATTCTGGCGGAAAACTCGCCGAACTGGGCCATTGCCTATTTTGCCACGGTCCGCCTCGGTGCCATAGTCGTCCCCATTTTGCCGGATTTTCCCGAGGCTGATGTGCGGCACATTCTTACCGATGCCAAGGCGAAAATCCTATTTACCACCCAGCGGCAGGTTGAAAAAACGTATGAAATGGATGGTCATAAACTCGGCC
Organism: Deltaproteobacteria bacterium; assembly: GCA_030667965.1. GTDB lineage: Bacteria > Desulfobacterota > Desulfobulbia > Desulfobulbales > SURF-16 > JAHLLM01. The sequence continues at coordinate 16,728 of DAOUUW010000022.1, forward strand.
GGGTCATCACCCTGGATAATAGCCGGCCCGCCACCGAACTGGGAAAATCGGAAACATTCAGTTCCTTTCTGGCCAAGGCGGATTCTCTCAAAGAAAAGGCCCTCAACAAAATTAGCAAAAAGCCTCATGTCGATCCCGAGGATCTGGCGGCTATCATCTATACCTCCGGCACAAGCGGCCACTCCAAATCCGTCATGTTGAGCCACAGAAACCTCTATGCCAATGTCTGCTCGGCCAACCAGTTGTTGAATATCCATTCCGACTGGACATTTCTCTCCATTTTGCCCATGTCGCATACCTATGAATTTACCATAGGCTTCCTGCTCCCCATACTGAACGGGGCACGTATTGTTTATGCCGACAAGTCACCAACACCGACAGTACTGGAGCGAATATGTAAAAAAGAAAAACCCTCCGCCATGTGTGTCGTGCCCATGGTTATGGAAAAAATCTACAAAAAAAAGGTGCTGACGGCCATTGAGCAGAATAGTATTTTAAAATTTGCCACCAGACTACCCCTGATCCGTCAAAAAATTTACCGGAAAATTGGCAAAAAACTGCTCAAATTCTTTGGCGGCAAATTGCAGCTGGTTGCCATTGGCGGAGCGGCAATTAATATTGAGGCGGAAAAATTCTTTAAAGAGGCAGGTTTCCCCTACCTCATAGGATACGGATTGACTGAGAGCTCTCCCCTGCTGGCGGCGGGACCTTTTAAAAATCCGACCATTACTGTAGGTTCCACAGGCAAACCCGTGCCGGGAGTAAACATCAAAATCGATAAACCGGACCCGAAAACCGGCATTGGCGAAATTCTGGGCAAGGGACCCAATGTCATGCAGGGATACTATAATCATCCAAATCTGACCGCAGAAACAATCGACGGGGAGGGTTGGCTATCCACCGGCGATCTGGGCCGATTTGATGAGTTCGGCAACCTGCATATCAAGGGCCGCTCAAAAAGCGTCATTGTCCTTTCCAACGGAGAAAATATTTATCCCGAGGCAATCGAGGAAAAGATCAACACCCATATGCATGTCATAGAATCCCTGCTCCTGCAAAGAGACGATAAACTGGAGGCCCATATCTATCTCGATTATGACATCATTGACAATGACACGAGAAACAAGCCCCAGCAGCAGAAGACAGACCATATCAATCAGATACTGAAGGACATCCGGCAGACAGTGAACAAACAGCTTCCTTCTTATTCAAAAATCAACAGGATGGTTGAGAGGCAGGAACCGTTCATCAAAACAGCCACCCATAAGATCAAGCGGTATCTTTATGCGAATTGATGGATTAAAAAGATTAAATTTTGTCTCTCACAGAGGCACAGAGAAAAAAATAAAAACTCTGCAAACTCTGTGCCTCTGTGAGAGAATTTCGCTAACGGCAAAAAAAGAAAGGAGAAGAGTAATGAAGAAGAAAATCGCATTATTGGCAGCCATGGGGGTCATGGCTGCAGGAACGGCTTACGGCGCGGCCTTTCGCATTCCCGAGCAATCTATTAACGCGGTTGCTCTGAGCAATGCCTATATTGCCCATACGGAAGGAGCGGACACGTCCTATTACAACCCTGCCAACATGAGCTGGCAGGAAGACAGGTGGCAGATCGAGGTGAGCGCCAGCTATATCAACCTGCCCAGCATCGATTATACGGATGCCAACGACAGCAGCCGAGACGGCTCATCAAAAACGGAAAACATCGTTATCCCCATGTTCCATGCTGTTTCACCTGATTTCAACAACCTGCGCTTCGGTTTCTCTTTTGTTGTGCCCTTTGGCCTGTCTAAAAGGTGGAATGACGACTATCCAAGCAACTTTTCCGAAGACTTCACCCTCAATGTTTTTGAGGCCAACCCAACCTTTTCCTATAAATTTTGCGACAACTTTTCCATTGGCGGCGGCCTGCGCATCATGCACACCAACAACAATACCGTCAAGACGTCCGGAGATGACGCCCTCACGATTGGAGGAAACCCGGTTTTGATCACCCGTGACATGGACGGTGATGCCACCGAGCTTGGCTACAACCTGGCCATGACCTACAAGCCGACAAAGGACTGGGCTCTGGCAGCCACCTATCGTTCGAGGGTAACGATGGGATTAAGCGGAGACGCGGAAATCAATTACAGTATATATGGAACTCCAATTGCCGCGCCATACGATGGCAGCGTCAAGCTTGACATTGCGACCCCGGCAATTCTCACTCTCAGCACAGCCTACACCTTTGATAAAACAACGGTAGAACTGACTTGGGACAGGAGCTATTGGTCAAAACTCAACAAATTGGAATTCGTCTTTGATGGGACAACTCCCGACCTTCTCCTTGACAAGGACTGGAACAATTCGGACGCCTACCGCATCGGCATCACCCACAAATGCACGGACAAGTTCACCGCCATGCTCGGCTTTGGCTATGACGAAACCCCCATCCCGGATAAAAACCTCGGCTTTGAGCTGCCTGATTCCAATGCCCTGCTTTACTCCATCGGCGGTCGTTACAAGATGAACGACAAGCTGGAACTTGGAGGAGCCTATCTTTACGATTACAAGAAAACACGTAAAATATCCGCCGACGACGGCAATGCTCGTATCGTAGGCAAATTCGAGAACGCAGGCGCCCATGTTCTGACTCTGGGAGCAATCTATAAGTTCTAACCCTTGACGCAAACGATAACATTGACTATTTTATGTTGAAGTTATCCGAATTACCGATCAGCAGGGGTGGCACCATAGCCGCCCCTGCTTTTTTTGATAGCGGTATCATCAAACCTTCAACCTTCAACCTACTTATATGACTGACAGCGCAACCCATCTAGAAGCAGAAGACGTACATATTATTGAAAAGGACGGACGACAGTTCATCCTGGTGGGAACGGCCCACGTTTCCCGTGAATCCGTGGATCTTGTCCGCCAGGTTATTGAACTGGAAAAACCGGACTGCGTCTGCGTGGAACTGGACGAAAAACGCTATGAGTCTCTTTCCAAAAAGAAACGCTGGCAAACTCTTGACCTGAAGCAGATTATCCGCAAAAAACAGCTCAGCACCCTGATGATCAACCTGGTGCTTGCCTCCTACCAGAAAAAACTCGGTGACCAGCTGGGCGTCATGCCGGGCTCGGAACTGCTTGAAGCCGCCAATACCGCCGATGCCAACAATATTCCGGTTGCGCTCTGCGACCGCGACGTGCGGGTCACCATGCGGCGGGCCTGGAAATACACCTCTTTTTTCAAAAAAGGCTATCTGCTGGCAACTATCATTGCCTCTCTTTTTGAAGAAACGGAAATCACCGAGGAAAAGCTCAAGGAACTGAAAGAAACGGATGTTCTTTCCGAACTCATGGCCGAACTGGGCCAAACCATGCCCGAACTGAAAACCGTCCTCATTGATGAACGAGACACCTTCCTGGCTGAAAAAATTAAACAGGCCAAGGGAGAAAAAATCGTCGCCGTTGTCGGTGCCGGCCATATTGAAGGCGTCAAAAAAGCCCTGCACGAAGACCGCCGTCACCAGATGGAGGAGATTAATACAATTCCCCCGGTTTCATCGATGTGGAAATTGATCGGCTGGCTCATCCCGACCATCATCATCGGCTCCATCATTCTTATCGGCTACATGAAAGGGGCGGCCGTGGCCGGAGACAACCTGATGTACTGGATTCTGGCCAACGGTATCCCTTCCTCCTTCGGAGCACTTATCGGCCTGGCCCATCCGATTACGATTCTCTCTGCTTTTATTGCCGCTCCCATCACCAGCCTTACCCCGGTCATCGGGGCAGGCTATGTCTGCGCCTTTGTCCAGGCCATAGTGCAGCCGCCGGTGGTCCATGAATTTGAGACCGTACTGGATGATATATCAAAAATCCGCCGCTGGTGGAGCAATAAACTTCTCAAGGTATTCCTCGCCTTTATGCTGCCGGGTTTCGGCAGCCTCATCGGCACCTGGATCGGCGGCTTTGAGATTATTTCAAACCTAACAACCCCATAACCATGAAACTAAAAGAACTTTCAAGCAAACAGGTCCGCTATCTGCGCGGCCTTGGACATCATCTCTCTCCGGTTGCCATGATCGGCCGGCACGGACTCACCGACAAGGTCGTGGCCGCTGTTGACGAAGTGCTCAGCACCCATGAACTTGTAAAAATTAAAATCCAGTTAGACAGCCCGGCCGAACGTCTTAATACAGCTACGGATGTCTGCCGGAAAACCGGTGCGCAACTGGTCCAGACCATTGGAAAAACCGCTTTGCTTTATCGGGGAAACAAGGACATCAGGGCTGATAAGAGGATTGTGTTGCCGTAATGCCATAAAGCTGAAGGCCGATAAGCGAGCCTGCGAGACATCGAGAGGCTGAAAAAACATACTATCTTACAACAATGACTCCAAGACAGAAACTGGAAAAACTGCTTAAGGAACCCGGCTTACTTGTCATGCCGTGCTGCTACGACGCCCTGTCGGCGGCCCTTATCGAGCAGGCGGGTTTCAAATTGACCTTTATGAGTGGCTTTGCCGTCAGTGCCGCCCATCTCGGCCTGCCGGACACAGGGCTCATATCCTTTGGCGAGATGGTGCAGCAGGGACGCGCCATCTGCAACAGGGTCTCCATTCCGGTTATCGGTGATGCCGATACGGGCTACGGCAATGCCTTGAATGTCAAACGAACAATATCATCCTACGCATCGGCCGGATTTGCCTGCGCCATGATCGAAGACCAGCTGATGCCGAAACGATGTGGCCACACCAGGGGAAAACAGGTTGTGGATCGGGATGAGGCTTTTTCCCGTATACGGGCTGCAGTTGATGCCCGCGACGAGGGAGCGGATATCCTTATCATGGCACGAACCGATGCCAGGGCAACGGACGGCCTGGAAGAGGCCCTTTACCGCAGCAGGACATTTGCCGATCTTGGCGCTGACGTCATTTTTCTGGAGGCGCCGCAATCCATTGATGAAATGAAGCGCTTCTGCCGGGATATTCCGGGACATAAAATGGCCAATATGCTGCAGCACGGCAAAACTCCTCTGCTTTCTCCCCCAGAACTTGAGGAAACAGGTTTCAAAATCGCCGCCTACCCCCTTACCCTTCTCAGTTCAGCAGTAACTGCCATACAGCAGGCTTTAGCACAACTGAAAGCAGGCAGCTACCCCGACCATATTAATTTTGCCGAACTGAAAAATATTGTCGGCTTTAACGATTATTACAGAGAAGAAAAACGATATCGTTGAATATGGACATCCACAATCCGAAATCAGAAATCCCCGATGCTAAACAGCCCCTCATTTTGGTCACCAATGACGACGGTGTCCATGCTCCCGGCCTGAGGATGCTTTTTGCCGCCATGCAGGAGGTGGGCAATGCCGTTATTGTAGCCCCTGACCGGGACAACAGTGCGGTGAGCCATTCCCTCACCATGGACAGACCGCTGATGGTCAATGAACTGACAAATAATATTTACGCCATTAACGGCACCCCTGCCGACTGTGTGACCATTGGCATGGAAAAAATTCTTTCAAGAAAACCCGACCTCGTTGTGTCCGGCGTTAATGCCGGGGCAAATCTCGGCCATGACATCAGTTATTCCGGCACAGTGTCCGCCGCCAAGGAAGGGACCATCCGGGGTGTGCCGTCCATTGCCCTGTCCATGTCAGGACGCCCTCCCTATTGCTATGAAACAGCAGTCCGGTTCGGACTGAAGCTGGCAAAAATAATCCTGGCAACTGGAATTCCTCCGGACTGCTACCTCAATATTAATGTCCCCAACCTCAAACATGACGACATTGCCGGGATAAAGTTTACCCGGCAAGGCCACAGGGTCTACGAAAACGCCCTGCAGGAGCTGACCGACCCGTGGCAGCGCCCCTGTTTCTGGATCGGCGGCGGCAAGCCTTCTCAAGACAGGATGGAAGGATCCGATTCATATGAAATAAAAAAGAGCTATATCTCCATCACTCCCATTCACCTTGACCTGACACATTACGAGGCCCTTAAGTTTCTGCAAAAATCGTGGAATGAAAAAATCTTTTCATTTGATTCCGATTGACGAACCCGGCAGACGAACTATACAATTAATTGTGTGATTGGATACGTGGCCCCGCCCACTAAAAATCAACGGATTTTGCCCAATGTCTCCTGACCTGTCGGCTCTCAATATTTCCACCCTTACCCTGCTGGGCCTGGTCATACTGTCCGCCTTTTATCTGGGGCGGCTCGCCGGACAAATCAGACTGCCCGCCCTGATAGGTTACATGGCCGCCGGTCTTGTCCTCGGTCCTTCACTGCTGAACGTCTTTACGGAAGACCTTGTTGAGCAACTCTCTTTTCTAGCCGAAATAGGGCTTGGCTTTGTCGCTTTGACCATCGGCTCCGAACTAAGCATCTCCTCTCTGAAGCGGCTTGGCCTGGGCATTATCTGCATCATTTTCGCAGAATCACTTCTTGCCTTTTTGTTCGTTGCCCTTTCTCTTTACATGCTGAGCGGTGACCTTGCCCTTTCCATCATATTCGGGTCCATGGCCTGTGCCAGTGCACCGGCCGGCACTGTTGCCGTTATCCAGGAAGTAAAGGCCCATGGCAAACTGACCAAGGCACTCTATGCCGTGGTTGGCTTTGACGACGGTTTGGCCGTCATCATATACGGCTTTGCCGCCTGCTGGGCAAAATGCATTCTCATGGCGGAAAGCGGCAACGGCTCCCTGGGAATACTGTCAAGAATCGGCGAACCGTTCATGGAAATCGGCCTGAGCATCACAATGGGAGCAATAACGGGTTTTATCTTCTGCCGGCTTATCCGCCGCCTGCAGAATCCAGCGGAAATCCTTGTTATCACCTTTGCGACAGTCCTTATTTCCTGCGGGCTGGCAATTCGTTTTCACCTGTCGCTCATTCTTGTCAACATGGTTGTCGGATTTATCCTGGCCAATTTGAGCGGCGAATCCCTTGTCCAGAAAATCAGGAAACCTTTGCAGTCCATCATGCCCCTCATCTTCATCCTCTTTTTTTCTCTGGCCGGGGCCCATTTAAAAATTTGGCTGCTTCCCCTTATCGGCTCCACCGGACTGGTCTATATTGTCGCCCGCTCGTTAGGCTTAATAAGCGGTGCCTGGCTCGGTGCGGTCCTGGGTGGAATTGGGGGAAAAATAAAAAAATATCTTGGACTCGGAATCCTTTCCCAGGCAGGGGTGGCCATTGGTCTGGCCCTCATCACAAAACACGATTTAAGCCGCATTGCCGTCGAGCAAAATTTGCCCCATGCCGAGGCAATCGGCACAACCGTACTGACAACCATTGCAGCCACATCCGTTTTCTTTGAAATAATCGGCCCGATCTGCACCCGATTTGCCCTGAAAAAGTCGGGTGAAGTACGTGAAAACAGCTGATGCGAGCAAAAAAGGAATGACCATGGTAAAAACAAAATATTTAGGGGAGATTAGGGACCTGCTGCCTGATCTACAAAAACGTGTCCTGCCACTTGTGAATGAAATGGACACGGTGGATGAAATTATCGATGCCTACGCCCTGTCCTTTCATTCCCGGCTGATCTATGTTGTTGACAAGGACCGGAAGCTGATCGGCATCATCTCACTGGGCAATCTTCTGCGTCATGTCTTTTTCCATTACCATGACAGCTGTATGGACACCGACAATCTCATCAACATGGCTGTCTCTGAGCATGCCCGCGATTTCACCACCGGTTCCACTCTCACGGCAGAAGCGCATGAGGATGTGGAAACTGTTTTGCAGCGCATGATCAAATACAATGTCAAGGAAATCCCCATTGTCGATGAAAACAAACGGGTCATTGCAGACCTCACCATGGTGGACATCCTGCACCATTACAGAAAAAATAAAAAACAAAAGGCAGAAGACAGAAGGCACAGAGGCGCAGAGGCACAGAGTTTAAGGAAAACATCTTAACAGAAAACGACCTTCACTCAGTGCCTTCGAAGTCTTCGCTTATCTGTCACTTTGTGCCTTTGTGCCTTTGTGCCTTTGTGCCTAGGGCATCAACAGACGTATCAAAGCTAAATGAATCAAAATAACCACCTGAAAAGTTACAATAATTATACAAATGACAAAAGGAGACAAGACAATGGTCGACCAGAAAGAGATACACAGGGTATTACAATCAATAAAACCTCCAAAAATTATGTCAAACCTTGATGATCCTGTTGCATTCAGCAACATTGCAGTCAAAGAGGGAACGGTTTCCCTGACTATATCCGTCAGTGAAGCACGGCGGGCCATAATGGGGGACCTGGTGGAGGAGGTCAAAGAAAAAATCTCCGGGGTTGCGGGGGTAACAAAGGTGGATATAGAAGTCAATACTGTCAACAAACAAGAGCTGAAGCACCTGACACACCCCCTGCCCGGTATTGAAAAGGTGCGACATGTGGTGGCCATTGCCAGCGGCAAGGGCGGGGTCGGCAAGACATCCATCGCCGTCAACCTGGCTCTGGCCCTGGAAAGACTCGGCAACCGGGTGGGTCTGCTTGACGCCGATATATACGGACCCAGCGTTCCGCTAATGCTGGGCCTGATCGGTGTGGAACCCAAGTCACATGATGTTATGCTTGAACCGGTGGACAAATTCAATCTTCACGTCATGTCCCTTGGCATGAACGTGCTGGGTGATGACGCTTTTATCTGGCGTGGTCCTCTGGTCAGTAAAATGATCCGCAGACTGCTCGGCAAAGTCAACTGGGGAGAACTCGATTACCTGATAGTGGATCTGCCGCCCGGCACAGGGGATCCTTCAATCACCATTGCCAAGGCAATACCCAACGCCCACATTGTAATCGTTACAACGCCCCAGGAGGTTTCCCTGGCCGATGTGCGCCGGGCAATTACCCTTTTCCGCAAACAGAATCAGCACATTGTCGGACTGGTGGAAAACATGTCATATTTCCTTTATGAAGAAACCAAGGAGGTCATTGAAATTTTCGGCCATGGGGGTGGGGAGAAACTAAGCAAAGAAACAGGGTTGCCCCTCCTGCAATCTTTTCCCATTGATCTGGAACTGCGCAAGGGAGGCGACAACGGCATGCCTATTATGGTCTCCTCCCCGGACGCGGCCGTATGCAAAATGTTCATGGATATGGGCAGACAAATCATGGAAAAAACCGATGCCAAATCCTTTAAGGCGGTATAAGTAACGGCCATCCCGGCGAACCAGTACAACGAAAAATGAAAGTTAATTTGTAACTATTCAGCTGCACTTCATATGCACGCGATCAGGCTGTCTTAACATAGCACCAGTATGCTGCGCCGGCCTGCTGGAGTTTATGCCCCTTGAGGGTGCACATCAAAGCACATCTGAACAGTTAAAGTCTGGAGTAAAGGGTAATTTTCAGCCTACGCTGAATGGTTACGTTAATTTCTCACAGAGACACGGAGACACGGAGACACGGAGA
>DAOUUW010000133.1 GCA_030667965.1 Deltaproteobacteria bacterium
GGAAGTTGGCCATGTCAAGTGCTCGTTTAAGCCTGATACCGGCATTCAATATCCATAAAACTATGCAAAATGGAGAAATAGACGCCGAATTTCCCTCCCAAATTCTATGGAGAGTCCGGTCTCGTTGCAATTGAAGTAAATTTAAAGCATAGGAATTTCCATTTTTTGTTTTTTTTTAGACAGGAGTTTCAGTTCTTTTTTCCACTCCATCTACCAGAGAGGCGAGCAGCGCGAGACTTCGACAGTTATGGAGCATGGCGATTATGATGATGTGCAATTGCTGGTGCATGCAGCCGGCCCTTCCACCTCGTGGGGTGGAAACATCATGGGAGCTGACCAGGGCAACGCCCCGAGAAAACTCTCATAGAGTAAAAGGAATAGGGGGGAATGTTTTTGTTGCTACATCTCAAATCCGGCCGGTTCCTGAGTGTTTGTCAAAGCCTGCATCACACGCACACACTCGGTTTGGAGCAAATTTGTCAGATAGGTCCAGAATTCTTCATTTTCAACCGTTCCGGACACGACTTGCGGGGGTAAAAACCGCCTCATTTCAAGAATAAACTCCTTCCGACGTTCCGGTTCGTCCCGTAATTGCCGATTACGTTCCTCAATCAAATCCAGGAACTCACCGACATTACACTGATGATCCGCCACCTTCTTGGCCACCAACTCGATCGGCAAGATAACATTTTGTTGTTTGAGCCAGCCGATATCCCACAGATCACGATTCTTGAGGCGGTTCGGTCTGAGGGCAAAGCGGTCGATGTCAAGATAATTGTCAACCGCTACATGGAAGGCGTTTTCAAGCTCGGTGACAGATTCTCGTGGTGGTCTTCATTGTTTTATATAGACATTAGAGAGGTCTGCCCGGACTGACCGTAATTCTCAGACTGGAAAGGCCATCAGGATCCCGGCAAAGACCGTGGTGAAGTTTAAACCCGGGAAGAAATTGGCTGGTGCTGTGAGGTGGTGAGGGTGGCGGTTCAGCATCATGGGGGAATTTGTTGATCTACTATGACATCAGTTTCTGTAGTAAAATAAAAAAAGAATTATTAACAGCCTGGGAGACCCCTTATTCTGACAAATTGCACAGTTATCACTTTGTGGTTTTTGATTGTTTATTATCCCTCCTTGTGATAGTTAAATAATGAGTTTTATAGTCCAAGCAGCGGGAAATAGCTCCGCAGGCTGACATGCCTGCGGGCGTGTTTGTAACTTTTTATATGGAGACTGATCATGTATAAAATCACCATGCCGAAAAACCGTATCCTGGCTCTTGTCATAGTTAGTGCACTTGCCACCACTAGCCCTGCGCTGGCGGAAAAGCCGTCATGGGCCGGCAGCGGGGGTAAGGGCGGAAAACACGAGCAGAAAAAAAAGCACGATAGTAATCGAGGCCGTGACGATGGGTATTCGCACGACCAACGCAGAAATAATGTGAATGTAAACGTCTATTTCGGCGACCAGCAGCGAAATGTCATCCGTAACTTTTATACGGAGCAGTACCGCTCCGGCCACTGCCCTCCGGGCCTGGCTAAGAAGAATAACGGTTGCATGCCCCCTGGTCATGCCAGAAAGTGGCAGGTAGGCCGGCAGCTACCCCGGGACGTTATCTTCCATGATCTGCCGTCGGCGGTTGTTGTGCAACTCGGGCCGCCGCCTGCAAGACATCGTTACGTACGCGTGGCGTCCGATATCCTGTTGATTGCGGTTGGGACCGGGATGGTTGTGGATGCAATTCGGGATTTGAGCGGGAATTAGCCGACGCGTAAGAGGCTTAGGAAAATCTTTACTGTGGAGAGTGTCAATTCCTGGAGATTGCCGGATGAAGCCAACACTTTGCCACCAACGATTAATATTGCCCGAGGCAATGTTTAAAAGGCGCAAAAAAAACTCCGCAGCCAAAACGGCCACGGAGTTTTTTACGACGTACTGATTATTTTCGGTTACCGGTTGGAAACAGTGGCCTCTTCCTGATTTAGTGATTTCAATAAAAACGGGAAGCCGATAAAGAAGGCTACGGCAATCAGATATTCGACACCTGATATATGGCTGTAGAAATCTACCATGGTTTCGTGTTCCAGCAGGCTGCCGGTGGCGACCAGAAACTGCCTGCACATCTCTGAAATCTGCCAGTCAACAGAGGAAAGACCTGAAAACAGGGTGACCATGGCCCAGACGCCGATCATGGTGCCCATTGCTGCTACGATGCCGAAGAAGGTCCCTGTTTCTTTATTATCCAGGTAATTTCTTTCATTATTTTTGTTTTCTGCTGTCATGGCTTTTCTCCTTTGTTGCGTGATTCGACTCTGAGTAGTTTTATTTCATCAACTGCCTTCAGCGAGTGTGGTTTTTTTGTTTGATTAATACTACAGCAACAGTTGGGCCAAGTCCGCATGCTACAGTTTGGAAAATGTTATAACATGTTGAAATTTAGTTATAAAAAAATATATCGCGATAGCGGAAGTGTTTGTGTCGCGCTGCGATTGCGTTGCATGCAACTGCTACAGTGTTGTTGTGCTGGTTATTGTGCCGTGTGTCTGGATTGCAGGCCCTTGATTTGTGCAGGATTGTTTGCCGAAGGGTGTTTGTCCTTTGAAAAAAAGCGATGATCCGGCAGAGTAGAGACGGGTGGATGCAGCATTCATGAAAATGTAAATGAGGAAGAGGATTGGAGGTTTTTCTAAAGCAATGTCTGCTCGTTGATATCGAGATCAATGAGAAAAACCAGATCTATTCTCTTGGCGCCGTCTTTCGAGATGAGCGCTTTCTGCTTGAAAAGGGAATTGGATCAAAGCAGGCGGCTGCCCTTGACGAATTTGGCAGCCATGCCTCCTTTCTTCTTGGCCACAATATTCTGATTCATGATATTCCCCGCCTGACAGCGGCTTTTCCCTCTCTGAAAATTCTGCAGAAACCAGCAATAGATACCCTCTACCTGTCTCCACTTGCCTTTCCTGAAAATCCTTATCACCGGCTGGTGAAAAATTATAAGCTTGTGCGGGACAGCATCAACAACCCTGCCGAGGACGCCGAGCTGGCCGGAAGAATCTTCCGGGAACAATGGCAGGCCTTTGTTGAACAGTTGAAAACGGGTTCGCAGGTGCCACAGCTTTACCGGAATTTTCTGGCCGGGGACGCTCTGTACCAGGGAACCTCTCTGGCCCTTGACGCCATGGGAGCCGAGGTGCTCTCGGACAATGATCTCTGTGATATTTTTGCCGGCCTGGCGGGTGGCAAGGCCTGCCGGGAATCTCTCAATCATTTCCTGGAGAAATTGGCCAACAGGCAGATTGCCCTGCCGCCCTTTGCTTATGTCTCGGCCTGGCTTACCGTGGCAGGAGGAAATTCGGTGCTGCCGCCCTGGGTGCGCCATCAGTTCCCCGAGGTGCCGGTTATCCTCCATCAGTTGCGGGAGCAACCCTGCGACCGTCCTGACTGCACTTACTGTCGAAAGCACCATGATCCTCGTTTTTATCTGCAGAGATTTTTCGGTTTTGAAAATTTCCGGCCCCAGCCGCAAAGCGAAGACGGTTCAAGTCTGCAGGAGACAATCGTCAAAGCTGCGGCGCGCAGTGTTTCCTTGTTTGCCACCCTGCCCACCGGAGGCGGCAAGTCGCTGTGTTACCAACTGCCCGCTTTGATGCGCTATCAACGGCGCAATCTGCTGACCATTGTCATTTCACCACTGCAGGCCCTGATGAAGGATCAGGTTGATAATTTTTCCCGCCAGACGGGGACATCCATTGCCGGGGCTTTGTATGGCATGTTGACCCTGCCTGAACGGGGTGAGTTGCGGGACCGGGTACGCCTTGGCGATATCGGCATTCTCTATGTTTCTCCGGAACAGCTGCGCAACACCTCCTTTATCCGTTTGATCAGCCAGCGGGAAATCGGCGCCTGGGTCTTTGACGAGGCCCATTGTCTGTCAAAATGGGGCCATGATTTCCGGCCGGATTATCTCTATTCCATCCGTTTTATCCGTGAGTGCGCCCAGAAGGAAAAAACCACCATTCCGCCGGTGCAATGCTTCACAGCCACGGCCAAGAAGGATGTGCAGGCGGAGATCATTGACATTGTCCAGCGTGAATTGGGGCTCAAGGTCATTGTCTTTGAGGGGGGCCACGAGCGGACCAATCTGCACTACGAGGTGTGGCCGGTTGATGCCCATGACAAGGATGAGGCGATACTGCAGCTTTTGCAAAGCAGATACGATGGCACCGGCAGTGTTGTCATCTATTGCGCCACCCGCAAAAAAACCGAGCAGCTCGCTGAATTTCTCGTGCACCATGGTTTTACGGTGGAGGCCTTTCATGCCGGCCTTGAGCCCATGCTGAAAAAACGGATTCAGGATGATTTCATCGCCGGCTCTATTCCTGTCATCTGCGCCACCAATGCCTTTGGCATGGGGATAGATAAGGATGATGTGCGTCTGGTGATTCATGCGGATATTCCCGGATCGTTAGAGAATTATCTGCAGGAGGCGGGCCGTGCCGGGCGCGACCGCAGCGAAGCAATCTGCATCCTTGTTTATTCGGAACCGGATATCGAGGGCCAGTTTCGTATGAGCTGCATGTCCAGGCTGACCAGCCGGGAAATAGCCCAGTTTCTCCGTGGGCTGCGCTATGCGGCAAAGGATGACGCGGTGGTGCTGACCACCGGCGAGTTGCTGCGTCTTGACGTGGTGGATGTTGATGATGAAAGGCAGAACCGCGACACCCGGGTGAGGACAGCGGTTTCCTGGCTGGAGCGGGCAGGATTTTTACAGCGTAATGAAAATAATACCCGTGTCTTTCAGGGAAAACCGGCGATGCGCTCCCTTGAAGAAGCACAGAAACAGATTGCGCAGCTTGACCTTTCCGGACGCCGGCAGGAGCGCTGGCTTGCAATTTTGCAGACCTTCATGGAAAACCCTCCGGACAAGGGCTTCAGCGCCGATGATCTGGCTCTTTCATCGTCTTTTGAAAGAACTGCCGAAGACAGGCAGACGGAAACCGAAACCCAACGGGTTATCCGCACCTTGAACGACATGGCGGATGCCGGTCTGCTGACCAAGGAAACAACCCTTACCGCCTATGTGCGCTACAAGGTGCAGGACAGTTCGAAAAAAAGGCTGGGCCGCATCTGCCGCATTGAAAAGGAACTGTTACAGCTCCTCCGGCAAGAATCGCCGGACACGGAAGTTGAAACGACCCTGTATCTTGATCTGCGCCAGGTTAATCAAAGCCTGCTCAACGAGGGCTTTTCCTCCAGTTCGCCCTCGCTGCTGCGCCTTATTCTTGAGGGGTGGAGCCGGGACGGCAAGGGTATTGCCGGCAGACAGGGCAGCATCAGTATTCGTGCCAGGGGCAATAATACCTTTTCAGTCATGCTGCATCGGCAGTGGCAGATGCTTGGTAAAACCGTGGAGATACGAGAGCGGGCAGCCGAGGTGGCATTACAGGCGATTGTTGATGCTGTTTTCCCCGACTCTCCTTCCGGGGCTGCCGTGCTGGTGGAATTTACCATAGAGATGATTGTCAAGAAACTCAAACAGGATCTTATCCTGCTGCCCCTTCTCAAGGATCCTTTTGCCGCCGCCGAACGGGCCCTGACTTTTCTGCATGAACTTGAGATCATTGCCCTGCAGCAGGGATTGGCTGTCTTCAGGCAGGCCATGACCATCAGGCTGGATCCCGAAGCACGGAGCAGGCATTTCCAGAAAACGGACTTTGCTCCGCTGGCCACCCATTATCTGGAAAAAACATTCCAGATCCATGTCATGAACGAGTACGCCCGCAGTGCCCTGAAAAGAATCAGCGTGGCCATGAATCTGGTAACATCCTACTTCAATGATGAGCGGGACGATTTTATAAAACGTTTTTTTCCGGGCAGGGAAAAATTGCTGGAGCTGGCCACCAGCGAGCAGTCATGGCAGCGTATTGTCGAAGACCTGGGGAACCGCACGCAGCAGGATATTGTTGCTGCCGGGACGGAGAAAAACATGCTGGTGCTGGCCGGTCCCGGATCGGGCAAGACCAGGACGGTTGCTCACCGTGTTGCTTATCTGCTGCGGGTTAAGCGGGTGCGGCCGGAGGCGATTCTTGTCCTCTGCTTTAACCGTAGCGCCATCGTCAGTCTCAGAAAAAGGATACGTGACCTGGCTGGAGACGACATGGTCCCTGTCACCACCCTGACGTTCCACGGTCTTGCCCTGCGTCTCACCGGCCGTTCTCTGGTAACGGACGCCGGTCCCCGGGAAGAGGAGGAGACGGTTTTTGCCGATATTATCAAAGAAGCTATAGCCCTGCTGCGGGGCGAAAAAGACGTTCTCGGCCTTGGCCAGGGGCCTGCTCGTGATGTTTTGATCGGCAGATACAGCCACATTCTGGTGGACGAATACCAGGATATTGATGAGGACCAGTATGAAATGATTTCTCTGCTGGCCGGCCGGACCCTGGAAGAAGGAGAAAGCAAACTGGCCATCCTCGCTGTTGGAGACGATGACCAGAATATCTACCGTTTCCGGGGGGCAAATGTGGATTTTATCAGGCGGTTCCAACGGGATTACCAGGCTGAAATTCATTATCTTATCGAGAATTACCGCTCAACAGCCCATATTATAGCTGCGGCCAATGCTCTGATATTTCACAACAAAGACCGGATGAAAACAGAGCATCTTATCCGGATCAACAAGGCGCGGGCGTTTCTTCCGCCGGGCGGCAACTGGCAGCATTGCGATCCCGAAGGCTGTGGACTGGTTTCGTGCATACGGGTGCGCAGCGGCGCAGAGCAGGCAGCCGTTCTTTTTGAGGAACTGCAGCGCCTGCGCCGCCTGCGTGACGATGTGGACCTGCGCTCATGCGCCATTCTGGCCCGGGAGTGGCGGGAGCTTGATTGTATCAGGAGCTGTTTTGAAAGCAGAAATGTGCCGGTCAGCCTGAATTGGGGCCGCAGCGCCTTTCCCCGTCTGACTCGGATCAGGGAATATGCCAATCTGCTTGATTTCCTGCGTCAAAGACGCGAAGACGTCAGCGTCGACATGCTGCTACATCCCTTGTCCGGACAAAAGGACAATCCCTGGCTGATCGATCTGCGCCGCATTCTTGAAGAATGGCAACAGGAAACCGGTAATCATGCCCGGCCGGTTGGGGTTGTTGAGGAGTATCTCTATGAAACACTTCATGATCAGTACCGGGCCGGAGGGGTGCATAACGGCGTTTTTCTGTCCACGGTACATTCAGCCAAGGGGATGGAATTTGATCATGTCTTTATTGTTGACGGCGGCTGGCAACGCAAAACAGGGGCGGACATGGAGGAAGAGCGCAGGCTGTACTATGTAGCCATGTCCAGAGCGCGGGAGACGTTATGCCTGTTTGAACGGGCCGACTGCGCAAATCCCCATGCCGGATTGCTGGATGGCCCCTTTCTGCAGAAAAGAGATGGCAGTCCGCTCAATGCACATACTGCGGAAACACTCAGCTACCAATTGCTGGGCATGAAAGACCTCTACCTTGACTTTGCCGGAAGACATCCGGAACAACATCCGGTCCACCAGGCCCTGGCAGCATTGTCGGCAGGTGATGAACTGCAGGTCATGGAAAAGGGAGAGCATCTTTTTCTTGCCGATAAGCAGGGCATAACAGTTGCCCGCCTGTCACAAACCACCTGCAATCAGTGGCGAAACCGGCTTGATTTAATTGCATCTGTCAGGGTGGTGGCCATGGTGCGCCGTTATAAAACCGACATACGGGACAAGGAGTTTCAACAGAGCTGTCACGGCGAAAGCTGGGAGGTGCCCGTGGTGGAGTTTTGTGTTGGAAAAAAAGTAGACGACTGAAGCGGACTTCAAACCGGACATATGACTGGGGAAATATCTTGGGTTATTTTTTATAAATTTCTGTTATCATGGCGTTTATGTGTAAAGACAAAGCGGACATAAAAGCGGACATGGGCACGGGTGTTGATCGGGGTGAATCTCCCCTTTTGATGGAACCGCTCTACATTGCTTCTGATTCCATGTTTCGCTCGGAGCTAAATGATCTTGCTGTAGAACTGGCAGCCAGGGCAGCAGGATTTCGCCACAGGCTTCCGGAAGGCATGCTTTCTTCCCTGGCCTCACTGGTCAGGGGGATGAACTGCTATTACAGCAACCTGATAGAAGGCCATGACACCCATCCCGTTGATATCGAGCGAGCCTTGAAAAATGATTACAGCACTGACCCTCAAAAAAGAAACCTGCAACTTGAGGCCAAGGCCCACATGGCTGTA
>DAOUUW010000177.1 GCA_030667965.1 Deltaproteobacteria bacterium
ACCGCACCGCCTGCCAGGGTAAAAACAAGATAATTCCTGCCTGCCCGCAAGGATTGTGAGGTGCCGCGATGGATGATAAGGGGATAGGTGGTCAGAGTCAGCATCTCGTAAAAAAGGAGAAAGGTGACGAGATTGCCGGCCAGGGCAATACCAATGGTGACGGTAACGCACAGGCTGAAATAACCGAAAAAATGACTTCTGTTAGGGGAATCCTCCAGATAGCCCACAGCGTAGATCGTTGTCAGCAACCACAGAACACTGGACAGGGTACTGAAAAGGGCGGACAGGGGGTCCGCGTTAAGCAACAGCTCCACACCCGGCACAAGGGGCAGGCGCAACTCATAGCTGTGGCCATAATAAATGCCCACATTCATGGCCATGATAAGCATTATTTTCATGCCCGCCCCGCAGAGATTGAGTCCGGTGCGTAAACGCGAACTTTCCTCGGGCAGGGCAAAAATAACGATACCCGGCACAAAAGAACTGAGCAGTATGCAGACCAGCAGCCAGCCTTGCCACGTCATGGCCCACCTCCGCCGGAAAGCATGAGTGAAATCCGCCCTGCATCAAGAACAGCCAGGGGATACGGAGCGACAAGGCCCAGCAGCAGAGCGATAAGGGCCAGAACAAGAGCGGGCCATTCCAGCAGAGGGGACCGGGGCAGACATTGACGGACCGGCAGGTCCTCGGGCACGACAAAGAGACGGGACACCACCCGAAAAACATAAACAGAGGACAATAAACTGCCGACCATGACGACAATCCCCCACCACCAACGGGAAGAGGCAAGGGACGAGGACAGCAGCAGCCATTTGGCTATAAAGCCGCCGGATGGAGGGAGTCCCATGAGATTGACACCGGCAATGGCATAGGCGAATGCCGTCACCGGCAGACATTTTCTCGTGCCGGCAAGGTCGTTGATGCGGTCATGGCCGAAATGAAGAAAAATTGTTCCCGAAGCCATGAACATGGCGGATTTTGCACAGGAATGGGCCAGGGCCATGAAGATCACAGCACTCCACAATCCGTCATTTTGCAGATACGCCAGGGGAAAGGCGATGAACAGATAGCCGAGCTGGGACACGGTGGAGTATGCCACCAGCAACTTCAGGCGCTGCTGCCGGATGGCCTGCACGGAGCCCCAGAGAATGGCGCCTGCTCCCAGTATGCCGACAAGGTTGAGGGCGGCAGGGGAAACACATGTCGGAAAAACATCGAACCAGAGACGAAAGAGGATATAAAACGAACCTTTGACAACCAGCCCGGAAAGTATGGCGCTCACCGGAGCCAGGGCATTGGCATGGGCAGGGGGCAGCCAGAAATGCATGGGAAAAAGGGCGGTTTTCAGCATGAGTCCGACACTCATCAGGGCCAGGGCCAGGTGCATTCCCTCTCCGCCACCGGCACAAGCGCGCAGCATGTTCAGATCAAGAACACCATGCACCTTGTAAACAAACACAACGCCAAGCAGATAACTCAAAGAACCAAGCAGGCTGACAAGCAGATAGCGAAAAGCGGCAATCTGGGAAGCAGGTTTGCCTGACAGGGCTGCCAGTGCCGCCGCCGAGACGCTGACCATCTCCAGAGTCACATACCAATTAAAGATATCGGCGGAAAGGAAAAGAGCATTCAAGGCGGCCAGCAGCAGCATCCACAGGGGCCAGAAAAAGCGTTCCTGCCGTTCATGACGGGCGATGCGTTTTGGAAAAAAAATACGAAAAGAGAAATACCCCCTGGCATAAAGGGTGATGCCGAGACCGGTAACAGCAGTCATCAGCAGCATGAGAAGCGAGGGACCGTCGATGCGCAGAGTGATTCCCAGAGGGGCCTGCCAGCCGCCGACATGATAAGAAGCGGGTCCGGAAAGGGACCTGCCGAGCAGAAGGCAGACCCCGACAAGATTGGCAAGGCAGGCGGAAAGAGAGGCGAAAAAGGCGGTGCGTCGGCTGAGAAAACAGAGCAGTCCGGCTGTTAAGGGAACAATGACGGGACAAACTATCAATGAAGAAGCTTCAAGCATCACTCGCCGGATTCCTCCGACCCGTTCCGCTGCTGTTTGAGAAAAGCAAGGTTCGATGTTTCCTGCACCCGGCAGGCCAGAACCAGGGCCAGTGCCGTCACACTGACGGAAACAACAATACCGGTAAGAACCATGGCATGGGGAAGGGGGTCAATGTTTCCGGCACTCTCCGGCCGATAGGCGGAGGCAACCAGAATCAGGAAAACCCCGGTGGACATGACATTAACGGCCAGAATCTTTCGCAACGGATGAGAACAGGCAATCAGGGCAAAAAACCCCATGGTGAATAGAAGCACCCCGCCAAGGCTGTAGAGGAGATTAGTCATCGGACACGTCTCCACCAGGCCTGCCTCCGGCAAAAAGAGACGCCAGGGTAAGACCTATGGAAACGGCGCAGGCCGATTCGATCAGCAATACAATCCATCCCGCTTCGCCCGAAGGGTATTGCAGCAACTGCCGCCCCGAAAACATGCAGAGGATTGCCACAGCAAGAAAACAAAGGGGTCCGAGGAGCAAACCAATACGAAGCAGCAGGGACGGAACAACGCTCAGCCAGGGGAGTTCCGTCACCAGCAGCAAAACCCCGGCCGCGCCTAACACCGCCCCTCCCTGGAAGGCGCCGCCGGCAAGATGCGTTCCCTGGCGGACAAGATAGGCCGCCACCAGGCACATCAGCGGAGCAAGCAGCCTGACCACGGAAATCTGCACAGGGCTTGTGGCAAAACTGTTTTTGACAAAAGATGCCGTTGCTAATGACCAGACACCGATGACGGCAAGCAGGAGAACCATGACCTCAAGCAGGGTATCATACCCACGAAAATTAAGAAGCACCGCCGTCACCGGACTTTCGACACCGCTTTGCTGCTGAAAACGGGCTACTTCCCCTGCCAGGCCCTCTCCTCCCATGGGCAGCGTGCAGACCGCCCGGGCCAGAATCAGGGTCAGCAAAAGAACCAGCAGAAAAATCAGCAGCAGAAAGGGGTCAAATCGTCTCCTTCCGCTTATTCCCGGCTTTGACATCATCATCTCTGTCCTCGTCAGTATCAACTCTCCGTTCCTCTTTGCGGATACGCTCCATGCGCCGCAGGGCGGAAAGAAAAAGCGGCCCGGTCAGCCCGGCCCCGAGGGCGGCCTCGGCCAGAGCCACATCCGGCGCCCTCATCCTCACCCAGGCCAGGGCCATCAGCAAACCGAAAGAAATAAACAGCACAACGGCCTTAAAAATGTCTTCCGTGGCCAGCAGCCGCCAGGCAAGCCACAGAAGGGTGGCAACCAGCAGAATATCAAAGAGCATGATAAGAGTCATGGCCTTGACCAGGGCTGAATTTTTTTCTGCATGGCACAACGGGCCACAAGATGGCAGGAGGCGGAACTTGCAATCAGCACCAGCAGCCAGATAAGAAAAAGTCTGGCAACCATCAGCCAGCTGTCCGACTGCAGGGCAAGGCCGAAAATAATCAGGCCAAGCCCGACATTATCAGCCTTGGTCAGGGCATGCAGCCGGGTGAAAATGTCGGGAAAACGAAGCAGGCCCACCGTACCCGACAAAAAAAAGGGCAAACCGAGAATGATAAAAAACATACCCGCGTTATGAAGGATATCCATCCGCTCCCTCCCCATCATTTCCCTGCCAGGTGCGCCTGACAAAGGTCATTGTTGCCAGTGCTGCCAGCAGGGAAAACACCAGTGCAATGTCAAGCAGGACCATGTTGTCCAGTCCCTTGGCAAGCAGGAGCAAAATCGCCACCCCGCAGGTGCCGAACAGCTGGGCGACCATCATGCGGTCTGCTGCCGTTGGGCCCCTGAGAATACGCACCATGCCGGCGGCAATGGCTGCCAGCAGAATCAGGGCAAAGAAAATGTAAATCCGGCTCATTTTTTCTCCTTTACGGAAGAAACCCGCAGCAAAACGGCAATGTGCAGCTCCAGATTCTGCATATTGGCCCAGATGGGCTGATCCCTGTCAATGGTATGCACCGTCACTCTGTTGTCATGCAGATCGGCACTCAGGGTGCCGGGTAACAGACTGATCGTGTTGACGAAAAAAACCCTGGCCGCACCTTCCGGCAGAAAGGTGGAATAGGACACCAGGCCCGGATTAATTACCGGTCGGGGAGAAAGGGCGCGGCGCATGACATCAATACCGCTCAGTGTTGATTGACGCAGGAAAAAAGGAATGAAACGGCAGGCACCGACCAGACTGATGGAAATACCGGGAGAAGGGGACAACAGAAGGCTCAGACAGGCGGCAAGCAGCACGGCGGGAAAACCTATTATCCAGCCGGCTCCATCGTAACCGGTGAGCACAAACCACACCAATGAAAAAAGAAAAAAACGCAACGGCATACGGCGACCAAGATCCGCAAAACTGCAAAAGTTGAAAATCCGGGTATCTTCGGGCATGGCGATTGCTCGACCTTTTTATTCTTCAGTTTGTGCTTTTTTGTCCTACCGTCTCTTTGTCAATTGAATAGCTTCTTTTTTAAGATATACATAAAGCGAGACAATTAACAATCTCTATCTTACAGAACCACACGGCAACGTCAAAGTCGCGTATAAATTGTTATTTAACCACCTTAAAACTTCATCCTTTTGTAACTGTTCAGCTTAATGCCGAAAAATGACGAAAACCACCGAATGTATCTGTTCAGATGTGCTTTAGATGCGCACAGGCAGTCTGTCGCAGCATACTGGTGCTATGTAAGACAGGCTGATCGTGCGCAGGTGAAGTGCAGCTGAATAGATACATCCTTTTTATGATTCTGCCGCAATTACCGCCCCGTCGATCTTGAGATTCTTAAAGAAAAAGATCCGCATCAAACCTATTCGTATGACGCCTTTTCTTTCATCAACGCCAATATCCGCCGCTTTCCAGACAGTGACGCCTTCAAACTGCTGAGAGGTGAATTTGGCTTTATTTTTCGATTCAGGTTGGCCCATGCGGACCGCAGGGGTTTTCGTTTTAACTCATCAGCCATCCACAGCAGGTTTCATAGCCGCATAAATGGTGACGTGCCCCCCTTTATTTATGATAAAATTGCGGGCTGCGGGACTCACCTCTATTTCTTTTTTTTCCTTCTGCATCACCGCACTTTACCCATAATAGCCGCTGCCCGCAACCGGCAATGCCTTTTCCGGGTCCCTGCTCTCTCCCGCCGAGGTAATGCGTATTGCCGCTCTGCCCGGAAGAGGGCATTTATTTTCGCAAATTCCACAGCCGATGCAGAGATGATCGACCACATAAGGTTGTTTGACCAGGACTTCAACACTCTGATCATTAACGACCATGACCTCCCTGAATTTGATGGCCTTGTCCGGGGTGGGGCAATGTTCCTCGCAGACAATGCAGGGAATTCCCTTGGCATAGGGCAGGCAAAGATTCTTGTCAAAAAAAGCGTGTCCAATTTTGGCCCTGTGCTTTTCCTCAAGCCCCAGCACCCCGATAGCGCCTGTCGGACAGACCTGACCGCACAGGGTGCAGTTAAATTCACAGTAGCCAAGTCGTGAAACAACCTTTGGAGTAAACATGCCCTCAAGACCCGCCTCCAAAAAAACAGGTTGCAGGGCATTGCCGATACAGACCTTCATGTATTCGCTGCAACGGACGCAACGGTCAAGAAATTCCTTTTCCGCCAAAGCACCCGGTGGCCTGATGAGAGAGGGATCAGGCACCTTGGCAAGGGAACGTACGCCGGTAAAAAGAGGCAACAGGGCTCCTCCTGCCAGTGATCCGGCAAAAACCCTGCGGGACAGAGAAAAATGCGGCACTGGCCGCTCTGGTTTTCCGGGGGAAAAGGTGATGATATTCCTGGGGCATTTATCAAGGCATTCCAGGCAGAAAGAACACTGGTCCATATGGATGTTTCTCTCTTCATCAATGGCCCCCATGCGGCAGATGTCGCGGCAGACCCGGCATTTTTTACAACTGTCATTGCCGCCGTGTCCGCGCAGCAGGCTTATTCTGCCAAGGAGCCCCAACATTGCCCCCAAGGGGCAGATATTGCGGCAGAAAAAACGCCGCTGCCAGGACTCCAGCAGAAAGACGGACAACAGGATAAAAAATGAAAAAAATGCAAGCTCG
>DAOUUW010000083.1 GCA_030667965.1 Deltaproteobacteria bacterium
AAATATGCCCAGGCCGTGACATCCGGTTCGGCAGCCTTGAAGGTTGCCTTGGTAGCCCTTGGCGTCGGTCCCGGCGATGAGGTGATAACCCAGGGTTTCACCTTTGTCGCCACCTGGGAGGCGATTTTTGATGTGGGCGCGGTCCCTGTTTTCACCGAAGTTGACGAAACCCTGAACATGGATCCCATTGATCTTGAAAAGAAAATCACTGAAAAGACAAAGGCGATCATTCCGGTACATATGCTCGGTGCCATGGCTCGTATTAATGAGATCAAGGCCATAGCCGACAGGCATGGAATTCCTGTGTTGGAAGATACGGCCCAGGCTGCCGGCGGAACCCTGCACGGCAAACATCTCGGTAGTTTTGGAGCCTGCGGCACCTTTTCTTTTGATTCGGTAAAAACCATGACCACCGGTGAAGGGGGCATGATTATAACTGATGATGAGACGCTGTGGCGCAATATGTCCGAATACCACGACCACGGCCATGATCACGCCGTTAATCCTGGCGGCCGCGGCGGTGAGGGGCGCAGTTTTATCGGCTTTAACTACCGCATGATGGAGTTGCAGGGCGCCATGGGCATTGCCCAGCTGGCAAAACTTGACAACATGATCAGCAGCCAGAAGAAGAACAAGGCGGCACTGAAAGAGGCTATTTCCGTTCTGCCGGGTGTCACTTTCCGCACTATCCTTGACGAGGAGGGTGATACGGCGACTTTTATCGGTTTTTTTCTGCCCGATGCGCAAAAGGCAAAAGAAGTAAATGGCGTGCTTGCCGACAACGGCGCCGGGGCCATACCCTTTGGCAGTAATACCTGGCATTTTTATCCCCGGTGGGAGCATCTTCTTGCCGGTTCCACCCTGGCGAAATCGGGCTGGCCTTTTAATGACGGCGGCGGAAAACGGCGCGTTGTTTACGACAGGGAAGCCCTGCCCGCATCAGCTGCCTTGATGGACAGGCTGCTGGTATATCAGGTGCCGATACATCTCTCTGCAGAGCGTTTGTCGCAAATTACGGATGCGTTGAAAAAGGCGGTAGTGTAGGGTGCGCATTGCGCACCACAAAAGCTTTTCAGGCTGAAGGCTGAAGGTTGAAGTTCCGTGGTAATCACAAATAAATATCAAACCGGCTGTTTTTGCTGGTAATGACGGTCGAGGGCTTCTGTTCTGTAAGGGTTGGCGCATCTTTGGGGCGTTTGACTACCACGCGAACCCCCTTGAAGCCCCTGGCCCAGATAAGAAGTTTGCATGCGTCATGGTCGTCTCCCACCAGGGTTCGTACCAGGCGCATTTCCTTTTTGACCAGAGCGCTTTTTGAACGATGCGGGTACATCGGGTCAAGGTAGATGACGTCCGGCAGGGGAGACAGGATGGAGAGACCGAAGGCGTCAGTGTTGGCAATTGTCATCCTGGCTGCAATGTCACGTATTTTCGGGTTGAGTCCGGCCCAGTGAAGGCCGTCTTCCAACAGGGCGGCGATTATGGGTGAGCGTTCCAGGAGATGCACCCGGCAACCGAGATTTGCCAGCATGAATGCGTCACGTCCAAGGCCTGCTGTGGCATCAAGTACGAAGGGGCAACGGTTTGCCTTCAGCCCTACAGCCCTGGCAAGCGGTTCTTTTCTTCCGCCTCCGTGCTGCCGCCGGTACAGGAGCGTGGCTGAAGCAAAATCGACATAAACAGGTCCCGGAGCACAGGATCCGGCTTGACGCAATTCAAGTCTTGTATCAGTCTGGACAAGAAAAAAATCACATTCATCCTGTTCTTTGCTAATGGGGAGATCGAGCCTGGCAGACAGGGTTGTAACCCTGTCTTTGCTGTTCGAATCTTCACAGATCAGGCAGATGTGATGAGATAATGACATACGTAACGTAAACCTTCCAGGTAACCCCCCCTCCCTTGCCCTCCCACCTGAGGGGGGAGGGCAAGGGAGGGGGGGTTGCTTAATACTTAAAACTTTCTTTATACTTAAAACTTCTTTTTATGGACTTACAAAATAAACTCGAACCAAAGGTCGTTGCCATTATTCCGGCTCGATATCATTCTAACCGTTTTGAAGGAAAACCTTTAGCCTTAATTAAGGGAAAACCCATGGTCCAGCATGTGTACGAGCGGGCCATGGCCGCCCCCATCCTTTCCAGGGTGGCGGTTGCCACCGATGATGAGCGCATTGCCGAATGCGTCCGCTCTTTCGGTGGAGAGGCGGTCATGACAAGCCCGGACCATGTTTCCGGCACCGACCGACTGGCTGAGGCCGCAACCTTGATGAATGTGGCGGAGCAGGACGTGGTGGTCAATATTCAGGGAGATCAGCCGCTTTTTCCGGTGGACATTGTTGAACAGGTTGCTCGGCCCCTGCTGGATGATCCGGCTCTGCCCATGTCCACCCTGATTTACAAGATCGTGCGGCAAGAGGAAATCGATGACCCCAATCATGTGAAAACCGTGTTTGACCGCAACGGCATGGCCCTTTATTTTTCACGGGCACCCATCCCTTTTCAGCGCGACCCCGAGTGCCCGCCGCCGCCGACCTATTATAAACATTTAGGTTTTTATGCCTATCGCAAAGGGTTTTTGCTGACCTTTGTCAGCCTGCCGGAAGGGGAGTGGGAGCGTTTTGAAAAACTGGAACAGCTGCGGGCCCTTGAATACGGCTATAAGATTAAAGTGGTATTGACTGAACATGACTCTGTCGAGGTGGATACGCCGAAAGACTTGGAGCGTGTTGCTGAAATTATGTAAGGGACTGAGGGGCAAAGGCACAGAGGCACAGAGGCACAGAGGCACAGAGGGGCAAAGGCACAGAGGGGCAAAGGCACAGAGGCACAAAGGCACAGAGGCACAGAGGCACAGAGGCACAGAGTGAAGGTAGTTTTTTGTTAAGATGTTTTTCTTAAACTTTGTGCCTTTGTGCCTTCTGCCTTTGTGCCTTAAGCTATTGACTTTAATATTAACGAGGAAATAAAAATGCGAAATAAAATTACAATTATCGGTGCTGGAAATGTCGGGGCCACTGCGGCCCATTGGGCGGCAAGCAGAGGGCTTGGCGATATACTTTTACTGGATGTTGTGGAAGGGGTTCCTCAGGGCAAAGCTCTTGATCTTCTGCAGTCTGGACCTGTAGACGGTTTTTCAGGCCGCGTCACAGGTTCCAACGAATTTGCCGATTCAGCCGGTTCCGATGTGGTCATTATTACCGCAGGGCTTGCCAGAAAGCCCGGGATGTCCCGCGATGATTTGCTGGCCAAAAATGTGGCAATTGTCAAATCATGCGCCGAGCAGGCGGCAAAGCATTCTCCGGATTGTGTCCTCATTGTGGTAACCAATCCCATTGACGCCATGGTTTACACTGCCTTCAAGATATCCGGATTTCCCAAAAACAGGGTCATTGGTATGGCCGGTGTGCTCGATTCCGCCCGTTATCGCACATTTCTGGCGGATGCCCTGGGCGTTGCCCCCCGTGACGTTAATGCCATGGTCATGGGTATCCACGGTGATAACATGATGCCCCTGGTACGGCTGGCCAATGTCTCCGGTGTCCCGGTGACGGACCTTCTTTCAGCAGAGGAACTGGCCGCCATTGTTACGCGCACCCAGCATGGCGGCGTTGAGATCGTCAATCACCTGAAAACAGGATCCGCTTTTTATACCCCTGGTCTGGCTGCCATTGAAATGGCCGAAGCGATTCTGACGGACAGCAAGCGGGTTCTTCCCTGTGCCGCCTATGTTGAAGGTGAGTTTGGCTTTTCAGGATGCTTTCTCGGTGTTCCGGTTGTGCTGGGTTCCGGCGGCATTGAAAAGATTCTCGAGTTTGAATTGACTGCCGAGGAAAAAGCGGACCTGGCCGAATCCGAGGCTGCAGTGCATAAGCAGATGGAAGCCACGGGGCTTTAAAAATTGCAACACTACGATCCTGTTTCAACCAGTCTGAAATTATTGACCCAGACAAGACTGGACCCTCTTGATCTTGTTTGCCGCCACGATCTGGTGGAAAAACTCATCGAGTTGGTGCTGGTCGGACCACCGGTCGGTCCTCCCTCGGTGGTGGCGCGTCTTGAAGATATGGCCGCCACATTATGCGGGGTGGACACCTCGAACCTGCGTGTTGTGGTTTTTGGCGGGGGAACCGGGCTGTCCAATGTCATCGGCGGCGATAGCCGGAATCCCGGTTGGGCCTCTGATCCTTTTCAGGGCATGAAAGAGGTTTTCCCCAATGCCCGCTCCATTGTCTGCGTCACCGACGACGGAGGTTCCACCGGGGAACTGCTTAAAGACCTTCCCCTGATTGCCCTTGGCGACATTCGCCACGTACTCCTTTCCTCCATCCGTAAAAAAGTCCTGGCAAAAACCTATGACCTGAATAATGAGGAATGCCATCAGATTGTTGCCATTCTGCACAGGCTTTTTAATCTGCGTTTCAATAATCGTCCTTCTTCCATCAAGGACTTGCTTGGAGGCGGATTGGCCCTGCCGGGTCTGCCGGGGGAGATGGCAGACGGTCTTACCGCTCTTCTTGATTCCATCTATGATGATCCCCGGTTGTCCCGCCTGCTTGAGAGACCCCATTGTCTGGGAAACCTCCTGCTTGCTGCAGCCATTTATCGAGACGTGCAAACTGACTCGCCTTCTTCAGAGGATATCCTGGCAGGGATCAACCGGCTTGGTGCTTTAATCGGCGTAACAAGAGGGTCAGTGCTTCCCTGCACCACGACCCCGGCCCATCTCAAGGTGCGCTATAGTAACGGCGTGCTTGTCAGCGGAGAGAATAAGACAGCCACCGCCAGGCGCAATACAGCGGTTGACCGGGTTTTTGTCGAGTTTGCCAAAGAGCCCAATGTTCCTGAAGAAGTTTTAGAAGCAATCTCGTCGTCTGATATTATTGTTTTTGCCCCTGGAAGTCTTTACACAAGTATTATCCCAATCCTGCAGGTTCCCGGCATCGCTGAAAAGGTACGAAGCAACAGCACGGCCCTGAAGATTCTTGTCGGCAACCTCTGGATCCAGAAAGGGGAAACCGACCTTGTCCTGGAAGATCCCAGGCGCAAGTTTTACGTGTCCGATCTGATCAACGCCTATCATCGTAATATTCCCGGAGGTGTGAAGGATCTCTTTGAGCAGGTGCTTATTCTCGGACTGCAGGACATTCCCGGCAATATCCTGCAAAGCTATGCGGTGGAGGACAAGGTGCCCATTTATCTTGACCGGGGTAAGGTCCGGCAGATGGGGTTTGCCCCGGTGGAGGCCCGGATTTTTTCCGATCGGGCCTTGAAAGAGAGAAAGGTGCAGCATGACCCGCTGACTCTTGCCAAGGCCATCAAGACTTTGTGGGCGGCACGGGACCATATTCCCCGGGGGGTGGAATCCGATCTGCCTGCCTCATTTCAGTATACCCATTATAACAGGCAGGACCGCTTGACTCCGGATATGCGCAGGATTTTTGTCCTGCAGCGTCTGAAGGAATGGCAGCTTGACGATGGTTTGGTAAACGATCTTGAACAGATATTCTGGCGGCACTGGGACATTCGGCAGGACCATCTGGATCAGGTTAAAGGAGTAGAGGTGATAAAGGAAGACCAGTGGCAGCGCAGTCTGCAGTGGGACCGTGTTTCTTCCTTTTATGATCCGGAGGATGGCAAGATCAAAATACATGAATCAATGTCCGCTGATCCGGCCAGCCTGGAGGGGGCTTTTCTGGTGGCCCTGGGGCAGTCTTTGCTTGGTAATTATGCCAGGGATAAAAAAGTTGCTCCCATGGAGCAGGACGGATTTCTCCTTGGAAAGGTGTATAAACTGACACTTGAACCGGAGGAGAACAGGCGCTGTTTTTTCTCGCCGTCCGAGCTTTGTCAATTTCTTCAACTTGCCCGTATGCAGCATGCTGCTGATAATGAATTTCTTTTTACCCGGCTGATCAGCGGCAATGAAGGCTTTACTCCGCCGGGTATGCTCATGGGTCTTGTTTATGCCTGGTATCTTGACAGCAGGTATGCGTCAAATATTGAATACAAGATGGCAATTACCCGTATTCCCATGACCGGTCTTGTACGTGAGCAGGTGCTCATGCTGAATCGCCGGATGAATACCATTGATTTTTTCCGAAAGGTGGTTTTTCGGCATACTGCCCCTGTTTTTGATGAGCAGCCTGGAAAGGAAGAATGAGGGCAAAATGCCGGAGGAAAAATGGTGCGCATTGATGTTCAGTAAAGGGATTTGAGTATGAAGGTTAGTTTGAAAAGGATGGCTTTGAGTGGATTTGCCGGGCTGTTCTGCTTTTTGACCTTGTTTTTTTCTGCTGACCAATGCATGGCCGGAGGCGCCCTTGACCGCACCATGGAGGCAATGAAGGGGGTGCCCGGTATAACGGAAGAACAACTCGTATCGGGCAGGAATCTGGTGGAGTCGCTGGATTACTCCAACATGAGGGCTTTTAGAGTTTTCTGTCAATTGCCTGGTACTTCTGCCGCCAGTATCTTGCAGGTGATTCCTGAGCTTCAAGAGGAACCGCTTACCTTTTTTCACCTTGAAATTTTTGAGCTTTTTGCCTCCATGGAGGGTGTTGATGCAGATATTGCATACACGGGGCTGAAAGCCGTACGGAGACTGGAATTTACCTCGGTATGGGCGGCCAAGAGCCTTTTTTCTCCGGCCTCTCTCAGTCCGCAGCTTGCCCTTGATGGTATCTCCCTTATCCGGAATCTTGGTCCCTTTGCCTCGTGGGCTGCCAAGAGTTTTTTTGAAATAAACGGACTGACTGGAAGATCGGCTGTTCTGGGTCTTGAGAAAATAAAAGATCTCTCTGAAGAGCAATGCCGCACTGTGGAAAGTTGTGCCGGCATTGCCGGTATTCGTGTTGATGAGGTGCTGGCGGCCATGGATTTTATCAGCCGTCTTTCTCAAGTATCCTGCTGGAATGCCCGGGGCATGTTCAAGCTTCCTGAAATGACCGGCAAGCAAGCACTTGACTGGCTGGACTATTTTGTCCAACCGGAAGATAGTCATGACGCCCTGTTTCTTGCATTTTCCGCCGAGCAAAAAAAGACCTTGTTGGCTGCTTTTTATCAGGCCTCCGATGATATCGTCTGGCACATTAATAATTTTCATGCAGTCACCGGCGCAGGTGGCGAAGAGATCCCGTCCGCCGAGCTGCGTTCCTCTTCTTTTGCCCGGCTGAACGATATTTTTGCCGGGCTTCCTGCTTCTGTCAGGAATGATTTCGGCGCCAAGCTTTCCAGCCTTGCCGGCAGGGGTGATAAAGCAGGTGCTGTGGCGATACTGCGCAGGGCAACTGCAGCGGCGCGGCAACTGGCGGCAAAAGAGTGCAGTACGGCAAACATCTATGTATTGCTTTCCAGGATAACGATTCTCTACGACAGTTCCTATCGGCTGGTTCTGGTGCCGGAGCTGCAAAAACGTCTGGATACGGCTTTTAAAGGCAAGCTCTTTGATTTTCTTCAGGTTGTTGATCCGGGGCATACGTACGTTGCAACCTTTATCTCCAGTATGGCCCAGAAGGGAAGACTGGCCCGTTTTTTCCCTGACGACGAAGCGGGACAGGGGAAAATACTTGAACTCGTTGCCGATTCGGCCTTTCGAGATGAGAAAAGCCTGATTTTTTTTGCCGCAAGTTTTGCCAATATCCTGCATGAAGTGAAGCCTGCTGCACGGCATTTTCTGCTTGAGGAAATGATTGATCTGGCAGGCAGGGACAATCTCATCTTTGTTAATCAGATCAGGGTAATCCTGCAATACTATCTGGAAGAGCAGCCTGATATTCTGGGAGACGATATTGTCCGGCAAGTCAGGGATGTCCTTGGCAGATACGGGGAGGTCGACCTGCTTCGATATGCCCGCACACCGTTTGGTCAATGGCGTGATGACGGAATTTTGAGCGCCTTGTCTGTCTATAATTCCGATGATGACAGCCGTCTTTCTTTTCTGTCTAACAGCCGGTATCTCCTGTCAAAAGGCTATACGCCACGAGCCGGAGAATATTTTCTGGTGGATGTGGTCAGCCCCCTGGTGCAGGACGAATTAAAAAACGTTTTGGCGGACGTTATTGACCGGAAAGCAGACAGTATGCACGCCCTCTATCTCTTCTTGAAAGAGAAACCCGTGGTGGTTGATTTTGTCAAAAGGGTTCATTCCCTGACTCTTTCTCATAGTGTCGTTGTTTTCCATGACAGAAGCCTGCAGAAACGCTTAGTAGAAGAGTTTATAACCGGTGGTCACGAGATGTTCATTCACCGGGGGCATAGTTACTGGCTGGAAGATCATCTCCTCATTCCTCTGCGGGAAATTGTCGAAACAGGCAGCATTGACAGGGGTAAAATGGCTGGAAAACAGCGTTTTCTGAGCCTCGGTTCTTGCGGTGGGGTAAACGCCTATCTGGAGCTTACCGGTATTTTCTGCAACAACATAGATATTCTGGGCACAATGGGCACGGGCATGACGGAAATTAATAATGCCTATAATGTATTTTTGTTCGAGACCATCGCTTCCGGGTCACCGGAGATGAATTGGAGAGAGATGGATCGACGTTCCGCTTCAATGTTTAAAAGGGCTGCAGGCAGGGATTATCTGCTGCCGGGCGGACTTGCATCCATACTCTACAAGATAATCGGCGAGGGCAGGTGCTGGTTCAGGTAGGGCGTGAAAAGAGGTTCTCCCTCTCCCTGGGGAGAGGGGGGAATTAATTGAAATTTTTCTTACTTGCTACATCGTTGCGGGCAGTTTTTTCGCACGGACTGTTGAATATGTATTTTTTGCTTCTTACCGTGGTGCTTGGAGGGATCCCGGCTTCCTCGAAATGGTCATAACCCTCCTTTAAGTTGGTCCAGAATTGTATCCAGCGAGAGTCTTCGTGTCTCTTTATGTTTTTCGCGGTCATTCTAAAAGGGAAGATGTGGACCTTGAAAAAAGGCTGGCCGTTTTTCAGGGCGGCCTCGGCCATGGTGTAAATTTTTTCCACCAGGGGGTCGGTCATGGCAAAGCAGCCCACTGAAACGCAGTCACCATGCACCATCAGGGCACTGCCGGTGCGGCCATGGGCCTTGTCGTAGCTGTTTGGGTAGCCGATATTAAATGAAAGGTGGAATCTGCTGAATGGATTGAGCTGCGAGCCGCTGACATAGTAAAACCCTTCCGGGCTCTGTTCGTCTCCTTCCCTCAGTTTTGGACCAAGCTTTCCGGATGAGCAGCATATTTCATAGGTTTTGAAAAGTTTGTAGCTGTCTTCGTCTTGTACCCATAATTCCAGTTCGTTTGATTCTTTAAAGATACGTATGAAAATAGGGCTGCCGAATTCAAGACCCATGCGGGCCAGTTTCATCTCAAGGGAGGGCGCTGTTTTGCGACAGGCGGCAATGGAGGTCGCACTGGTGGAAATGCCTGCCTGGGCCGGGAAAATCATGGCAATATACAGCAGGAACGAGAGAAGGGCGGTAACGCTTTTTCCCATAGTCAGTCCGGGTGTTTGATGAGTATTTTGTAGTCTAAGCGTTTGTGGTCATGGCCTGAGTTTAAAGAATTATAACAAATTATTTCAATAAATCAATGTGATGTTGTAAAATTATTAGGTTGAAGGTTGAAGAAGGTAGGGTGCGCGTTGCGCACCCTACCTAGCGAACCACCATACAACTTGATAAGCAAAAAACGGGCCTGCCTGCATTCAAACACCTCTTTTTTTTGTCGGCCACAGGATGGTGTGCAGCTGGAGCTGCAGGCGTACCGGGATCTGGTCTTCAAGAATCCATTGGGCCAGCAACTCAGGGGCAAGTTTTGCCGTTACCGGGGAGAAAAGAATTGTAACACTGTCTTTCAGACTGCCTCCATTTTGAAATCCCGGAAGATATCTGCGTATCGTTTCAACAGCCCACAGATAATCGTTTCTTGAGCAGATGACGCATTTCAGCTCATCCGCCGGGGAGAGATGCCCAAGGTTATCCATGTCCATCTTGTCGCTCATGCCGCTGTCCGGGCATTTGAGGTCCATGATTTTGATAACCCCGTCCGGCACTTCGGCAAGGCTGACGCTGCCGTTTGTTTCCAGCAGTACCACGCGTTTTGCCCGGAGCAACTCCTCCATCAGCGGATACACCCCCTCCTGTAAAAGGGGTTCGCCGCCGGTGATCTCAACTAGTGCCGTCGGGTATTCTTCTGTAAAAGAAAGAATGTCTTCAATCGTCGTTGAGACGGGTTTTTCATCATAGGTATAGCGGGCATCGCAGAATGAGCAGCGCAGGTTGCAGTCCGCCAGGCGGATAAAGGCGCAGGGGTAACCGGCAAACGTCGATTCCCCCTGGATTGAGTAAAAAAGTTCGGATATCTGCAGATGCGTCATTCCCGGACTCAGGCAGGTGAGGGGCCGCGATAGATGACTCCGCAATTCCGCGTTTCGCCGACCAGCACACTATGGACTCCGTAGCGATCCGATGAAAGAACGTCTTTCAGGGAGTCGAAAATGTAAACGGCAATATTTTCCGATGAGGGGTTTTTGTCCTGGAAGGCCGAATGGTCGTTGAGGTCGCAGTGGTCAAGGTCGTCCATCACTTTATTGACAGCATCCTTTACTGTGCGGAAATCAATGCCCATGCCAAGTTCGTCAAGTTCGACGGCCCGCACCGTCACCTCGATATCCCAGTTGTGTCCGTGGGGCTTTTCACAGTTGCCGGGGTAGTTGCGCAGGTGGTGTCCGGCGGAAAAATGGGTTTTTAAAAAAATATCAAACATAATTGTTCTCCTGATGTTTTTTGTCTCTATTTGCCGTAAAATATGCTATTTGATGGTCTTGTAAAAACTCCCAAATTGATATTTAGATAACAGAAAATCTCTCTTAAAGTAGAATTTCTGTAAAATCATGAACAAAATAATGTAATCACAAACACCCTGATGCGCAAATCTAAAATAGATATCCGTCCTGCCGGTAAGGAGAAGATGTTCCATGGCTAAAATCGCCCCCTTTCGAGGCCTTCGCTATAATTTAGAAAAAATCAAACATATGGAAGACGTGGTCACGCCTCCCTATGATGTTATTGATGAAAAGGCCCAGGTTGCCCTGTTGTCTAAAAATCCCTACAATATGATCCAGCTTGATCTGACCAAGCAGGCCGGAGATCAGCTGTCCACAGAGCGTTACGAGGGAGCAAAAGCAATTTTTAATCGCTGGCAGGATGAAAATATTCTTTGCCGCGACAGTGAAGATTCAATCTATCTGTATAAGATCAATTATTCTCTGTCCAACGGCCGCAACTTCACCCGTAAGGGGCTGGTGGCCCTGGTCGGGCTTGCCGAGTTTGGCGAGGGCATTGTCAAACCCCATGAAAAAACATTTCGCGGGGTCACAGATGACAGGCTGCGCCTCATTGACACCTGTCAGGCCCAGTTCAGTCAGATTTTTGCCCTTTATCCGGATCCAGACGGTGCTATCATGGAAAATCTTGAGAAAGCCTGTCCCGAGGAACCTCTTTATAATGTTGAAGATCAGGACGGATGCCGTCATATGCTGTGGGCTGTCACCGACAGGGAGACGTTGGACCGGACTCGTAATGCGTTTCGTGAAAAAGCGCTTTATATTGCCGATGGTCATCACCGATATACCACTGCCCTGCAGCTCAGGGAGCTGATGGGAAAGCGGCAGGGCAAGGTTGCCCGGGACAGCCCCTATAATCATATCATGATGTATCTCTGTCCCATGGAAGATGCCGGGCTTACCGTACTGCCAACCCATCGTCTCGTGCATTTCCCCGGCACAATCGACACTGCAGCCCTTGTTGAAAAAATGCAGGGATATTTTGATATTGAGGAGATCGGCGGAGGCAGCCGGGAGACTCTCATTGAGCAGACCCTGGAGAGGATGGAAGAGGGGCGGGGCGGCCAGATCCTTTTCGGTATGTACGAACCCATTGCCGACCGTTCTTTCCTGTTGAAACTGCAGGTTGATGTCATGGAAAAGATATTTGGGGTAGATATGCCCGCCGTCTTGCGCGAGCTTGATGTGGTGGTTTTGTCCGACCTGCTCATTGAGCGTGTACTCGGCCTTGGTCATGAAAAATGCGACAATGAGGGATTGATATCATATTACAGTGATCTGGATGAAGCCCTTGACGCGGCAGTGAAAGAGGCGGTTGATCCTTCCTGTCTTATGAGTCCTGTTCTTTTTCTTATGAACAATACCACGGTTGAACAGGTTAAACAGATTGCTGATGAAAACCTCATCATGCCCCACAAGTCCACCTATTTTTATCCGAAAATATTAACAGGGCTGCTTGTTAATAAAATCGTTGCGGATGAGAAGGTGGAATAAGTGCCTAAAGTTTAGCTCACTTTAAGTATTTTAAAAGCCATGCCTCCTCGAGTGACGGAAGACACGCTGTTTAACGGAAAACTCCATTGTGCCCAGCATGAGGATGGCTACCGTTTTTCTCTGGACGCAGTGTTGCTTGCTCATTTCATTCGCCCCGGCGGGAAGGAAACCATTCTCGATCTG
>DAOUUW010000031.1 GCA_030667965.1 Deltaproteobacteria bacterium
AAGAACCATAATGAACATTTCATAGTCCTTGGAAGATTCAAATATTTTTTCTCTACGCCGCCCACCGTTCATAACATGGTACCAGGCGCCTGGATATTCTATTCGTAATGGTCTGGACATATAATTTTATTAACACAACAACCCTGAAAAGTCAACGGTAGACTTGACCCCCCTTTCGACCCAAGCCGGTCAAAACGTACTCCGTGACTGCCCACTGTTTTAACCCAAAACGAAGTCCGCAATCTGCTTAACAAAATGACCGGCACCCATGCCCTGATGGTCAAGCTCCTTTATGGATCAGGGCTCCGGTTAATGGAATGCATCCGGCTCCGCATTCAGGATATTGATTTTGGTCAGGGCCACATCTATATACGTCATGGGAAAGGAGATAAGGACAGAACCACGTTCCTGCCCCATGATATACATCCCGAATTACGTGACCATATAGAACGAGTTACCCAACTTCATTTTCAGGATCTTGAAGAGGGTTACGGAAATATACACGCATGTAATGCAAAAAGACCTCAGCACAACGCAAAGCCCATTGGATTTTTTAATAAAATCATAACCATAGGAATGAAACCCAACTGCCCTATCCATCTGCTACCACCTCGGCAAGATAGAGTCAAGCTTGTTTTTTAGCCATTTGCACATCAATGCCATTAACTTAAGGCATTTTTCGCCCTCACCCTATCCCTCTCCCCCGGGAGAGGCGATTGTAAGGCAAAAAAAACCTGAACAACATCATAATGACGTCATTCAGGTTATCTTTACTGCAGGGTGAAAAAAAGGGTACTGATGAGCTACTACAAATACTTCTCGTTCACCGTCACCTTTCCCTTTTTCATCAGGTGGTTTATCCAGGCATCCATGATTTCTTTTTGTTTTTCCATGGCAAGGCGTGCGGCAAAAGCTTCTTTTTCCTTGCCATTTCCGTCGCCTGCTTCTTTTTTATCTTTAAAGCGGCAGAGATAGTACCTGTCACCGGAGGCTATGGTCTTTTCCGGGTAGGGCGCATCTGCGGTAAGGCGCAGTGCCGTGTCCACCAGTTCTCCGGGTAGATTGGCGCTCTGTCTTTTGCTTCGGGAAACATAATCTGAAACCTGCACGGCCAGGCCGAGCCCCTGCACCGTTTCAACAAAATCTGCTCCGCCTGTAACTGCCGCAAAGGTTTCATCCGCTTCTTTAGTCGCCATCTTCTTCGCCTCAGAAGCTATAAAATCTTTCTCAACCCGGTCACGAACCTCAACAAGTTCCGGCACCTGGGGCACTTTGATATCTTCAACAAAAAGAATATAATACCCTTCCGGACTGTCAATAAGGGAACTGAGTTCTCCTTTTTTCAAAGAAAAAGCAGTGGAGACAACTGCCGGATTGCTGCCCAGTATTTCAGAGGGTGTATCCTGGGAGAAAAAATCCGTCTCCTGGGGAGTGACATGAAAATTTTCTGCATATTTGGCCAGACTGCCGGCAAAGATTATTTTTTCATAGGCCTCGTTGGCCTTTTCAAAGGTATTATTCTGGGCCTGCTGATTCTTTAATTTACTCTCAATCTCTTTTTTTACATCCGACAGCAGCCTGATTTCAGCAGGCTGTATTTCATCGACTTTAATAATATGATAGCCGAACTGTGTTTCAACAATGTCACTGATCTCCCCCTCTTTGAGGCTGAACGCCGCCTCCTCAAAGGGTTTTACCATCTGCCCGCGGCTGAAAAGTCCAAGATCCCCGCCACGCGAAGCAGAGCCGTCTTCTGAAAATTCCCGGGCAAGAGAGGCAAAATCTTCCCCCGCCCTGGCCCTGGAAAGGATTCCTTCCATTTCTCCCCGGCGGGCCTCTCTGTCCTGATCAGTTGTTTTCAGGAGGATATGACGGGCCTTACGTTTTTCCGGGCGACCAAATTCATCCTGGTGGGAGGCGTAATAGTCATCAACCTCATTTTTGGCAATGGTAATATCCGCCATTTCACCGCTGACAAGAAAGGAAAGGAACTTCACCTTCACTTGGGAAGCAGTCTTGTAGTTTTCATTATTTTTTTCGTAAAATTCCGCCAGCGCCTCATCGTCAACCGTGACCCGGTCGATATAATTGCCGGAGTCAAACACAGTGTAATCAAAACGCATTTGACTGGTATCATAATTGAAGCGATCATCGAGCTCATGGGGTACAACCCGGCCAAATCCTTTTAACACCCCGGCAACTTTTGTAACAAGAAGATCAGACCGTAA
This sequence comes from Deltaproteobacteria bacterium, assembly GCA_030667965.1. Taxonomy (GTDB): domain Bacteria; phylum Desulfobacterota; class Desulfobulbia; order Desulfobulbales; family SURF-16; genus JAHLLM01. The sequence continues at coordinate 2,229 of DAOUUW010000031.1, forward strand.
ACCGTTCTCAAATTTTATCGGAGTCAGACGAGATCCTTTCAGCACCTCTTTATAACGGCCTGGATCAAAAACGCCGTTGTTCTGAAAAACAGTCATCTCCCTAATGGAATTCTGAATTTCAGCATCGCTGACATAAATGCCCATGTCTTCACCACCCTGGAGAAGAAGAGATTGCTGAATCAATTCATTGAGCACCTGTCTTTTTATATCCAGTGCCTCCATAAATCCCTTGGGCAGATTACCGCCGAACTGGCTGCTGTATTGATCAATAGTGCGTTCAAGAGCCTCATCATATTCCCTCTGGGTGATGGATTCACCATTAACGGTGGCCACGGCGTTGCGGGCGCCACCCTGATTACCGCCCACACCCCAGAAAATAAAAACTATAATAATCATAACTACCGTGGCCTGCAGATAAGGAGACTGGGCTTTACGGCGCAAAAGGTCTAGCATGGATATAACTCCTGATATGAATTAGCGGTTTTTTATTGCCACCGATAAGCGAGTATGCAAGACATCGAGATCCACGAACTACACGAAAACAAAAAAAAACAAAAGGAAAAATTTTGTGTTTTTTCGTGGGGTTCGTGGCTGAAAATAAGATTTTTTGCTTAAATCAATGACATTAAATTATCAATTAATCTTCATTTAGTTTGCGCCAGATTGGCTCCTGATGACAAATTGACCAGAAGCGGCACGGATAGTTCCATGACGTTCTCCATGGCATCTTTGACAACAGCACTTGTCTTTTCAAGTTCGTCCACAGGCACTTCAAAAACCAGCTCGTCATGAATCTGCAAAAGCAGGTCAGCTGACAGGCCGGCATCGCGCAGCATCTGGTCGGCCTTCAGGGTTGCCAGCTTGATAATGTCCGCCGCTGTCCCCTGAATGGGCGTATTCAAAGCGGTCCGCTCAGCAAATTCTCTTTGGGTTTTGCTCTTGCTGTTAATATCCGGCAACATTCTTCGCCGATGGAGAAGCGTGGTGACGTACCCGTCATGGCGCGCCTGTTCGACAATGTCCTGCATGAATTTTTTAACGCCGCTGTACAAATCAAAATAACGGTTGATAAAGGTCTGGGCCTCTTTGCGGCTCAGATTGAGCTGTGCCGCCAGGCCAAAAGCGCTCATGCCGTAGACAATGCCAAAGTTAATACTTTTTGCCACACGCCGCATCTGCGGAGTGATAAGGGCGGAATGCACCCGGAAAATCTCCGCCGCCGTCTTGTTGTGGACATCTTTACCTGAAGTAAAGGCATCGAGCAAGGCCTCATCTTTGGAGTAATGGGCCAGCACCCGTAAATCAATCTGAGAGTAGTCTGCCGCCAACAATTTTTTATTTCTTCCGGCGATAAAAGCCTCTCTAATGCGCTGCCCCTCCGGAGAACGAATAGGAATATTCTGCAGGTTCGGATTGCTGCTGCTCAAACGGCCGGTGGCGGTGACCGTCTGGTTAAAAGAGGTATGTACCCTGCCGGTGACAGGATGAATCATGGTGGCCAGCTTATCGACATAGGTTGATTTGAGTTTACTCAAGGTACGCTGCTCAAGGACTGCGACAGGTAATTCATGGTAGGAGGAAAGCTTCTCAAGCACCTTGACATCGGTTGAATAACCAGTCTTTGTCTTACGGCCATGGGGCAATTGCAGGGTATCAAAAAGAATGGTGCCAAGCTGTTTGGGGGAATTGATGTTAAACTCTTCTCCGGCAAGGTCATATATTCTTTTTTCAAGAACAGCCAGCTGTCCGGCAAATTCTTTTGACATGGCGGCAAGAATTTCCCGGTCCACCAAAATGCCCATTTCTTCCATTTTGGCCAGAATCGGCACAAGGGGCATTTCAATCTTTTCAAAAAGATCAGTCAACTGCAGCTCATCCAGTTGCGGGGCAAAAAAATCCCACAACAGCTTTGTGGAAGCGACATCCTCGCAGGAATAATTTTTAGCCGCCTCAACATCGACAAAGCTGAAGGCGCCCGATCGCTTGTCCTTTGCCGTAACTTCCTGAAAAGAGGTAAGGCGAAGATTAAGATACTCGGCCGCCAGATCATCAAGCTTATGGGTGCGGCGCGACGGATCAATCAAATACGAGGCGATCATGGTATCGCACAGAGGCCCCTGCAGAATGACGCCATGATGCTTAAGCACGGCAAAGTCATACTTGAGGTTATGTCCTGTTTTGATAATATGTGTATTTTCAAAAGCAGGACGAAGACAAGAGAGAACCTCTTCTTTACTAAGCTGCCCGGCAACAAGACCATCCTCATCGCGATGTGCAACAGGGACATACCAGGACTTTTTGCCGTCGGCACACAGCGAAATACCAACAAGATCCGCGATAAGGGGATCAAGGGAAGTGGTTTCCGTATCCAGCACAATTGCCTCTGCCTTCAGCAGTTTTCCACAGACTTTATCGAGTTCCTCGCGTGAGCTGACCAGAAAAAACTCATTCGTCTCCATCCCTTCAGCAGGAGAGTCATTTTTCAGCAGGCGGGAAAATTCAAGTTCAGCATAAAGCTCATGCAGGGCCTTGCGGTCCGGCTCGGGCAATCTGTAAGCTTCAAGCTGGGAAGGAACATCCACATCCTCTTTTAAGGCAATGAGTCTTTTTGACAGGAACGCCTGTTCCTGAAAGGAGATAAGATTTTCTTTAAGTTTCTTTTTGAAAATTTGGTCAATGCCCTCGTACAGGCCCTGCAGACTGCCAAACTCATTAATAAGCTTTTCAGCGGTTTTCGGCCCAACTCCGGGCACCCCGGGGACATTATCGGAGCTATCACCAATAAGGGCGAAAAGATCGTTCAGTTTCTCCGGCCCTACATTATATTTTTCATGAATGGCATTGCTGTCCATCAACCGATCCGCCATGGGATCCCAGAGAACAACCCTGTCCCCAACCAGCTGCAGCAGATCCTTATCCCCGGAAAGAATAACAACCTGATGCCCCCCCTCAGCAAGACGCATGGCGGCTGAAGCAATAATGTCATCGGCCTCCACCCCTTGTTCTTCCAGACAGAGGATGTTCATGGCCTTGGATATCTTTTTTATATAGGGGATCTGGCAAACGAGATCATCGGGCATCGGCGGCCTGTTTGCCTTGTACTCATCATACATTGCATGCCTGAATGTCGGCCCTTTGGCATCAAAGGCAATGGCGAGAAATCCGGGCTCTTTTTCCCGGATGACCCGAAGGAGAATGTTGGTAAATCCGTAAACAGCATGGGTGAGCAGCCCCTTGCTGGTTGACAGGGGAGTAATGGCGTGATAGGCACGATAAATATATGCGCTGCCATCAATAATATAAACGGGTTCATGGGACGACATCAAGGCACTCTAACAGGGGGAAATGTATTAGCCAAGGGTAAAAATCAATGCAGGGTGTAAGGGTAAAAAAATAATCTCAACAAAAAAATGATTTTGTTAAAGTTTGTGAAAAAAAGGTCGATATGATACGTAAGAGAAAATAAAATTTTACAATAAGACTTTCCCCCATTATAAGGGCCAAGAGGAGCTGGTCATGAAGTTAACAGATGCAATTTCCCAAATAAGAACGGACAACAAGGTTGAAGTAAAAAAAACCCGCAAGGCCGAAGGCGATCCCGGTGTTGCCGGTCTTGTTGCCGCCGACAAGGTTGAGCTTTCCAGCAATTCCAGGGATGTACAGAAAATGCAGGAAATTCTGGCCCAGACCCCGGAAATGCGCATGGAAATGATTGAATCCCTGAAAAAGGAAATTGATGCCGGTACGTACCAGATTGATTCCCGCGAAATTGCCAATAAAATGATGAATGAACTTCTTTCCGATGAGGAAATTATTCGTCATTAAACGACAGACCCCTGCAAAAATACATCTGACCAAGCCGGCTCCACGCCGGCTTTTTTTATGTGATTACCATCGAAATTCAGCCATTCATCAGTGCACCCCGCTGTAGGAGCGGCTTTAGCCGCGAAAAGGGCCGGCAAGGAGATGGAACTGCTTGCTTGCCAACCCAGTAAATTCGCGGATAAATCCGCTCCCACCCTCATTCTTCGCCAGTTATTTGCGCAGGAGGCTGAAAATTAGTGGTAATCACATTTTTTTATGCCCTTGACCCGTTTCATTTTTGCGGGAAAAGCGGCTGACACGGATCATACTTATTAGGATCAAGAACAATCTGCGCGGCCAGTCTCCGGCTGCTGTTGAGGACAACCGGCCCCAGCAGGTTTGCCGTCATCTTTTCGGGATTGTCCTTGGGAATCGTCAGAATAAGCAACAGCTCCTGTTCCTGACCCGGGGCGAATTGCAGCTCTTTTAAAATCTGTGGCGAAACAGCAGGCCGATAGTCAGTATTAATCAGTGATGCCGGGATAACCACAAAGGCCAGATCCGGATTGTCAAGGGACTGCAGCCACACAAAAGGAGATTTTTGGCTGTGCGGCCGCAGAATAAAACGTATCGACTCAGGAAAACCAAGCAAGGGGCTGACCAGGGTAATTATGCGCTCCGGATCCACGGCAATTTCGCCGAAACGGCTTGTCTGTACCATAAGAGCAGTATCTGTTTCCGACTGGTTCATATTTTTACTTAATCCACTCATTTCAATCACTCTTTTCCTTCAGAGAGAAAACCGGCCAATCCGGAAAGATCATCAGGAGTTTCCATGGCCGCTTTTTTGTTTTCTTCAAGAATCCGCAAATACACTTCCTCGCGATGGATCGTTACCTCGTCCGGGGCATCAACCCCGAGTTTGATCAGACCGCCCTTGTTCTCCAGCACTCTGACCTTGATATTGTCGGCAATGATAATCGCCTCGCCAACCTTCCTGGCAAGGATCAGCATGGTGTTCTCCCGGTAACGTATTAATGTGATCGACAAAATTCATTCTAACACTTTCCCTTATAAATAATCAACCAGACTGAGCTGCATGGTTTTCGCCGCGGCACTCAGTGCCGCCTGGTAGGCAACTTCCTTTGATTTGAGATCCAGTATGGCTTCGGTAAGGTCAGTATCCTGTTTTTCCGACAGATTTGTCTGGTTGGCCAATTCCAGATTGGAGTATATCTGAGTCTGGATAGACATACGATTGGCCCTGGCGCCAAAATCGGAAATCTGCGTAGAAAGGGACGAAAGAACCTCATCAATATCGGCAAGGGATTGGGTCAGCCCCTGGATCTGCAATTCGTGCCAGTCGATGCCGAACACTTTGAGGGTATTGCTGCTGTCACAGGACACATTAAAGGTGTAACGGTCTGGATCCGAGCTTTCAATATGGAGGTGCCCTGTGTCATCCCAGCTCGAGCTCAACCCTGGAACACCGTTGAGCTTGGCGGCAATATCGTCCGGCGTGTCCTCGCTGATGTCCACGGGGATAAGCATTTCAAAGTCTTCAGGGGGATAAACGGAATGATCTGTTACGGTAATGGTCATCTCGCCGTCTTGAAACTGTTCATCCAGCAGCTCTTTTCCTTCGTTAATCGTCTCCAGAGTGGCATATCTGTCTTCTTCTGCGTGAATACCGGTGACAAAGGTGTAATTCCGGCCGCGCAGATAATCCTCCAGTTCTTTCAATACCGTAAAAACAGCGGTATCGGCAATGGCGTCCTGGCCGTTTTTCGCAACTTCAATGGTGCTTTTGGCCCCCACCTTGATCTCGGCATCATTCTCTCTATCCCCTGTATAACGAACATTGTTGTCAAGGCGAAGAATGTTCTGCACCGAGAGCTTTCCATCACCAGGCAGGTCGGATGATTCCCCGGTGACAGTGGATCCGCCGGAAATCCCCAGGGCTGAAAAAGCCGGTTCCAGTCCCCCTGGTGGATATGGAGGGGTAAGGGTGCTTTCCAGCATGAAAGTCCGATCCGACATGAGCTGGACGGAGCCGAAATAAACTCTATCCTGATCGACTGCAGCAGCAGGATCGTTAAACCCGCTGACGGCACTGCCGTTCACCGTGGTTTCGATATGTACATTACGACCATCTATTGCCTTCAGGGCAAGCTGTCCCGAGGCATCGCGGGTGGCAACCACCCCGGTCGCTCCCTGCACGTCATTGATGGCGTTGAGCAAGACATTATCCGTATCCCGGTCTACAATATCCGTTCCTGTTACAGCAGGAAAAATATCAACGCCGTTGATGACAAGATCACCGATGTTCATGGTACCGGCAGTTACGCTTGCGTTGTTCTGCAGAAAAGCAGGCGTCACCTCCGCCGTCACCCCGGTTTCATCACTGATCAGATTAATTGCATCAGCCTTTGCCGCAGCCGATGCGGAGGTGTACACATCTGAAATACCGTCAGGATTGACCGTACTGACAGGAATGCCGTTAATCTCCAGATCATCCGGCACAAGTTGATACTCAATGGGAGGATCGGGGAGAGAATCGTAATCCAGGGATACAGGAGTCTCCCCGTTAATCTGGTAACCATCAATATAACCCAGCATGAACGGCATCGGTTCGGCATCCGTATAACCCGTTGTCCTGAAGCCGCCAAAAACATACTTGCCGTCCCAGCGCGTGTTGGCAACGGTGACAGACTGTTCAAGATACGCATGCACCTCTTCGGCAACATAGAGCCTTGTTTCCGGAGTCTGGCTGTCATTAATGGCAATTAACGCCTGGTTCCTGCTCTGTAAAACCATATCCTTAATACCGGTCAACGCCTCTTCCGAAGCTGCGATCATGGAGTTGCCGAAAATCATATTGTCCTGGTATTGGTTAATTTCCGCCAGAGTTGAGCGCATGCCGAGCACACCGACCATGTTGACAGGATCATCGGAAATCTTAGACATTTCCATGCCGGAGGAGATACGGCTGTTGATTTTTGCCATATCCGTCGTAATCTTGCTCAGATTATTCCCTATCATGGTGTAGATGGTGTTCAGTGTGGTTCGCATGTTTACACCGCGTCCAAGAGTGTCCGCATCATTTCATCCGATGAGGTTATAAGTTTTGCCGCTGCGGAATAGGCCTGCTGAAATTTAATAAGATCAGCCATCTCCTCATCAAGGGAAACTCCCGACGTAGCATCCCGCATTTCTTTCATCTGTCCGGTTACCAGGGTATTGTACTCATGATCCCTCTCAACCGTACGCCCCTTCAGGCCGATGTCGCCTACAAGGGCATTGTAATACCCATCAAGCGTTCCCTCATCACCGCCGGTAAAACGCACATATTCATCACGCTGGATATTGGTGACAAGCAGGGCATTTGACTGATCTCCCCGGAAAATTTCCCCGTTCTCACTCACCGTGCCTGCGGCAACATAGTCGAGGTTTTCGCTGACAACATCATTAATACCGATTGAATCCGCAGAGGAACCGGTAAAAAAAGTATTGAGCCCTGCAGTGGCAAGAAAATTTGATGTGTCTTCGGTAAAGGCAAACTGATGATCGGCATCCGGCGTCAGCACCAGCTTATTATCTCTAACGGCCGCGTTCACCCATGAATTCAACTCTCCTGAAGCTTCTGTTATGGATACATTAATGGCATTCGCTACATCCTGCAGATTATAGGAGCGCTCAATGGAAACCTCCACCGGTTGCGGCAGGGCCAGGGTGTCGTCGTTATTATACAACCAGATTTTAAAACTGCCGCCATCTGTTATCATCTCATCGGAATAATCAAAACCCTGCATGGAAAACGGCACCCCGCCATCTGAAAATTCATAGGTGAGTTGGCCGTCGCCTCCTTCATCCGTGCTGCTGATATTGCCGCCGCCAAGTCCCAGCTGATCAAGATAGCGATCATCCGATCCAGCCTTAATAGTTATTTCGCTTTCGTGGGAAAAAAGCGAAAGCTCCCCCGTATTATTTGTAATATCGGACACATAGGTATTATTAATGAGCCCCAGTTTGTTTTCAGCTACATAGTCAGCCGCCAACGAGTCCGTTTCAATACCATCGATGATGATTCTTGACTCATCCCCTGCCTTGGTATTTCTGAGAACAATAGAAGGGTCCGCCCCGCCGTTTAAGCCGGTTCCGTATACCGCTTCAATGGTGATCGGCGGCACGTTTCCCGTATGTAACGGCGGATCATTGTATGTTTCAATTGCCGTGTTAATGGCATCAACCACATTGGTTGCCGTCTGGATTGCTGTTTCACCAGCTGCTGCCGTGTGGCTGACGACAATTCCATTAATTGAAAAGGAAACACTTTCTCCGCCTGCAAGGCCTGTTGTTATGGCATCTCCGGCTACCTGGGTGGTCATTTTCGCCCTGACGCCGGTAATAGCGTCATTTATTGCCTGCACAGCATTATATGTTTTTGTTGTTGCCAGACCGTTTACAGCAACGCCGCCTTCAATTTTACCTATTTCACGGCCGTTTATCGTCATGGATCCGGCAGCGATGGTTTCGGTGGCTAATGCCGGATCAACAAGACTGGTGAGCAGGGTCGTATTGTTGGCGGAATCGGCACTGGTCAACTGCTCCGAGAATTGCACCAGCCCCACACCCTGGGTATGCTGCTGGTTCACTTCGCGAATCATGGCATTGGCCAGGGCGTCAAGACGGCCAAGATAGTTTTCCGTTTGACCGGGGGTCAGCTGGTTGAAAATTTCCATCCAGCCGCCCAGTTTACCACCCACCTCAGCTCCATCACCCACTGCTGTTTTGATCTGGGAACCAACGGAATTGGTGCTGACCCACTGCAGTTTGTCGTCAAGCCAATCCACCTGCCAACTTTCATTATTTTCCACCAGGGTATGACCGTCCGTCATGAGGACGGTGAAAGCGCCGGTATCTATTTCAAAATAATTTATCTCCAGATAACCCGACAAATCTTCGATCAGCATATCACGCCGGTCACGCAGATCATTCTGCTGTTTAAGATCCGTTTCCGAGGCGGCAATCTGAGCATTAATATGGGCAAGCTGTGCCATAATCGCATTCACGTCATTGATGGCCGCGTTGATACTGGTATCAATATCATTACGCGTCTTGGCAATTTCCGCCGTCATACTGTGAAACTGATCAACAATCAGTTGGGCCTGCTGGATTGTCGCACCACGGGAGGCCATAATTTCCGGATAGGTAGACAGGGTCTGCCAACTGGCCCAGAATTCGCTCATCAATTCATTAACCGCAAGTCCCGGGGCCTCATTAAAAGAGGTTTCCACCAGACGCATTGAATTTTGCTGGGCTTCGAGATCACTGAGCAGTGAATTCTGGGTGGTAAGCCTTTTCACCATAAACTGGTCATAATGACGATTGATCTCCATGCTCCGCACGCCATTGCCGAAGAACCCCACCCCTTCCGGCGTGGGAACGGATTGGGTCAGCGCCAGACTCTGCCTGGTATAGCCGGGTGTGTCCACATTGGCTATATTGTGTGCTGCTACGGAAACGGATTGCTGATGGGCAAGCAGCGCTTCTTTGGCTATATTGAGGACCTGTCCGATACCGGGCATCCTACACCTCTCTGCTCATCAATGCGGGCCCGATGTTTCCCTGGTATTTTCTCCCACGGATGCCATACAGGGGAATAGAGGAAATTTCTCCGCATATAAGTGAAATTGCATCATTGATATAGCCAAGGGTATCACTGGCGAAACGCTTGTTAATGAGATTATTGCCGGTAATTTTTTCACGCAACGAGGCCAGCTGATCCCGCATTTTTTTGACGGCTATTGTTTCCTCACGGGTCATATAAGGGATAAGCTCGGCCAGTTTAATCACCGTTTCCCCCCCTGCTTTCTTGGCGACAATCTGCCCGGCAACCTCCTGCAATGAATGATCGAGCTGGGCAATTTTCGTCAGCTCCTGCTCTTTTCTCTTTGTCAGTGATATCAGGGCATTCATATTCATATTGACTAATGCCTCTTTTTCCTCCTGCAGGAGGACAAGAAAACCGGTGGAGATTAGTATCTGCCTTTTCAATATGTCGAGAATCAGAGGTAATGGAAACGTCTGTTCTGTTGGGTCATTTATTTTTTCTGCCTGAATGTTCATTTTTTCATGTCTCCGCCTGCCGGATTGCTGCCTGCGCTCAAATGCCTGTAGAGAAGTTCACCCAGCCCTATTCCCTTGCCATGGGCCATCTGTCGGGTCATCTCTTCATCAAGCATGGACTGATAAATTTTTTCGCCGAAACTTTTTTCAAAAAGCCCTCCTTCCGGCACGGTTTCCCGCATGGAGGTGAGCAATTTGTTTAAAAGAATGGCTTCAAAATCCTTACAGGCACCCTCAAGCTTTTTATTTTCAGCCTGAGCAACAAACTGCCTCTCTCTCATACTATCGACAGATTGCATGCTTTCCTGAAATTGAAATGTTGCCGGTAATACACTTTTCATTTAAATAATCTCCAGATCCGCCTCAAGAGCGCCGGCAGCCTTAATTGACTGCAGAATTGCAATAAGGTCCCGAGGGGTAACGCCGACTCCATTTAATGCCCCGACAAGATCCCCCAGGGTGACGCCCGGTTCAAGGGACACCAGTTTATTTTCCTGGTCCCTGGCGGTCACATTATCGTTGTTTAAGTCTGACTGCCTGCCCTGGTTTGTCACCTGCACACTGAGGTTGCCATGGGCCACTGCCAGCTCCTTGATCATGACATTTTTCCCCATGACAACGGTACCTGTACGCTCATCAATAATGATGCGCGCGGCGGAGTCCGGGGTAATTTCAATATTTTCTACAGCAGCCATGAATGAGACTTGATTATCCGCATATTCCTCCGGTATGGTGATGCTCATTGTGGCACCATCTTCGGCTTTGGCATATTTACCGCCAAGCATGGTGTCTACGGCCAGCACCGCCCGGGACATAGTGGTAAAATCCGGGTTGTTGAGATTTAAGACAATGGCCTTTTTACCCTGCAGGGAAAAGCCCACTTCCCTTTCCACCGTGGCACCGCCTGGAATGCGGGCAACCGTCACATGATTTTTCTGCAGGCGGTCGGGATTATCGGTTTCCAGCTCAAAACCGCCGATACTTATGGGCCCCTGGGCCACTGCGTACACTTTACCGTCAAGCGCTTTCAAAGGAGTGGCAACAAGGGTGCCGCCCTGCAAGGAATCGGCATCACCCAGGGCAGACAGGGTGACATCTATGACCTGTCCTGTTTTAATAAACGGCGGCAGCGTTGCCGTGACCATGACACCGGCCACATTTCGCACCTTGACGTCTTTTTTGTCGACATGAACACCCATATTTTCCAGCATATTCACCAGGGCCTGGCTGGTGAAAGGTGATTTGCTGCCGTCACCGGTGCCGTCAAGACCGACCACCAGTCCGTAGCCCACCAGCTGATTGGTGCGCACACCCTGCACCGAGGCTACATCTTTGAGCCTCACCGCCCCTGCCTTACCGGTAAAACAAAGCTGCAGAACGAAAACCGCTAAAATTAAAATTTGAAAACGTCGCATGGTAACTCCCAAACATGATTTCGTTTCTAAAAGAAACGATAGTATTCTGGATAAATAGCAATGCCTGTGCCATGTCATACAAGGTTGACAAAAGACCAAGCCGGCACAGGAAAAATCTTGAACAATCAAGACGTTATCAACAGCCTTCCTCTTTTGCAGCCGATGGAAGTCAAAAAAACAGCGGGAAAAATTTTCCTACTGTCTTATAGCGGACACCTAAGGCTGCGCTGCACCGATTTATATTGCAACATGAAAATATCTCTCACTGAGGCACAGAGTTCACAGAGCTTTTTTTTCGTTTCTCCGTGTCTCCGCGAACTCTGTGAGAGATATTCATAAAACCAACTGTTCTTCCCACAACTATTCACCCTTTAAAAAGGCCAGAGAACATCCACTCCGCGCGCCAGCCAGCCGGGCTGCTGTTTGTCGCTGATAACGCCGGTGCCGCTGTATTCAATGCGTGCGTCGGCTATGTAGGTTGATCGAATGGAATTGTCGGGAGTGATGTCACGGGGCCGGACAATGCCGGACAGAATAAGAAACTGCGTCTCGTTATTGACCCTGATTTCCCTATACCCCTGGATGACCAGGTTACCCTCCATGGTCACATCAATAACCCTGGCGGAAATGGTAGCCGTAACAGTACTGTTTCGTTCTGTTTCACCGGTACCTTCAAAATCATTTTTGATATCAACTTGCAGACTTGAATCCGAGGCCGTGTAATTGGGATTTTTATTTGCCAGCCATTTTTCAAAGCCGAAAAACTGGGTGACACCGGCGGCAATATTTGATTGACGCTCAGTTGTGGTTGACGCTTTTTTCTTGGCATTGGATGTTTCAACAATTTCCACCATGACAATGTCCCCCACCTTGCCGGCCCTGCTGTCAGCGTACAGGTTAAAAGACTGTTCACTGTAAAGAGACCCTTCTGCCGGTTTGGTCTGCCGGTCGAGCACCTCCGGCATGGCAAATCTCTCCGGCATGGGTGGCGGGGATGCGGTCTGTGGCTGACGAACGCATCCTGCCAGAACACAGACACTAAAAAAATAAAGACAAACAAGCTGACATATTTTCCCGATTTTCATCTTTCCCATCCTTTTACAGTTCAACTTCGACACGCCCTTTATCAACGACCCTGGCCTGCAGCAGGCGGCGGCTCATCAGGTTCTTGACCTTGACCATTTCTCCCAGCCCCCCCTCGTTTCTCACCTCACCCGGAGCTGAAACCTGCAGAGTGCCGTTTTGGGCCACGATGGTCACCAGATCGCCACGCTTCACCAGAGATGGTGTTCTTAAATACGAGCTGTGAAGAACACTGCCCGGCCGGAGAGATTTTTTTAATTTTTTACCCACGGCCCGGGCCGGATTTCTGATCACATCGTCACCAAGCATGGAAATTTCACGAAAATCCGTTTCAATATCGTCTCTGCCGAGAATGGTATTGCGTTTCACCGAACGGGACAAGCAGACAACCCGCCCCCAGAAATGAACATCGCCATGCATTTTGACCCTTCCATATTCACTGCCATTGACCGTGACGACTGCTGAAATAAATTTTTTCCCCGGTGAAACAAACCGGGGAATGCTGACAGGACGATAGACGATTTTCCCCTGCGGCACGGTGATGTTGGCCGGATGTGATGCAAAATTTGTCACCTGTATCTCTTCAACATCTGCCGAGATATTGCGGTAAAGCGTTTCTGTAAAAAATTCCCTGAACTCATTTTGGCCGACAACATTTTTCAACGGCGCCTCTTCCATCCTAGCAGCCCAGGCACTATTAAGAGCTGCAACAATGCAGAAGATAATGAAAAAAAACTGGAAGTTACGCATGATTAAGCCTTTTGCCATCCCAATTTAACGCACCAGATTATTTGAGATCTCCAGCAGCTGATCCGCCGTGCTGACGCCCTTTGAATTTGACTCAAAGGCACGCTGGGTAATAATGAGATTCACCATCTCTTCGGTCACATTGACATTTGATGTTTCAAGAAAGCTTTGAGAAAGCGTACCAACCCCGTTTGAACCGGGGTTTTCTTCTCGTGGGTCACCGGAGGCCTCGGTGGGCAGGAAAAGATTACTGCCCACGCTTTTCAGACCGGCCGGATTGACAAAATCATGGAGAGTAACCTGCACGGATGCCAGAGTCTGCTGGGCTCCGTCAAGGGCTGTCAACACACCGCTTGAATCGATCTGGATGGTCATTGTATCGGCAGGAACGGTAAATTCCGGTTGCAGGCGGTCTCCGTTTGAGGTGACGATATTCCCCTCACCGTCCAGCTTGAAGGACCCCGCCCGGGTATAGTACTCAACACCGTCTCTGACAATCTGAAAAAAGCCCTTTCCTTCAATGGCCCAATCCAGCTCATTCCCTGTCTGGCTGTAATCTCCCTGGGTAAAAACCTTGTATACCGCTGTGGGCCGCACCCCCATTCCCACCTGGACGCCGGTGGGTACCTGACCGCCGCCCACGGTCTCCGCCCCTACCGCCCGTAGTGAATTGTAAAAAAGATCCTCAAATTGCGTCTGGCTTTTTTTGAAGCCGCCGGTGTTGACGTTGGCCAGATTATTGGAAATGACGTTGAGTTGAAGCTCCTGGGCGTTCATTCCTGTTGTTGAGGTAAAAAGTGCTCGTATCATAGTGTTCTCCAGGTAATCCTTTAATTTCTTGCATGAAAACGTCAAAATACCTATTAGCCCGTCAATTTCCCGACGGTGTTGACCGCCTTGCCGTCGATCTCATCAAAGGTGCGAATCACCTTCTGCTGTGTTTCATAGGCCCGGTGCAGATCGAGCATGGTGGTCATCTCAGAAACCAGGCTGACGTTGGATGTTTCCACAAAACCCTGCCGTACTGTGTAATTGACCGCAGGAACCTCGCCGACCGCACCTTCCTTGGGGCGGAACAGGTTTGTCCCCTCTTTTTCAATATCAGTCAGGTCTGCAAAAGTGGCAATATCAAGCTGGCCGGCATCCACTCCGTCCACCTGCAGACGGCCGTCCGTGCTGAGAGAAATATTTTCCCCTGACACAACAATCGGTCCTGCCGTTCCTAAAACAAGATGACCTGCCGGATTAACAAGCTGTCCCTGGCTGTTGACATTAAAATTCCCTGCTCGAGAATAACGCACACCGTGGGGGGTCTGCAGCTTAAAAAAACCGTCACCACTGATGGCAAAATCAAACTTATTGCCGGTATTTTCAGCTGAGCCCTCCTGCTGGTTTGTCAGTATTTTTAATGCTTTGCCAACTCTTGAACGATCTTCATTGGTCTTATAGAGCATCTCCCAGAAGGTGATATCTTCTCTCTTGTATCCGGGCGTGTCCACGTTGGCCAGATTGTTGGAAATCTGGTTCAAACGCTGGCTCTGCGCCATCATGGTTTCCGTACTTTCAATGAGCCCGAGACGATTTTGGATAAACATGAATCCTCCGCAATAATGTTTTTCAGGAGAGAATTGCAACAGGTGTGCCACGAAAACCAGTGGCTGAAGTGAGCTACATGACTGAAAAGAGCTAAAGTGACTGAAGTGTAGAGGATTATAGCGAAAGAAGACTTTTCCCAGGGGAAATACTCATCTTTTTAGGGACAGGACGAACAGAAAAGAGAAAGAGCACATCAAGGCATACGACTTTAAAAGGGAAAATTTTGCCTGTTCTGCAGACGATGTAACTCTGAACTTTCGTAATAAGTCATTTGATTTCACAAATCAGAAATCTGCCGGGCAGCATAAACAAGAAGGTGCTCCCTATAACTTCCGAAACGGCTGGAGAGACCTGTTTTATGGAGGCGTTTCAAATTTTCCTTGTACAATTTTGCCACCTGATGGTGGTCAAGTCCCTTTGAGACCTCATATTCAAGGACCTTGTCAAGGGTGTTCCAATACTGCTTTTCCCGAATCCCTGTGATCGAGAACGTATCAGGCTCTCTATGAATCAGAGAACCTTCGGTCAGCATGAATTTACCCTTGGAAAGTGCATGTATGCTGGATCTGTTCCGGTCCAGAAAATCAAAGGTTAAAAAGAACTCTTCCTTTGTCTCGGTCGGGAAACCGAACATGATAAATACAAGGTTCATGATTCCAACACTGCCTGATTCTGCAAGAACCTTTTCCATGTCGTGGATATTCGTCCCCTTGCGCATGAGATCCAACAGACGCTGACTGGCCGATTCCACCCCCCACAAAAGGACACGGCAACCGGATTTGTGGATTTGTTGCAAAAGCTGGTTGTCAAACTTCGAAACTGGTTTAGCATAGGCGCCGTAGTAGATACCCAGATCTTCATCAATAAGTTTGCCGGCAAGTTCGCGAAAACGGTTCGCTGGAATCATCTCATCATAAAAATAGAAATAATCTGTCTGATACCGTTTCTTAAGCGCCCTGATATGACGGACGCATTCGTCGATTTCAAGCGTACGAAATTTAATATATGTGTGATGATGCGTGCAGAATGAGCACCTTGCCCACGGGCATCCCCTGGAGGTTAGAAAAGGAAGGACAACAACAGGATTTATGTAATTGGGTAAGTCGAAATCGTCAAAATCAGGCGCAGGGATTTCATTCAGATCAGAAATCATCTCAACGGGATTAATCTGAATCTCCCCTTTTTTCTGCCAGATCAGGTTGGGAACAGTGGAAAAATCGTTTAATTCAATCTTTTCACACAGGCTGCGAAGGGCAATCTCCCCTTCCCCGGGAATGAGAAAATCAAATAATTGAGCAGGCTCCAGAGAGAACCTCTTTTGGTCAATACTGCAATCCCATCGTTCCAGAAGCACTCTTTCCGGATGAACCATCACCCCGAATTTGGCTCCGCCCAGGACAATTTTTGTCATGCACCTTTCTCTGATCAACTTGGCAAGCAATACAGCAAACACCATTTGATGATCAAATAAAATCGAAATTCCGGTCAAATCAGGCTCAAATTCCAGGACCGGCCGAATAATTTCCTCAAACAGCGCCATGATTTTGTCTGGAATAGTAAGCCCGAACAAGCACCTTCGTGCCATTTCGGCCATAAAAGCGTTAAAGATGTTTTCAAAACTCTGAAAAACTGTTGCCCAGTAGTGATAGAGTTTCAGATCAGTACCGGTTGGATCCCAGGACTTAAGAAATTCTACCGCTTGCTTGACTCTTATTGCAGTAGTCCCCTCATCCCAGTTATAGAGTTTGATCCCGACAACTCCTTCCTGAATGGCCTTTAACGCAGTGGAATAATACGCAAGATTCAGATCAAAATTGCGAACCTGAATGAGGGAACTGTTTTTTTTCAGGTACGCTGAAAGAATTGCAGGTCCAAGTGGCGGGCTAATGGGCCTGATGTATGGTGGTGTAACTGTAGCGTATTTCATAGTTAGCCGACGAACCTGCACCTAACGTGATTTGGGTATTTTAATATAAAAACTGCTTCCTTTATCCTTTTCACTTTTTACCCAGACACTGCCACCGTGTGCTTCTACAATAGCCCTGACAGCGGCCAAACCTAATCCTGTTCCACTGGTCTGACCAATTTCGCGAATACGATAAAAATATTCAAATACATAGGGCAGGTCATGTTTGGATATACCAACTCCCTGATCTCTGACTTCAATAAAAACAAAATCACCTTCACCCCAAGCTCGCAGTACAATTTCGCTATTGGGGGATGAATATTTTATAGCGTTGTCCAGCAGATTGCTGATAACTCTTTCCATCTGTATTTCATCAACAGAAACAATGGGCAATTTTTCTGGGAAATCAAGGTAAATTGCCAGATCTTTCTCGCTTGCTTTTACCCGAAAACCGGCAACAAGTTCGTCCAAGACCTTTTCAATATTCCAGGGAGCAAGGGACAGCTGAATCTGGCCGGCTTCAACTCGTGAAACATCCAGAAAATTATGAACATAACTCTCAAGCCGGAGTGTTTCTTTTTCTATCATTTGAAGATAATATTGTTGTTTTTCCGTCAAGGGACCGGCCTTCCCCTGGAGAAGCCTCCTCAAAAATCCTCCGGCGATAGAGACAGGGGCTTTCAGGTCGTGGGCGAATACGGAAATGAAATTTTTCCTCTGAACTTCTAATTTTTTCAACACAGTGGCATCTCTAAAGGTTTCAATTCCACCCGCGGGCTTTCCATCCTCGCCCAACAAAACGGAACAGGAAAAAATAATAGGAATTTCTTCACCCCATTTCGTTAAGAGAGAAGCTTTTTCTCCCAAAATAGATTTCTGTTGTTGCGCACTTTCTTTCAATGGACACTTTGACGCACAAAGAGAGCTTTGTAAAACCTCTGAGCATTGTTTACCAATCACCTCATCCTTGTTCCAATCCGTCAGCCTTTCAGCTTCAGCATTAAACTCAATAATTTCCAGCTTCTCATCCACAACAAACAATCCCACGGGAAGACTGGCCACAAGAAGATCGTAAAGTTTTCCTTTTGTTTTATCTTGTTCTTGCATTTTTCTCTTTT
The DNA here is from genome assembly GCA_030667965.1 of Deltaproteobacteria bacterium. Classification (GTDB taxonomy): domain Bacteria; phylum Desulfobacterota; class Desulfobulbia; order Desulfobulbales; family SURF-16; genus JAHLLM01. Next base: position 20,027 of record DAOUUW010000031.1, read on the forward strand.
AATCCAAAAAAATAAAGTTGTACCGTATTTAACGACAATATTGTAACAAATGCTGCTAAAATTTTTGACAGGATACCTGGCTGGATGGTGAACGGCGCCTTTGGCGCTCCTTTTCTACATGTGCCCCTGGCGGCTTGCGGCGTATTTATTGATGATCTCGTTCCCGGCTTCTGAGACTGCACTTGTCTTTAAGAAATTTCGCCATGAAAACAGGCAACCGGAAATCAACCTGTGAATCTTGAAATAATTGGGACGGAATCTCTGGGAGTTCGCGGCATATGCTGCCTGGTAACTGCCGGAAAACAGCGAATCCTTATTGATCCGGGCATCGCCCTGGGGTATAAGCGACATGGTCTGCTTCCCCGATTATAAAAAGGAAGGATATGGGCAAATCCGACCTATTCCCTTGTCATAGTGCTTCCACATTTAGGACATTTCTGATTATAACAGGTAACTCCCACTTGATGGGCCACCTTTTCACCGCATTGGGGACAGATACAGTTCCCTCCCGGTCCCTTTGCAAAACCACCACCACGACCGCGGCCCCCGCTGCCTTTTTCCATTCCACTGCCCGCTCTCGGGCCTGTTCCATCACCCCTTGGCATTATGCTCACCTCTTTAACGAAAAAGCGGAGAGGGCTTCTCGATCAGCCCTCTACATTTTGATATTCTCCCCAATAATTCAGCGAGATCCATGTCGGCAACCTACACCGCCGATATTTTATTCAATCGTAATGTTTTTCTTTTTACTCTCCTTTAAAATTGTGATTACCACTAATTTTCAGCCTCCTGCACAAATTATTGGCGAAGAATGAGGGTGGGAGCGGATTTATCCGCGAATTTATTGGGTTGGCAAGCAAGCAGTTCCATCTCCTTGCCGGCCCTTTTCGCGGCTAAAGCCGCTCCTACAGCACAGCACTGATGAATGGCTGAAGTTCGTTGGTAATCACATTTAAAATTGTAAGATTTGTTTACCAGGTTTTATTATAAATCCTGTCAAAACATTTTGAAGATAGGATTCAGTGACCGGGAACATCCTGGGCTCCTGTTGTAAGACGTCCTCTATATAACTGAGCCCGTTTATTTATGGTTTTTTCGCCCGATCTCTGCATTATACGAAAAAAATAATCCTCTGAATATCAACTATATGCCTGCGGTTATTTTTTTCTAATAAGGCATCCCTCATTGTCCTTTTATTTCAGCAAGATATCTAAACATCTGTATCAATCTGTTTTGTGTATATTTTAACTATATGCATGTGTTTGAAAAAGTCAAAAGCGAAACGTTCCTGGTCAAGGAAATAATGGATCCGACGTCAAAAGTCGTGCTGAGCAAAGAAGCTGGAACAACTCTATCTGGACGACAAGGCAACCGGTTATTGCGCCGGGGATATTCGCGAAGCCTTTCTTGTCCTACGGGAACCCGCCAAAAGCTGTTTCGCTACCTTCAGATTGAGAACAAACTTGATGTCATTTCCCGCTTTGAATTGACCAAAGAGATTCCTTTAGCGCAAAAAAAAGTTAGTTTCTGTTTCAGTAAAAAAAGAGGCCTCCATTTTGGGATGGGACCCCTTTTTAATGGCATATTGTCCCCAACCTGACACTCTTCAATCCGGCGGATTCTTTGAACAAAAAAAATCACCCGGCAGAGAAATCCTGTGAGACACTTCAGATAAGAGAACGCCTGATTCAGTATGGCTGCAACGAGATCAAGGAGCACAATAACCGCTGCAGCATTATCCGTCATTTTTGAGGAAGAAATAATGGCTGAAATCACTTCTCCAGCAAAGCCAGTCTGCTGAACGCCTCGGCATAACACCCATCTCCCTGCTTTATTTTCTGAAACACCTTACAGGCAAGGGATATTTTCCCCTGCTGCTGGTAAAGAACGCCAAGCTGAAAAAGCAGATCACTGTTTTTTCGGTCAAAGGAAAGACCCGTCCTCACGGCAACCAGGGCATCATCATAATGCCCGAGTTCGGTACAAACCACGGCAAGTCGGGACCAGTGGCGCCAGTCGGAGCCCTCCAGTTCAACCGCCTGCCTGCACAGGGAAAGGGCAACCTCCCCCCCCTCGCCCTCCCGGCAGTAGAGCTCACCCAGCAGGCTGAGTGCCGCGGCATCTCTGGGATTATGGCGGCATGCCCGCTGCAGGCAGGCCATGGCCTTTTTATTTTCAACAAGTCCCCTGTGCGCCTCTCCCAGGTAACGATACACGGCGCCATGACTGATATCGCGCACTCCCACCGGGCCAACCTGCTCACCTTTGCGCAGCACATGAACAGCATCGGCATAACGGCCTGCCTGGCAATAAAGCTTGCCCAGCTGCAGCAACAAGTCAAAGTTGTCCTGCTTCTCATGCAGGGCTTTCTCGAAATTCTCAAACGCCCTTGCCTCATCACCACTAGCCATATAGGCAAAACCAAGATTAAAAAGGGCCATGAAATCCGAGGGATCTATCTGCAAAGCCTCACCAAACAGCGAGATTGCCTTGTTATACTGGTCCATCTGGGCCAGGGTGACCCCAAGGGAATTGAGCAGATTGATATTTTCAGTATCCAGCTGCAGGCCCAGGCGATACTCTTTAACAGCCCGGGCCAGGTCCCCTTCATTATAATAAATATCACCGCTGATATTGAGACTGACCGCATCAAAAAACGTTGTGCTGCCAGGCCCGAAAAAACCGGTATGGAGTAATGCCTTGCGGCAGTTTGATACAATATCATTTTTCTTGAAATCCGCGTGGGGATAAAGTGCAGCGCCGATGGAAAAACTTATCTTCCGCCCGGTCGCCCATGCCTGAAAATCCCGGCACCACTCTTCAACGCGGCCACGCTCAACCCCGGGGAGATAAACAAAGACTTCCTGCTCATTGACATCCACGACAGGTCCCGGCAGAGAATCCGGCAAAACAAGATGGCCCCCTTTTTCAATCTCATC
>DAOUUW010000198.1 GCA_030667965.1 Deltaproteobacteria bacterium
AGTGTAACTACCTAAAAATACAATAAAACTATTGGCTAAAACCCAAAAAAACAAAATTTGTAGTGCCATAAGGGCAAACCAAAACCACCTAAGCTGTTGTAATTACAGGAAATTATAATTCGTACTCACAAAGATGGGTTAACGTTTAACGTGTTGAATTTACGTGATAAAAAATATTTATGAATGCCTGAAAATAACCAGCCGGATTTTTGACTGGAACGTAGTTAAGAATCAGGGAAAAACATACCGTGAAATGTTTTTAATCAATCACGGTACGGCCAGGGCAACCTTCGGGAATCAAAGTCCGGGTCATCGGCAACCCCGCCGTTTACTCCGCGCCAGAGAGCTGCTGTGCGGCGTGAAATCGTGCGGATCTTGATGTCCTTCACATCGCTTTTTCCTGTTTCATCCAGGGTTGTCAAGCGCAGCACCGGACCAGGTTCGGGCTCACTGTAAAAAGAGGAGGGCATGGTAAAAGAAATCATTGAACTTTCCTCGTTCATCACTTGAAGCGGGACCGGAACTCCGGATACCTGCTCCCAAGTAAAACTGAGGCTTTCCCGTGCTTCATCCCTTGTGGCCAAGGCATCTATCACAACCGTCTGGCCCACCAGGTAGCCTTTTTTCATTGACGAAATACGGATTTCAGGGGCAGGACTGCCAAGCTCCACCTCCAACGTCAACACGCCCCTACCGGAACTGAGCCCGCCACTTTTAAAGCGATAGGGAATGGTTTCCGTTCCTGCAAAAAAGGGATCAGGACGATAATAAGAGACAGCTTTATCCGTCTTCGTCAAGGTTCCTTTTAATCTGCCGGAGTCAACATCAACATAGATTTTTTCATTGAACGGCGTGGCGTTATTACGGCTCCATATTTTTGCCCAATCAATTGTCACATTATCCGTGCTTGATGTGCGAAATGTTTCATTAGCTGCAACAACAGCGGGTGTTTTGGGTAAAAAAGCTTTTTCTATTTTTTTCCCCTCTTCCTGACGTGCAGCAATTTCCACCATATTCGGCCCTGTGATCAGCACGGTTGCCGGATTACTAGTCTCTTTTCCGTCACTGGCCGTAAATTCAAACCGATCTTCACCGGGAAAATCCGTATTGGGAAGGTAGACAAAGGAGCCTTTTTCACCTGACAGGCGGCCATAACCGGGCTCTTTTGTCACCTGAAAAGAAAGTTCGTCATGGTCCTCATCCTGCCCGGCAAGCAGGATGGGAACCTCTCCTCCACCGACCGGCATCTGATAACTGCCGGCACGTACCGTTGGAACACTATTTTTCGCAACAATTTTCGCGCCGTCATCCATCACCGACTCTTCCAGGGCAAGCCGCTCTTCCTCAGACAGGGGAAGGGGAACCTGCAGCTCCTCCTCTCCGTCCGAGCTGAAAAAAAACAGACCAAGGCCGATAACGAGAATCAGGCAAGCGACAATAACCGATGCAACGGTTTTATTGATTGCCTCCGGCAGAAAAGGAAGTACTCCGGCTTTTTTTTCTTCTTTTGCCATTTTTCCACCCGTTCCAGTCGCTGTGCCGGCCAATATGCCAACAATTTCTTCACCTGAATCTGCAGCAGTTTCATCCCCGTCGGTTGAGCCGGCAAAATCTGCAAAATCATCATCGTCCTTGCCAAGTGCATCGGCAAAATCCATGTCCTCGGCAGCGAAGAGATCCTCTTCCTCGTCATCATCAAGGTCTGCAAAAAGCTTATCAATTTCATCCTGGTCCACATCGAGACCACCCGTCTCCTCCGGAGAGCTTTCCTCTAACAAGGTATTATCACCCGAAGCTTCGCCAACCTCATCAGCAGCAGAACCGATCCCGAGCAAGGCATCTATATTATCCTGGTCAAGATCACTTACGTCGCCTTCAGCAGCAACCGGGACGTCATCTGCTTCCCCGTCTAAAAGAAGATCAATATTTGCCTGCTCCAAGTCAACATCGCCTTCTTCCTCGTCCGCCGACGCTTGTTGGTCCTCCGCTTTTTCAAGGGTGCTATTATTCATGTCCCCCAATAATTCGTCAATATTGTCCTGGCTCAGTTCTCCGTCATCCTCTTCATCCGTTTCCCCGGAGGCAGACTGTTCAGCAGGACTTTCATCCATTTCTCCAAGAAGATCATCTATATTTGACTGATCCAGCTCCACAATGGAATCAGCGGCGCCTTCACCTTCTTCCGTCTCTTGATCTTTAGCAGATACATCCTTGCTTTCGCTCAAAAGCGCGTCGATATTCGCCTGATCAAGCTCTTCAGAAAGCTCATCAGAATCATCCAGGTCTTCCAGCCAGTCATCAATATCAGATTTTGTCTTGTCGTCCGCCATATCCCGGCCCTTTGACTCTATTTTTGATTTTGGATTACCGCACTCAGCAAGTTAATAACTTTCTACATAAGAATGAAGAAAGCGATAGATAGGCTCGGACATCTCGACATTGACCACATGGCCTCGCCTTTCACCCAGCACATTTATACCGCTGACATGAACCCGCAGAAAGCCGTCCATCTCCTCGATGACACCCTCCATATTCTGTTCAGATGAATGCTCAACGAAATATTCAGCCGCAGGCCGGCTGTTAATCATCGCCGTCATCTGGTCAGCCAGGGTGATGCCCAACATGGTCATTTTGTGAACCTTATAATCGCTGATAACCGTGAAAGGAGAAACCGCCACTTTCCCGGGAGCGTAAAAATCACGAAATACATCGCCGGAATCGTCGCAAATAAAGGTGACAAGCTCGGACAGGTTGGAATAGCTCCGGTAGCTTATCTGTGGTGCAAATCCTTTCTCGTCAAGAACCGCGGCGGACTCTTCACCTGCCCGCGCTGGAGAAGCAACTATCAGGAGCACACAAAAAACCACTGCCGGTATCAAACCCTGTCCCCTGAAAAATATCTGAAAATGTTTCATCGTAAAACTCCCAGCGTTTGTTAATTCGTCATTCCTTTGACAGCTATGGTAAACGGTTGTTCGTTTCCATAAAAGAGGCCGAGCAATTCACGGGTTAAAGGCATGGTGTAACGCCAGGATGTTTTCACCAGGCCATTTTGCAGGCTCACCAGCCGACCTTGGATTATTAAGGTTTTTCTTGTATTTGTAAAGGTAGTCACTACCACGTAATCAAGTTCCGGGGCAACAGAAGCAAGTTCTCCGATATTGCGGGACAGGATAAACTCGCCGGTCTGGGCAAGAATGTTAATTTCCTTGCCCAGACGAAGCTCATTCACCTTTAATCCCCTGTCCGCCAGGTCTGTTAATAAAAACTCGGCCATAATACGACCAAATTCCGTCTCACGCTTCAAGTCGGAAAGGGGAACCGCCGCTACTACGGCTACCCGGGCGGAATAATTTTTTTCTCCGTCCTCCTTTAACTCATAAAAAACCTTGCCTGCCACCTCTTTTGATATATCCGAAAGCTGGCTTTCCATGCCCTGTGAACTGGAATGGTCCGGCATATAATGATAAATACGATGGCTGGATGTTTTTGAAAGGTCTTGTTTTTTCCGGGCGTTGTCCAGAGCCTCTTTTTCATCGATATGGAGATAAGCACCGGGCGAAGTAGCCTTTGTCTCAGCAGGTGCCTGCGGAACAGTTACTGCTGCCTCTTTTTCTGCAACATCAACAGCGGTGCCGACATCGACTATGGCGGGCACTTCGATTTCTGCTGCCGGAGCGGGTGCAGTTTCCGTGGAACAGGCGCTTGTCGCGTTAAAATAAACAAACACAAACAATGCGCTGTAAATAATCGACTTAATAACTCTATGCTTCATTATATCCCCCTTTATCGTGGTCAAAATCAGATGGACAAAATTTTACCGCCCCTAACCTGCGGCCTTACAACTCAAGTTGTTTCATATACACCACCTCCGACGGTCGCTTTCTGGCTGAAGCGCTATCCTTCAGCATCATATCGACCATCCTGGTGCGGGGAAAGATAACTGTGGCGCCTGACAGCAGCGTCGCACTTTTATTATCAAGAATCTGGGCGGTTACAATTATTTCATTCTCTCCAACCATATAGGTGCCGGTAAGCATGGCTCCGGCCTGATGGGATGATCGTATTTCATCCGGGTCCCTGGAAAGACCGAATTCCCCTCTTTTTTCCTGCACCATGACACTGACGCTTTTACGCATATCAGTCACCATATAGGCAAACCGCTGAAATTCATTCATCAACTGGCCTGCAACATAGCGACCGAAAGTAGAGGTCCGGTTGAGCTTGTTTATATCAACAAAGGTGCAGACCAAAAGGCCATCAGACAATTCTCCCCCCAAGGGATCAGGGTCTTCCAGGTTAACATACAACTCCTCGGCCAGAGACTGCACCGTCCCCTTCAAGATCTCTGCCTGATTATTTGAAAGGGATTGCTGGTGAAATCTTTCCGGCTCAAGATAGGAAGGAGGGGTCTGAAAAGCAATACCGTTTCCAGGAAAGATGAAGAGAGTAACGGCAAAAACAAGCAGCATTTTTTTCAAAGAGGGCATCAGCTAATCCTTTGGCAAAACATCCAATGTCAATTAAACAAAAACCGGTTATCATTCCTTTTGTCATACAGAGCAAAGAGCCCTAGGAAAATCGCAAACTTTTTCTGTACAAATAAACATCGGTTTAACCTGTCATTTTCTTTAATAAAAAATACATGTAACGCATTAAGAATAAAAAATTATCACCATTCATGAAAAAAAACGCCTATATAATTGATGAAGTTTTTATTATTGAAGATTCCGGTGAAATGCCGGAAGTTGCTTTGCACAGCTCTCTCTTTTTTCTCTGTAAAGACCCGGACGGTCCTTGCTTTGAAATTTCAGACGAGGATATTATTCCCCTGAAAAAAGCAGTGATCACCCGTTACCAAACCATTATTTTACGAGACCTCACTCCTGTCAACAGAAAAACAACCATCTACCGCGGACTGGCAAGAAGTGCTGTCAACTGGCAGCGTATGAAATTTTTTGCTGAAAGGGAACAACTAGATATCAGTCTTGTTCGGGAAAAAACAGCCGCAGCCCTTGTCTCTTTTGTTAAAGACGAGGTTTGCTATGTAAAAAAGGGGGGAGAGGCATCATGCCCTAACTGTAATCAACAGACTCTGGATGAATTTGCCGGGGAACTTGGGCTTTCTTCAGATGAGCTGGGCTGTGGCTGG
>DAOUUW010000047.1 GCA_030667965.1 Deltaproteobacteria bacterium
ACGGGAAGTTTGTTTCATGAGGTTGTTTATGAATTGTGATTCATTTATGTATATACTAGAGATACTATGAATCTCTGTCAAGGGTAAAATGGTGAAAAAGTATCATTTCCGGCGGCAGGCAAAAATCCTGAATTGTGTTAATAGGTTTGGCATGGTCGATAATAGAGTGAAATAGTGCTGCAAAAATAATTTACAAAAAATATGAAAACATTTACGGAGATGAGAATGAAAGTTTTAGTCGTGGGTTCCGGTGGAAGGGAACATGCTCTTGTTTGGAAACTTGCCCAAAGCAGCAAGGTGGAGAAGATATACTGCGCTCCCGGCAACGCCGGCATTGCAACCCTGGCCGAGTGCGTTGATTTGAAGTCTGCAGATGTTAACGGGCTGCTTGATTTTGCCCTGCAGAATCAAATTGATCTTACGGTGGTAGGGCCTGAAGATTCATTGACACGTGGCATTGTGGATGTTTTTCAGGAAAAAGGACTGCGTATTTTCGGTCCGGACCAAAAAGCTGCTATCCTGGAAGGCAGTAAGGTTTTTACCAAGAACCTTATGCAAAAATATGATATTCCTTCCGGTTTTTATAAAGTCTTTTCAGACCGGGATGAGGCCATGGCCTATCTTGACGAGGTGCAAGTGCCTCTGGTGGTGAAGGTAGACGGTCTGGCGGCCGGCAAGGGAGTCATACTTGCCTTTACAAAACAGGAAGCCCGGGAAGCCGTTAACTTGATAATGTCTGACAAGGCCTTTGGGGAAGCAGGAAATGAAGTAGTTATTGAGGAATTTTTAAAAGGCGAAGAAGCATCTTTTATTGCCTTCACCGATGGCAAAACTGTTTTGCCGCTGCCTACTTCCCAGGACCATAAGGCTGTTTTTGATGGTGATAAAGGCCCCAATACCGGAGGGATGGGTGCTTACTCCCCGGCGCCGGTGGTCACCGATGCCCTGCATCAAAAGGTGATGGAAACGATCATGCTGCCCACTGTCAAAGCTATGGCTGTTGAAGGACGACCGTATAAGGGCATGCTTTATGCCGGATTGATGATTGACGGTGACAAGGTGCAGGTGCTTGAGTTTAACTGCAGGTTCGGTGATCCCGAAGCGCAGCCGCTTCTCATGCGTCTCAAGACCGATCTGGTTGATGTTCTGCAGGCGGTTATCGATAACAGGCTGTCGGAAATTACCCTGGATATTGATCCCAGGCCCACGGTCTGTGTTGTTATGGCCTCGGGAGGGTATCCTGCCTCTTATGAAAAAGGCAAGATTATAAGCGGCCTTGACCGGGCCTTAACGCAGGAGGATGTCTTTGTTTTCCATGCCGGGACCGATAGTGTCAATGATGATTTTGTCAATGTCGGTGGGCGCGTTCTAGGTGTGACCGCCCTTGGGGACGATCTGCAGGATGCTATTACAAAGGCCTACGATACGGTAAGGCTGATTTCATGGGAAGACTGCTATTTCAGAAATGATATTGGTCGTAAAGCGTTACGCAGGGAGAACCCTATGTCTGATGTTTTTATTATTATGGGAAGTGATTCGGATTTGCCTGTCATGAAGGCTGCCGGTGATTTTTTGAAAAAAATGGGTGTATCGGTTGATATGACTGTGGCATCCGCCCACCGAACTCCAGCCCGGGTGGCAGAAATTGCTTCCACCGCAAGAGAAAAGGGCGTTAAAGTTATTATTGCCGGGGCAGGTATGGCCGCTCATCTTGCCGGGGTGCTCGCTGCCCACACAACCCTTCCTGTTATCGGTGTTCCCATTGACGCTTCGTCTTTGAATGGCCTCGATGCCTTGTTGTCCACTGTGCAGATGCCTCCAGGTATTCCGGTGGCAACAATGGGCATTGGCAAAGCAGGTGCAAAAAATGCTGCTATTCTGGCCACCCAGATCCTCGCCCTTTCCAATGAGAAGCTTGCCGGCAAGCTGGCCGATTTCAAACAGGAAATGGCCATGCAGGTTGAGGAAAAGGCAAAAAATATAGTTTTTTAGTAACTGATCAGCATTACCATCAGAGATGGAAATACCGCCTCTATTTAAAATGTATAACACTTCCCCTCACCCTTATGACTCCCCACAAGGAGAGGGCTGGGGTGAGGGGGGGGAGGATTACTTAGAGGTGCATGCAAACAACGTAATAAAACCAAGTGAAAACTCTTTCTCCAGAAGTAATCAATGCTCTGGCCATTATTCGTGATGGTGGAGTTGTGGCCTTCCCCACTGAAACCTATTACGGACTGGCTGTTGATCCTTTCAACGAAAAAGCGGTTGCTCGGCTTTTTGCCATTAAAAACAGGCCCACAGTCAAGCCTCTCCTTACTCTCGTGTCTGGAGAAAAGCAACTCGACATGCTTACCCCCCATATCCCCTCTCTGTATCGTCCTCTCATGGATTTATGGCCATGCGCCCTTACCCTTGTTTTTCAGGCCAGGAAAACGCTTTCTCCAATTGTTACCGGAGGCACGGGAACCGTTGCGGCCCGCATATCATCTCATCCACTTGCACAAATTCTTACAGCAAATTCAGATTGCCCAATCACCGCCACAAGTGCCAATATCTCGGGAAAACTTCCTGCTGTTTGCGCCCGGGATGTGTATACCGCCTTTGGTAATAAAATAGATTATGTCCTTGACGGAGGAACAACAACAGGAGGCTCAGGTTCTACTCTGGTTGGCATTCAAGGAGGGGAATTGGTGCTTTTGCGAAAAGGGGTTTTAGAATTTTCAAGAATTTTAAACACGGTTTAGGGCGCCGGATCATAAAATAACTGGTTTCGTTGATTCGTTTCCTATATAATTTATTCTGAATTAAAATTCGTTCCGCGCACTAGATATGACCCTGCAATGCAGGAGAGGAGATAGTAATGGCTGATGTGAAATGGGACCGGGCATTTGCTTTGGAACAGTCAGGTGATGATGAAGAATTGCTCGATGAACTTGTGGGGCTGTTTAATGATGCCTCCGCGAGTGATCTGGCAAGCATGAAAGATGGTTTCTCAAATAATGACCTGCAGGCCATGGCGGATGCTGCTCATAGTATTAAGGGAGCTGCCGCAAGTATGGGTATCGAGGGTGTCAGGGCTGTTGCCGCCTCCCTGGAAAAGGCCGGACGATCGGGGGATGTTGAAAATGTCGATGTCCTCATGGCGAATCTGGGCGACTTGTTGGATCAGTTTGAATCTGCGTCATAAAAGTTTTCCTGTCGTTTTTGAACAAAGCCAATGAAAAAAACTCTCCACCGTGTGAAGTTGCGCAACGCACTGTCTCAGCAGGAGCATTATGCCGTCAGCCCGATATTTTGTAGATAAATTTAATGTTGAGAAAACTCTCCCCCATGTGGCTATCCGCATTTCCACTTTAGTCAATTCCGATGCTGCCACCATGCAGGATTTTGAGGAGATTATCAAGCTTGATCCCATACTTGTTGCACGTTTACTGCGCCTGGTGAACAGCCCTTATTTTGGCTTGCATAACAAGGTGGAGTCCATTGCCAAGGCGGTTGTTTTTATCGGCATCAAGCATCTGCGCAATCTTGTTACAGTGGAGTCCTTACGGAACTTTTTTAAGGAAAAAGGGGATGATTCCTTGTTTTCAAGGAAAAATCTGTGGTTTCATTCGGCAACAGTGGCCATTTTGTCCCAGATGATTTCCCGGAGAATTTTCGGCCAGGACGGGGAAGATGTATTCCTCGCCGGTATTATCCACGATATCGGGCTCATAGTGGAAGACCAGCTGGCATCTGAAGAGTTGATAAAGGTATGCTCGATGTATCAAAAAGGCGGTCGGGTCATCTCTGATATCGAGAATGAAATTTTAGGGACGAATCATTCAAAAATCGGGAAATTACTTGCTTCGGAGTGGCAGCTGCCGGAAGAGGTGGTTGAGGCTGTCAGGCTGCATCATTATAGTGATAAAATTTATCCAATACCAAGTATTATTTCAATTTTGCAGCTGGCCGAGTTCATGGCCGGTAAACTTAAATACAGCATTTTAGCAGGTTACAGTGACCCTTTGCCTGATTATTTGAAAAGTCATTTGAAAAGTCAAATGGCTCAGTACAAGGTACTACTCAAGGCCTTGCCGGGCGAAATGGAAAAGGCCAGGGAGTTATATGGAGCAGACGAAGGCCAGTGATGAATAATTTTATTGATGATGTTTTTGCAGGTATCGCCGACGGTGAAGAAGAGCTGCGGGCTTTTCGTCAAAAACTTTTGCTGATTTTACCCACTGTCGATATCGTTCTATACGGTGATAACGGTGCCGTTGTCGAGGCTTCCCTGCCGGGGTTTTCAGATGAGATGCTGCTTGACTGTAAATCCCGGATGGAGACGAAACGCATTCGCAGCTTTATGCAATTGCCTGACGGAGACTGGATTAACGGTATAGGGATTGTCGACTTACAGGCCCTGCTTTTTATTGTTATTCCTCATCGTTCGCAACCCCTTGATAGTGATTCTTCTCTTCTTTCTCTTTACTTAAATGCAGTGCATCTGGCACTTCTGCAATGCCGCTATGAGGAGCAGGTTGTAGAGAACGAACAGCTCAGCCGCCGTATGGATGTCATCAGCAATAAACATGTGCAGCTGCTTGATGATAATCATAAGCAGTTTCTCGATATTCAGAGAAACGAAAAAGAATACGCTAAAAAGCTTGAAGTCGAGATTGCCAGGCAAACGAAAGAGTTGCGCCAGGCTAATGAGAGGCTCGAGCAGGCAAGCCGGTTGAAAAGTGAATTTCTTGCCAATATGAGCCATGAGCTGCGAACGCCTATGAATGCAATAATTGGATTCAGCGGACTCTTGCTGGAAACGGAGCAGACAGAGGAACAGACCGATTACACTGAAATTATAAGCAAGGCCTCTTCAAATTTGCTGGTGCTCATAAATGATATTCTCGATCTGTCTAAAATTGAAGCCGGCAAATTTGAACTTGAGATCCGGCCTTTTCAGTTTAAGGCGCTGGTTAAAAGCGTGGAGGCAATGTTTCGCTCCCAGGCCAGGGAGAAATGGAATGTGTTGTCCTGCCGAATTGATCCACAGTTAGGGGAAGAATTACTGGGAGATGAAAACAGACTGCGGCAGATTCTGGTCAATTTGACAGGGAATGCCCTGAAGTTTACTGAAAAGGGAGAGGTGGTTGTTTTTGCCGATCTGCTGCAAAAGATTGAAAATAAGGTCAAGATTCGTTGCGGTGTGCGGGATACGGGCATCGGCATCCCACCTGAGCGGCAAAAGGCGATCTTTGAAAAATTTACCCAGGTTGACGGGTCAACCACCAGAAAATATGGGGGAACGGGTCTGGGATTGTCCATTACGAGCCAGCTTGTTGATATGATGGATGGGGAAATCGAGCTTGAAAGCGTCACCGGACAAGGAAGTACGTTCAGCTTTATTCTCTCACTTGCAAAGGCACCTGCCTCCATGTTTGTTGCCGCAGAAAAAACAGAAAAGACTACGGCAAGTATAGATGATGGGGCGAAGGAAGAAAGTCTCCGTGCCCTGGTGGTTGAGGATAATCTCGTCAACCAGAGGCTTGCCTCCCTTCTCCTGAAAAAGCAAAATTGCCAGGCCGATGTGGCAGGAGACGGTATCAGGGCTTTAGCCAAAATAAAAGAAAAACGATATGATTTTATTTTGATGGATGTGCAGATGCCGAACATGGACGGTCACACTGCAACCCGGAAAATCCGGGAAATTGAGCAGTCGGCTGAAAAAGAAACATATGCGTGCCTGGCGGGACGGCAAAGTCACCTTTATATCATCGGTCTGACAGCCCATGCGAGTAAGGACGATGAACAGCAATGTTATGATGCCGGCATGGATGATTTTCTGACAAAACCCATTGTTAAAGAAAAACTTGTCAGTCTTCTGGTCAAGATGAAGAATATGAGGTTGTAAAAAGCATGATACACAAAAAGGTTCGTGTTCTCATTGTTGACGATACGGTTTTGTATAGAAAGGTGCTCAGTGATGTGTTGGCGATGATTCCTGAGGTGGAAGTTGTTGGAACGGCAAATAACGGAAAAATAGCCTTGTCGAAAATTGACCAGCTCAAGCCGGACCTGATGACTCTGGATTTAGAAATGCCGGTGATGGATGGTCTGGCAACCCTGCGGGAATTGCAGAGGCAGAAAAAGACTGTGGCGGCGGTGATGGTCAGTGCCCATACAAGTGAGGGGGCGGCTGTGACGATGAAAGCGCTTGAACGCGGGGCGTATGATTTTATCGCCAAGCCGACCGGTACCTCACTTGAAGAAAATCGTCAGGCCCTGTTGGAACAGTTACGCCCGGTCATTAAGTCGGTGATCATCAGGAAGATGTTGCGGCCGGTTCTGCGCCAGGGAGTAAAAAGAGTCGCCCCCAGCCGGCCTGTACCCGCAGTCCGCCCGGTGCAGCCCGTTCGAAAAAATGTTCCCGATCTGATTGGTGCAGCCAAAACCGTACCGGTCAGGCCGCCGGGCAAGGTTGCTGTTGTTGCTATAGGGATATCCACCGGAGGCCCCAATGCCCTGGCTGAAGTTATCCCGAAACTTCCCAAAAATCTCAGGGTGCCGGTTGTTATTGTGCAGCATATGCCCCCTGTTTTTACCAAGGCCCTGGCGGATTCCCTTAATCAGAAAAGTGTGCTCAATGTCCTTGAGGCCCAGGGTGAAGAACGGCTGCAGCCAGGCAATATTTACATAGCGCCGGGTGGAAAACAGATGAAGGTGGTAAAAAAAGCTGCGGGAGAGTGTCTGCAGTTGACCGATGATCCACCCGAGAATCATTGCAGGCCTGCTGCTGATTATCTTTTCCGTTCCGTTGCAGCGGTTTACGGCAACAGGGCGCTGGGCGTTATCATGACAGGTATGGGTGCTGATGGGACAAAAGGATTACGTGCCATGAAGCAGCAGGGCGCCCAGATTATTGCCCAGGATCAGGCAAGCTGCGTTGTTTTCGGCATGCCCATGGAGGCGATCAAAGCCGGAGTGACCGATGCGGCCATTGCCTTGGGGCAGATTTCCACTGAAATTACAAATCGGGTTAATAAATGATGAAGATTAAGCCGGAAGAACTTCAGCGCCTTGCCCAGTTTGTCAATGATAAAAGCGGTATTGTTCTTGATGCGACCAAGGCTTATTTGCTGGAAAGCAGGCTGCTGCCGCTTGTTCGAGAAAATAAATTTGCCTGCTACGCTGATTTGTATAACCAGGCCATACGTAACCCGGTTTTAGCAAATCGAGTCATTGATGCCATCAGCACCAATGAAACATCATTTTTCCGCGATCAAAAACCTTTTGAGCTGCTGAAGTTTAAAATTATTCCTGATATTATTGACGCTCTCTCGTCCCGGCCCGGATTAAGCTCGAAAACTATCAATATCTGGAGTGCGGCCAGTTCAACCGGCCAGGAAGTGTACACAATAGCGGTTACCCTGCATGAACTGCTGGGCAGTGCTATTTCCCAGTATCGTATAAAAATTGTCGGCACTGATATTTCCGATTCGGCAATTATCCAGGCCAGTCGTGGCACGTATTCCCAGTTTGAAATCGGACGCGGTTTTCCAAAAGTTCTCTTGAATAAGTATTTTATTCCGGAAGGAGTGAACTTGCGGGTAAAAGATGAGCTGAGATCAATGACCTTTTTTAAAAAAATCAACCTGATGGATCCTTTTATCTCCATGGGGAAATTCGATATTATTTTTTGTCGCAATGTGGCCATTTATTTCAGTATGTCCAACAGGAAAGCGTTGTTTGAAAGGCTCGGAGCTCAGTTGAACCCCCATGGCGCCTTCATTATCGGTTCCACGGAATCTCTTTTCGGCGTTACTGACTGTTATAATCGTCATCAATATCATAATTCGGTATATTATTCGTTAAAATAAGAGTGGCAAAGGGGCAGAGGGGCAAAGGTGAAAATATGGTGAAAACTGAGAAACGAAGGCGTGAACGGGTAGATTTTACAGTTACAGCCATCTTTGAAACTGCTGACAATGAGCGCACGGATAATCAATGCGTTAATCTCAGCATGTCCGGTATTTTCCTGCAGACAGCAAATCCTATGCCGGTGGGCACCGGGGGGAATCTCCTGATTGTTCTCGAATGTGGTGAAGAGCGCCTCGATGTACGCAGCAAATGCCAGGTTGCCAGGGTTGTTGATGAAAAAAGCGGACAGCCTGCCGGAATGGGGCTGGAATTTACCTATCTTGGCCCGGACAGTTCGCTTGTCCTCTATAAAATTATTAAATATCAGGGCGGATTTAATGCAGCTGAAGGAAATGTATAATGCGTATTGATATCGATGATGTTTTGGCTGAATTACGCCATGTCGTAAAGGTGAATGACCTTGTAAAAGGGGAAATTCTCCTGGCTCATTTTGAGCAACTCGAGGCCAAAGATCAGAACCGTTTTATCGCCTTACTGGGAAGTTTTAAGGGGGAGGTTGTCATTTCCCTGCTCGGAAGTCTTCTGGCCAATGAAAAGGGTTTTTCCGTACCCAAGCCTGTGATTCGTAATCTTCTCCTGAGTCGTATAATGGATAATCGAGATCAGTTGCTGACTCTTTTAAAGAGCGACAAGATCCGGCAGAAACAGGTTTTTGTCGAGCTGGCCGGGGAGATTCAGCTTGAAGAGGCGATTCCGTATCTTGAAGAGATACTTGCCACATCTGCTGATTTGTCTCTCATGAAGGACTGTCTTCTTGCCCTTGGTACTATCGGCAGTCCGCTACCGACTAATACGCTCAGTGATTTTCTTTATTCAGGGCATAGGGAACTTGTTATAGCGGCGATCCATGGATTGTCGAATATTGATACACCTACATCGGTAAAACGTCTCGTGGATCGCATGGGCACTGATAGTGATCTTGATATCATTATTATTGATGCCCTGGCCAATATTGAAGATGCCCAAGCCCTTGATCATTTGAACAAGGAACTTAGTTCCCCATATGCCTATGTCAGAAATCATGTAAAAAAGAAACTTGCGAAGATCGGGGCAAAGGCCATTCCCATGCTTGTGGAGAATTTGAACAGCGAGGATGCGGATCTGCTGGTCCACACGCTGAATGTTCTCGGGTATATAGGTGATATCAGTGCGGTGAGAGGCGTCAGAAAGCTGCTCCATAACGAACCTATTGATGCAAATGTACGTTTTGCCGCCTATGAATCTCTTGGCATGATGCCTCTGGCCAAAGGAGCTTATGTACTAGCGGAAGGATTGACCGACCCGGTTGACCATGTGCGGATCGCGGCAGCTAAGGCCATTGAATGGAATTGTGATGATGTGCTCATCGCCGGTGTGCAGAATCTGGTTCGCCGGGGAAGCGGGGAGGCTAGGCAGGTGGTTGAGGCCTTCTTCAACTCTGAATCCCATAAAATTGTTTTCAGTATTATTGAACTGGAAGGAGTTGCCGATATTGCAGCCGATTTTCTTAATACAAAAGCGCATCCCGATCTAAAAAAACGCTATGAGGATCTTTTCAGGCAAAAGGGATTTGTTGATCTTGCCGATAGGTTGTTGGAGAAGAAAAAAGAGGCAGAGGGGAAAGAGCGTCTTGTGTATGCTGTTGATGACTCTCGCATGATTCTTTCTATTTATAAAAACACACTGTTTCAGCTTGGTCTGGAGGCACATCTTTTTGAATTTCCGGCATCGGCTATTGAAAAGGCAATTGAAACAAAACCGGATATCATATTTACCGATCTGAATATGCCTGATATCACCGGGGTCGGTTTGACCCTTCAGTTGCGCGCCATTTATTCAAAAGAAGAACTGCCCATTGTCATGGTAACCACCCAGGGAGACAGCCCTGACCATAAAGAGGCCTATGAGGCCGGAGTGAATATGATTGTCACAAAGCCCTTTACCGCCGATGATCTCCAGGCGGCAATGGATGAGGTGTTGTCAAAATAGAGATCAAGGTTTGTCGAAATATTGTACATTATTCGTCTGTTTTAAGAAGTTCTTCGCTGTTCAGAATGGAAACGAGCTCCTTTTCCATTTTGAAAATTCCTTCAAAAAACACGCCGGTGATTCCTTTGATGTTTGAGGGGGGAGGAGTTATTTCCTTTTTGTCGGCCCATACGACATCGCGCACTCTATCAACGAGAAGACCGATGTTTTCCGATCCTTGACGGACCACAACGATTTCCATCTTCTGAGTATCTTCCACCGGCTCCATGGCGAATTTCTTGCGCAGATCGATAACCGTTGCAATTTCTCCACGCAGGTTGATCACTCCCTTGACATACTCAGGGGCCAGGTGAACCTGGGTTAACTGGGTGTATTTGATAATCTCCCGCACCATGGCTGTGTCAAGCCCGCAGGGCATTTCTCCTACTTGAAAAATTGCCAGTTCCTGGGTTCCTGCTGATTTTTGGGTTGATTCTTGCATTATTTTTCCTTTTAAGTGAAATTGTAACTATTCAGCGATTACACCCGGGCAGTTGTCTATGCGCCCTTCAGGTATTGGTCAAGCTGGGCAACGATCTGCTCCCGGTCGAGTTTGATCATGTATTTATCCACACCTGCCTCCCTGCCGCGCTCCTCGGCAGTGTCACCGGCAACGGAAGTGACGGCAAGAATGGGCAGGTTCTTTCCCCAACGGCTGTCCGCTCTTATCCGGCGGGTGAGTTCAAGACCGTCCATATTGGGCATTTCAATATCGGTCAATACAAGATGGACCGGCTCTTCTTCCATGACCTTCAGGGCCTCGACACCGTCCTCTGCAGTCAGTGCATTATATCCCGCTTCGTTGACAAAAAGTTCAATCTGGTTCATGAAGAACTTAGAGTCTTCCACGATCAGGACATTTACTCCCCTTTCCGTGTCTTCATCAGGTTGGCTCGCAATCATAGACCATTCAGGCATAATGGTCGAGACCACTCCATACAGGTCAACAAGCAGAGTGATTTTGTCAAAAATTATCATGGAGCCGAGAATGCCGAGCTGGCGGTGGGTGACGTCGTCAATGGTCTTATTGGCATCAATAATGTCGACGATTTCGCTCATCATGATGCCGACCTCACGGCCGCCCATGGGAAAGATGATGACGTAACAGGATTCTCGGGTTTCATCACGCAGTCCGACATTTGATACTTCTTCAACACCGAAGAGCGGTAGGGTTCCCTGCCGGTACTGGATATTTCTGCGGCCGGCAGTAATAATGATGTTACTTGTTTTGATGCGCTCGATGCGTGATACCAGGCCAAGAGGAATGGCCATCTGTTCTTCCGGTGCGTTCATGACGATAAGCAGGGACTGTGAGTCTTCCAGACCTTCTCTGTCCCTTTGGTCCTGCTGCATTTGTGCATTGGCTTTTTCAGCAACCACGTTCAAGTTCATCTGGTTGCTGATGCCGACAACGTCGAGGATCAGGGCAACCCTGCCGTCTCCCTGGATTGTCGCGCCTGCATAACATTTACAGTTGCGCAGGTGGGAACCGAGAGGTTTAACAACAATTTCCTCGGAATCAAGAAGCTGGTCGACAATGAGTCCGTAATGCAGATCACCGGAAGAGAGAACAATAATATTATAGGCGCTCAAGGGATTTCTGCGCCGGTCTTCAGCCTCGCGTTTTTCGGTGATGTGCTTCTCTCCGGATTTCTCTGCTGCAGAATTGGCAGGATCTTCAATGACTGTTCCACGGGGATCGCAGATGTTTTTACGGCGGTCTGTGTTGTTTTCCTCTGTTAGCGGGTTATGATATGTCCATTCCCTGATCTCCAGGGCATCACGTAAATGAACAATGGGAAGCAGTTCTCCCCGTAGGCGCATGACAAGGGCATCTCCGATTTTTTCAATGCGTTCCTTAACCTGTCCTGCCGATACCCGGACAAGTTCCACCAGATTGATCTGGGGAATGGCAAAACGTTCCTGCTGGCAGGTAACGATGAGGCTTGGGATAATCGCCAGAGTCAACGGTAATTTAATGGTAATGGTGGTGCCTTGGCCCAGAGTTGTGTTAATGTCAATGACTCCGCCGAGTTTTGACAGATTGGTGTTGACAACATCCATGCCGACACCACGGCCGGATACATCGGTGACCTCCTTGGCCGTTGATAATCCGGGTGTAAAAATCAGCTTGGCAAGCTCCTTGTTGGACATGGCTTCCAGTTGTGCCCTGTCCTGAAGACCCATTTCCAGCACCTTGGCTTTCAGCCGTTCCGTGTCGATCCCCGCCCCGTCATCTTCTATCTCGATGATGACCTGACCTCCTGCATGGAAGGCGCTGAGGCGCAGGGTGCCCTCTTTCTGTTTTTTGTTATATGTGCGTACATCAGGTGTCTCAATACCATGATCCACCGAGTTTCTGACAAGATGGGTCAGCGGGTCGCCAATGGCCTCGATGATGGTTTTGTCGAGCTCAACCTCTTCACCTTCAATAATAAGGTTAATTTGCTTGCCCAGGTTTTTGGACATATCACGGACAACCCGTTTAAATTTGTTAAAGGTGTTGCCGATTGGCTGCATTCTGGTGCACATGATTGCCTCCTGCAGTTCGGAGGTGACAAGGTTCAGGCGCTGAGATACGGTATCGACACCCAGCTGGTTACGCGATGATACTGCCTGTACCAGTTGATTCCTGGTTAAAACAAGTTCACCGGCCAGGGTCATCAGGTTGTCCAAGATTTTGACATTGACCCGCAGGTTTGTTTCCGTCTTGATTTTAGGTGTTGCCTTTGACGCTGATGCTGCCCCTGATGGGCTTGATTCTTGTTGTGGTTTTGTTGCGGTTATTATGGACGGAGCGGGCTGGGATTCAGGAACAGCAACGGGCTCAGAGCCTTCGAGAATCGGTTCCAATTGTACGGGTTCAGTTGCCTGTTCGAACTTAATTATTTCCTCTTCCGGCATTTCTGCACCTGCACCTGCATCGGCAGCAATGGTAAGGCTTCCCGGCTCCACAGAATGAATTTTTGATTCATCAAGCCCCAAAAAACCGGTCAGTAAGTTAATTTCCATGATTGTGGCAAAAAGAGCGTAAAAAGGAATACGTATTTCCACCAGATCGGTGGATAGATCTCCGACTCTGGAGATATCAACTTTGCTGTCAACCAGTTCACCGGTCTGCTGTAATTCCCGGATAACCTCAAGGGGAGTTTTCCCCTGTTGCTCTATGTCGGTAATGAGGTCGTATTCCAGGATAAAGAGGTTGTTGCCGCCTTTGAGGATATTGTTAAGGTCAAATTTACTTACTTCAAAGAGATCGGCATGATTCACATCACCCACAGAAACAGTATGCTCCAGGGATGCTTTCTCTTCTTCGTCAAGATTGGAGGAGACAGCTTTCTGCAAGGCCTCAATGTTTGCGGAAATATCAGTATCATTGCTGGTAGAAGCAGAAGCAATCATGGACCCGAGAAGATCTGTCGCATCAAGCATGGTGCTGACAATCGCCGGAGTCGGAATTAATTCCTCATTGCGGATGAGGTTCATCAGGTTTTCAGCGGCATGGGACAGTTCCTTGACTTTGTCGAGTCCTAGAAAGCCTGCTCCGCCCTTGATGGAGTGAACAGCGCGAAAAACCTTATTGACCAGGTCAACATTAATATTGGCCCCCGCCTCTTCTATGGCCAGCAGGTCTGCTTCAATTCCGTTGAGATGTTCTTTTGATTCTTCTATAAAAGCCTGTAGGGTTTCGTCGTCATCGATAAGGGGCATATTATATTCTCCACACCTTTTTTGTGTACATTCTTATTACCGCGTGATGGGTGATATACACTTCAGTCTTAAACCGTTGAGCTGCTCTTTTCATTATAGATGAAAAATCAGCTGATTGTAAAATGATTATCCAGCCGCATTACCTTGAAGAGATGACAGAGATCATCGGACATATTAATAAGCTCAATTTCCCCGCCGCCGTTGTTTGACAGACTGTTACGTATGGAGATAAGGAGACCTATCCCTGATGAGTCAATCATCTCGGTTTCAGAAAGATCTATAACGATTTTTTTTTCTCCGCTGTTAATAATCTCGAGGAATTCCTGTTTCAATGATTCACATTGCGAGGAAATAATATCGATTCCGGGTTTTATGGTTACCAGACCATCTTTTCTTTCTATAAAGCTCATGGTGTTTTCCTTTTTATTGTTCGTCTAACTGCTGAAATAGCCCGACTCACCAGATGTCTTTCAACGGAGCAGTTGATTCTTATAGCTTATAAAATGTTACAAAATTTTTTTTGTTAAATAAAGCGTATTTCCCATTTCGTTATAGCGAATGTCAAAATCGTAATCAGATATGGTTTTAAGCCCTCTTCCGGAGGTTTCACTGGAGATGGCGTGTCTGTGTTCAAGCCTGCTGCGCCAGTCAAAACCTTGTCCCTCGTCCCTTACTGTTACCTTGATATCGTTTTTTCCTACAGCCAGGGTGCATATTACCTGCAATTGGCTCTTTTTATTATTGCCATGGATGACGGCATTGTTAAGGGCCTCTCTGAGGACAAAATTTGTCTCAAAACGATTGAGGTTCATTTCTCTTGTATCAATAAAGTCCATTAGAGATTCTACAGCCCTGTCAATATTGTCCAAATCCGAGGAAAAGACGCAGGTGATGCTGTCAGTTCCTTTCGTTTGTGTGAAGTCCGCCATCTTCACACCTCAATGGACATTATAACGATATCGTCATCAGGTTTTCCTTTGCCCTCACCTGCCAGTTCGTTGAGCATAGCAGCCGCCTGCCGTATGGGCGTTTGGCGGGTTTTTTCCGCCAGGGGAAGCAGTTCATCAATTAAAGCGGTCCATACCCGGCGAGAATCGGAACGTTCCAAAAGCCCGTCAGAGAAGATGAAAAAACGGTCTCCTTTTTTGACCTTTATTTCACAGGTTTCAAAACATGCATCATCTAAAATGCCAATGGGGGTGCCGCTTGCCTCGATAAATTCGGGATTTCCCTCCAGAGGATGATACAGTACAGGGGGATGACCGGCGTTGACCATGGACAACAGGTGTGTGCGGCGATTGAGCCTCGCGTAGACGGCTGTCAGGTATTTTGAGGCCGGAAGAATGTCTTTCAGGACGCTGTTCATCATCTGCATGCAGTCTGTGGGGCTGTATATAAGCGATGAATTCTGTCTAAGAAGCGCCTTGACCGAAGCTGTGATAAAGCTCGTGCCGATGTCATGGCCTGATACATCGGCAACAATATAGAGGGAGATGTTTTCTGCTACCTGCAGTACATCATAAAAATCTCCCCCTGCTTCATGAAGTGAATTGTAATAAATGCCAAAATTGGCATGGGGCAGATCCTCGGGATTAACAAGCATGGCGGCCTGGGCATCATGGATCTGTTTCATTTTCTCAGCCTGCTGTTTGACCAGCGCCTTTGTGGCTAGGCTGAGTTTCAAGTGCAGCCGCACCCTGGCCAGTACCTCCGTTGTGTTGAAGGGTTTGACGATGTAGTCAACCGCACCGAGCTTAAAGCCTTTTACCTTTGATTCCACATCATCGTTGCCGGTGAGGAAAATGATCGGAATAGCACTTGTTTTCGGGTCATGCTTCAGTTTTTCCACCACCTCAAAGCCGTTTTCCTCGGGCATGATAATATCCATGAGAATGAGGTCGGGGCGGGTTTCAGATATATGCCGGCGCGCAATGGGACCGTTTTCAGCAGACAGAACATCGTAGCCCTCTTTCATCAGGGACACCTGAAGGATTTTGAGATTGACGGGAATGTCGTCAACAATGAGGATGGTGATTTTTTTTTCGATTTTCATTGGTCTCGAAAAGACAATCTGCTTTTAATAAATATCCATGGTTGTTTAGAGCCGTCATAAAGTATGAAAATGTATCTCACAGAGGCGCAGAGAACACAGAGCTTATTTTGTTTTTTTTCGGTGTCGCTGCGAGTTTTGTGAGAGATTTTCATATAAATTGCTCAAACGTATATCACAGTAGGTATTATCCAATTTTCGCGGGGTAAAAGTCAAATTTTTATTTGTTGGGAAGAGGAGATCGTTAAAGTATGTGGATCTGTGTGTTAACACGAAGGGAATGAAGGTCACGAAGATACAGGGGAGGGGAATAAATTTCTTTTATTAATTGTCTGAAATTGAAGGTAAAAATGATAAAAATCGCGTTTTCATGTCGCCATGGGCGGAAAGTCGGGCAGACCTCTCATCTAAGTTGACAAGGGTTAAGTGGATGTCCAGGCGAGAAACGGGCATAAGGTCTTCCAGCCTGTCGGGCCATTCAACAACGGTCAGGCCCTCGCCGTAAAGATAATCCTCAAAACCAAGTTCTTCGACTTCCTCCATTGAGCCAAGGCGGTAGAGATCCATGTGATAGAGGGGAATACGTCCGGGATACTCGTGCAGCAGGCTGAAGGTGGGGCTTGTTATGTAGAAGTCGGCAGGCACCTCCAGTCCCTGGCCAATGGACTGGGTAAGCGTTGTTTTGCCGGCCCCAAGATCCCCTGAAAGGGTGAAAATATCTCCCGCCTGCGCCGTCCGGCCAAGATGCCTGCCAAAGGCCAGAGTGTCTTCAAGGCACGTTAACGTAAGAGTGTGGAAGGAATTCATATTGCCCGCAGAATTATCAATCATCAATTCACAATTATCAATTGTCGTTATTTCGCTCTTTTATGACAGAAAAGACAGCGGTATTCGGGTGGATGATCTTTCGGCAGAGGAACCTCGCCTTCAGGATTATGACAGCTTTCGCAGAATTTCTCCGCTTCCTTTTTGCCCATGGCAAAAAAGCGCTCATGGTTGTCATCGTGGGGGATAAAGGCGGTTTTTTCTTCAGGGGCATTCCACAGGAAGAGAAACAACCCCCCGCAGAAGGCAAGAAAGACAATATTAAGCAGGATGATTTTGGTTTTATTTTGTGACATAATTCGATGTTTTTTCCCTTTTCCAAGCTGAGTGCTGAAAGCAGACAGCTTATAATTCATTCCCCCATTTCCAGGGCGCTGAAGTTGATAATTTTGATCCTTAGGGCGGATATTAATGATTCCAAGACAACTTTGGCAAGGATTTTGTTCCTGCCGCACAGGGCAAGAAGACGGGTATGGCGCTTTTGCTTTTGTATGAGTCGGTCAAGCTTGCGGACGTCATATGCCGGATTAATGATTGTTTCAGCGACAGTTTCACCGGAACAGACCGCCGGATAAATGCCCTCGCCGGTCAGTCCGGAGGCGAGCCCGGCAGCATCTCCAACCAGAAATGTGTTGTCGAAGCGCCAGCCCCGGTAATCAAAATTGATGGTGGCCGCCTTTGGTTTCAGGCCGCTTACGTCTATACCATTTTTCCGGGCCCAGTAATGCAGTTTATCTTTCAGTCGTTTAGGGGAGAGATCGTTCCTGTTGGCATACGCACCCACCGAGGCAGTTGTTTTGTGTGGGAAGACCCAGGCGTATCCGGTGTTGAACAGATTCGGGTCAAGATGCCATATCATTTCCTTGAAATTGCCGGGGACATGATAGTGGATTCCTGCGCCGACAAGTTCACTGGGTATATTAAGAAAACGTCGTACCAGCGAATTGCTGCCGTCCGCGCCGACCAGATAATCATACGTAAAATGGGATGTAGGGGTTATGAC
>DAOUUW010000186.1 GCA_030667965.1 Deltaproteobacteria bacterium
ACGGGCGGGCTTTAGACAGGATCAACAAGATAGACATGATAAAAAAATCCAGTTAATCCTGTCTAAAAAAAAACAAAAAATGGAAATTCCTATGCTTTTTAATTAAAGTTTCTACCGAAAAGAAGATTAAATTTATTTATTAACTTTTGTTTAACTTTCACCATACAAGGCACAGAGTTCGCAGAGTTCGCAGAGGCACAAAGGCACAAAGGCACAAAGTAAAAAACAACACAGTAAATCTTTTAAAACTTTGTGCCTTTGTGCCTCTGTGCCTCTGTGAGAGACATTATCATTCGGGTGTCATTCATCATTTTACCCTTTACACTTTACATTATACATTTTATTCATCACACCCATGACCATCTATCAGCGACAAGACAAAGACAAACTGCTCTCGGAAATAAAAAAGGGCCATGTCAGCCCCGTTTATCTCATCTTTGGTGAGCGTTATCTCTGCCGCGAGGTGGCAAATAATTTGATATGTCAGCTGCTGCCTGATGAAAAAGAGCGCCGCATGAACCTGAAAAAAATTGACGGCGACCAGGAGGATGTGGCCCGCACCATGGGGCATCTGCAGACATACAGTCTCTTTGCCGGACGCCAGGTCATCCGGGTAATGGACTCCCGAATTTTCTTTTCAAAGGCTGTTGCCAAAACATTCTGGGACAAAGCAAAAAAAGAGGCCGGCGATGGAAATACGGAAAAAGCGGGCCTCTACCTGCAGAAAATGATCAACGCCGGAGGGCTTGACGCAGATGAGAATCTGCTTGACCTGTCTGCCTCGCAATGGAAAAAACTCTTCGGCTTTAACAGGCCTTCCGATATTGCCTGGTGCAAAGACGTGGCTGTGCCCCCTGGAGCGACCCGGGAAAAAGAGACCGCCGGAGCAGAGCTTGTGTTGCAGGTGCTGGACAAAGATATCCCGCCAGGCAACGTGCTGGTGCTGATTGCCGAAGCGGTGGACAAACGCAAAAAACTCTTTAAAAAACTCGACGAAAAAGGATCAATTATTGATCTGTCGGTGGACAGCGGCGCAACGGCTGCGGCCAAAAAAGGCCAGGACGGTGTCATCAGGGATCTCATCGTCAAAACCCTGACCGACATGGGGAAAAAACCGGGCCCCCGTGTCATTGACAGCCTTATCGCCCGGGTGGGCTTTCATCCGGTTGCCGCCGTGCGGGAGTCGGAAAAACTGGCCCTTTATGTTGGAGACGAACAGATCGTCACCACGCAGGACGTTGACGCCATTATCGGCCGCACACGAGAGGATGCAATCTATGAATTAAACGATGCGGTGGCCGGGGCCGACCTTGCCCGCTCCCTGGAACTCGTCCAACGGCTACAGGACAGCGGCCTGCACAGCCTCGCCCTGGTAGCCTCCCTGCGAAATCTGCTGCGCAAACTCCTTTTCTTCAGATCTCTGCAGGAAAGAACATCTCCTGCCTACCACTCCGGCCTTTCGTTCGGTGTTTTTCAAAAAGGGTATCTTGCTGAGCTGAAGAAAACCAGCCACGGCAACTCGCCTTTTCTCAGCGGCCATCCCTTTGTTCTCTATAAAAATTTCCAGCAGGCGGAAAATTTTGCCCTGCCCACCCTGCAGAAGGCCCTCAGCCGGCTCCTGGATGCCGAGTACCAGATGAAGGGAAGCGGATTGCCTCCGAAGATCATTCTTGAGAATTTCCTCTTTTCGTTGTTTGTTGTACAGAGAGGGGCAGAGGGATAGGAAGGAAAAAGTTTGATATTTCTGCCCCTCTGCCCCTCTGCCCCTTTCCCTTGCATCTGTCATTCGAAGTGATTACACTAAAAAATAAAAAAAGAGACCAAAGGAGCAACTAATGAGTGTGCCGGATAAAAGGTCGGAAGGCGGTGTGCTCACCGAAGTAAAAAAAGAAGTACACGAGCCGCCGATGTACAAGGTGCTGCTGCACAATGACGACTATACAACCATGGATTTTGTTATCATGGTCCTGGAAACGATTTTCCGCAAAAGCAGCGGAGAGGCGACCAAGATCATGTTGGATGTACACCAGCAAGGCATTGGCGTTGCCGGGATTTACACCAGGGAAATTGCAGACACCAAGATTCATATTGTCCACGACGTGGCCCGCAAAAATGAATTCCCGCTGAAATGTTCCATGGAAAAAACATGAACGAATAATTGATAATTGATAATTGATAATTATTACCTTATCAATATGCTTCTTCATATAACACATCAAACTAAAAATCTTTACAAACTTAATACTCTATTGCCATGATAAATCAAAATGTTGAAATGGCGCTGGTGATGGCCATCCGAGAGGCAAAAAAACGCCGGCACGAGCATGTGACGGTGGAGCATATCCTCTATGGGCTGCTGCACGACGATATGACTAAACAGATTGTCAACGGCTGCGGCGGCGACACAGATCACCTGAAAAAAGACCTTGAATCTTTTTTCGGCCGGAACCTTTCCGTGCTTGACAAGAATACAACGGCCGACCCGATGCAGACACTGGGGTTCAACCGTGTCCTGCAGCGCGCCATTGCCCATGTGCAGAGTTGCGGCAAATCAGAAGTTGATTCCGGTGATGTGATTACCTCCATCTTTTCCGAACCTGAATCCTTTGCTGTTTATTTTCTTGAAAAAGAGGGACTGACCCGGCTGGAGATTGTCGAGTACATTTCCCATAAAATGCCCGCTACTCCCACTGCTCTGCCGAGGGAGCAAGAAAAAAAAGAGGGTGCGCAGAAAACCGGCACAGCCCTGGAAAAATTCACCATCAATTTATCCCAGCGGGCAGCAGAGGGGCTCATTGACCCGCTCATCGGCCGCAGCCGTGAACTGACACGGGTCATGCAGATCCTCTGTCGGCGCAAAAAGAACAACCCCCTGCTGGTGGGTGAACCCGGTGTGGGCAAAACCGCCATTGCCGAAGGTCTGGCCCTGCGCGTCCACGAGGGAGACGTTCCCGATCTGCTGCAGGATGCGGCCATCCACCTGCTGGACATG
Source organism: Deltaproteobacteria bacterium (assembly GCA_030667965.1). GTDB lineage: Bacteria > Desulfobacterota > Desulfobulbia > Desulfobulbales > SURF-16 > JAHLLM01. The sequence continues at coordinate 2,993 of DAOUUW010000186.1, forward strand.
GGGGCGTTGCTTTCCGGCACCAAATACCGGGGCGATTTTGAAGAACGGCTTAAATCAATCATCAATGAAGTTGAAAAACAGCCGAACATCATTCTCCTTATTGATGAAATCCACACCATTGTCGGGGCCGGAGCCACCAGCGGCGGCAGTATGGATGCGTCCAACCTGCTGAAACCGGCCCTGCAGGCGGGTAGCCTGCGCTGTATCGGATCCACCACCTACGAGGAATATAAAAATCATATTGAAAAAGACCGGGCCCTGTCACGGCGTTTTCAGAAAATCGATATTGAAGAACCCTCGGTGGAAGAGACCTGTGCCATTTTAAAAGGACTGAAATCCCGCTATGAAGAGCATCACGGCGTTAAATTTTCCAGTCCATCCATCAGGGCGGCGGCCGAGATGGCCGACCGTTATCTCTCCGACCGCTTCCTGCCGGACAAAGCCATTGATGTGTTAGACGAAGTTGGGGCCGCATTACGGATTGCCAAACCGGCAAAAAAACGCAAAAGCGTCACAGTGCGCGATATTGAAACGGTTATTGCCCGTATGGCCAGAGTGCCTGCCAAGAATATTTCCGGCTCTGATATTACCCAGCTGAAAAACCTGACCACCAGCATGAAATCGCAGATTTTCGGCCAGGACCAGGCACTTAATGCGCTGGTTACTGCTGTCAAACGCAGCCGGGCCGGTCTGAAAGATCCCCAGCGCCCCACGGGCTCCTTTCTCTTTGCCGGTCCCACCGGGGTGGGGAAAACAGAGGTGGCAAAACAACTTGCCGCTGCCATGTCCATCCATTTTGAACGCTTTGACATGAGCGAATACATGGAAAAACACGCGGTGGCACGACTCATCGGCGCGCCCCCCGGCTATGTCGGTTTTGACCAGGGCGGACTGCTGACCGATGCCATAAAAAAACATCCCTACTGCGTACTGCTCCTTGATGAGATTGAAAAGGCCCATCCGGATATTTTCGGTATCCTGCTGCAGGTTATGGATCACTCCACCCTGACCGATAATGCCGGACGCAAGGCCGATTTCCGCAACGTCGTGCTGATTATGACCACAAACGCCGGCGCCAGGGAGATGAGCAACCAGCCCATCGGGTTTACCACCAGCAAAAAAGGGCGAGACCAGAAGGCTATCAAGAACCTTTTTTCACCGGAATTCAGGAACCGACTGGACGCAACCATCACCTTCAACTCTCTTGACATATCTGTAATGGCGCTCATTGTGGACAAGCTCATCCGCGAACTGCAGGAACGGGTTCAGGAGAAAAAGGTGACGATAACCCTGACCGACAAGGCCCGCTCCTGGCTGGCAAGCGAAGGACATGATCCTGACTACGGGGCCAGACCCCTGAGGCGGCTCATCATGACCGAAATAGGCGACGCCCTTACCGAAGAAATCCTCTTCGGCAAGCTGAGTCGAGGCGGGACGGTACAGGTTGACCGCAAAAAAGACGGCTTTGTCTTTTCCTACGACCGGCATGATTAAAAACCCTTCAGACAGGAACCTTTACAGTTTTTATCACACATACAGATAAGTAGAAATTGCCAAAAGCCCATTCCGGACGTGGAACCCGGAACATCTCTATCAATTCACAAAGGATAAACAATGAAGCATGCAAAAAAACTCTATATGACAAGTGGTCTGATACTGGCTCTGGCTTTCACCGGATGCTCCAATCAAAGTGAAGAAAAAACAGCCGAACCGGCCGTGGAAACCCAAAAAACCGTAAGCACTGGGGCCATTACACCCGAGGTCCATGAGTCTGCCATGCAGGCTCCCGTAGAGCCCAAACTGGCCGAACTGAAGGGTACGGTTGCAGAAACCTTTGACAGCGGCGGCTACACCTACATCCAGCTTGACACCGGTACGGAAAAGGTCTGGGCAGCCATAGGTCAGGCCAAGGTCACCGCAGGAGAGGAAATCGCCCTGCTTAACGGACCTGTCATGCAGGACTTTTACAGCAAGACCCTGGACCGTACCTTTCCGAAAATCATCTTTTCTTCCGGCATCAAGGGAGCAATGGCCGAACCCCATGCAGCAGGCATGATGACCGACACCGCCTCCAGTTTTGCCGATGCCATGAATAGTGAGGGCGCTGCAATGACCGCTCCTATGATGGAGGGCGCACAAATGCAAAGCGGCGGCAGCATCAAGGCCGTTACCCCTGTGCAGGAGGTCTCCGTTGAAAAGATTGAAGGCGGTCATACCGTGGAAGAAATTTATGGTTCAGTGGCTGATCTTGCCGGACAGAAGGTTAAAATCAGAGGCAAGGTTATCAAAGTATCACCCAACATCATGGGACGCACCTGGATTCACTTGCAGGACGGCACCGGTAATGCCATGAACAACAGCCACGATCTTGTTGTCACCTCTACGGAAACCCCTGAGGCTGATTCCATCATCGTTGTTGAGGGAGTGGTTGCCAAGGACAAGGATTTCGGCGCAGGCTACTTTTATAATGTAATCATGGAAGAGGCTGTTATCTCCCACTGATTTGATTAATCTCTCACAGAGCACGCAGAGACACAGAGAAAAAACCTCTGTGTCTCTGCGTGCTCTGTGAGAAAAATTTTTTCATTCCTTTTAAATTTGTGATTACCATCGAAATTCAGCCATTCATCAGTGCAGTGCTGTAGGAGCGGCTTTAGCCGCGAAAAGGGCCGGCAAGGAGATGGAACTGCTTGCTTGCCAACCCAGAAAATTCGCGGATAAATCCGCTCCCACCCTCAT
>DAOUUW010000066.1 GCA_030667965.1 Deltaproteobacteria bacterium
CAGGCTGTCTTACATAGCACCAGTATGCTGCGCCAGCCTGCTGGAGTTTATGCCCCTTGAGGGTGCACATCTAAAGCACATCTGAACAGTTAAAGTCTGGAGTAAAGGGTAATTTTCAGCCTACGCTGAATGGTTACAAAATTTCTTTGCCTTAAAAGAGGAAAGCCCAATAAATTCATTGGGCTTTCCTCTTTTTTATGCTTATACTGTCGCCCTACTCAGGGGAAAACGCCATATACCCCACCTGTTCAGGCAAATGAAAGAATTCATTGTCATAAGATTTTTCTTCTTCAACTTTCACCTGAAAACCTGATTCTGACACATAGCTCGTTCTCACCGTCGCCGTATCAACTTCAACAAATGTTTGAATGTCGACCAGGACGGCAGGTGTACTGGTAAAAGTCTGTGTAAAAGAAACGTTCAGGAATTTATTAATAACTCCATCTGACACCGTTCGTACATCATAAATCTTTCCATTCAATACCCCTGATGAAGGCTCCCAGGCAATAAAGGAAACTGTTTCCTCGGCATGGACAGGTACATTGCTCTCCTGCTCATGCATCCTAAATTGAAATGATGCCGTGTCGATATCCCATACCCTTGCAGCTACTGCATCTTCCTCATTTACACTCGTTACAGAGGAACTAACCACAGGTGCAACTGTGAATTGTTCGGCAAAATAAACAGAATCAAATGTGTCAACCGAGTTGGATGAGAACAAACCAGCCTCAATTCTTGCTCCATTATCAAGGATGTAGCTGCCCGCTTCCATGACAACATAGGACGCTAATTCATCCTTATGGTTATCATCGAGATAATCCCATTCCTGCAGACGAATATCAAATCCACCGGCATCAACATTCCGCACCCGTATGACACAGGGAGCCCTGTCACTGTTACTTACCAGTTTTGCTATCACAACAGGATTATCGTACGTGATTGCAAATGAAATACGCTGCCATTGGCTGAAAACTGGAACCGTAGCGGTTTCCCAGAGCGGTCCCGCTGTATCGGTAACCATATCAAGATTTGAATTGGGGTCAGAGGGATCAAAACCCAGATCAACCTCTTCACCGTCAAGATAGCCGTCATTGTCACTATCCTCATCAAGCAGGTTGATTATTCCGTCAGCATCGCTATCGACATTCCACAATACGCTCCAGTACTCAAGCTCAACGCCGTCATCCAGTCCATCACCATCCGTATCGATAAGGGCTGGACTCGTGCCGTAGAGATCCCGCTCTTCACCGGTCAGCAACCCGTCGAAATCGGCATCAGCAGCCAGATCAATTGTAGAAAAAGCCATGAAGCCAATTCCTTCATATGAATGCCCGATTTCATCATCCAGGGATCGTTCTTCTGAAACATGAAGCGATACGGCGAGAGGCGTAAGGCTGTCATAACGCACGTTGGCTGGATCAGCATCAAAACGGCTCTGCATGTCTGCGACAAGCACCGGTGATTCGGTAAACCCTTCATAAAAGGCTACTTCAAGTGATTGATCAGATACCTCATCTGCATTTATCCGTACTTCAAATGCATAGTCATCAATCAGACCTGCCGAAGGTTGCCAGGCGATATAAGAAACCGTTTCCATACTATGAAGCTGGTCAGAGGCTTCTTCTTCCTGCATTTCATACTCAAAGCCTGCTTCAGAGACATTGCTGATCCTGCCTACAACAGCATCTGTTTCATTGTCTGTGACAATGGAAGCAACCACAACAGGAACGATACCGAACGTTTCGGCAAAAATAACCGGCATGGCGGAAGCGGTCAGATCGGCAGCAAATTGACCCGCTTCAAGCCGCATGCCGTTATCAAGCAGAAACCCCCCCTGTTCCATGACAATAAAACCGACTTCTTCAAAGCCATGCTCCACAAAATCGTATTCATACTGCTGCACGCGAATATCAAACCCTGAGGAAGAAACATTGCAAATCCTGATTACACAGGGTGAGGCGTCTTCAGAACTTGCCGGTTTGGCAACCACCACCGGCCTGGTGAAACTTTTTGTAAACTGCACGGATGTCCAGTTTCCATCAACAATGACCTTACCGGTTTCAAGGGAAAAAACAGGTTCAACATACTCAATGGACACTGATACACCGGCCGTTGAAAAACTTGTACCATCTGTGACGCTGAACTGAAAACTATCTTCACCAAAAGCATTTTCATTGGGTGTGTATGTGAAAGCTCCATTTGCAGAATCGTTGATAACAGCCGTACCGAGTGATCCGTTGGAGTCAATTGCATACTGCAACTGCACACTATCAATATCCGTTGCTGCCAGAACCCCTGACACCACTTCGTTCTCAAGAGTTGTCAGAGCACTGTTGCCGGCAATCGGCGGATCATCAACGGCAGCAATGCTAATCGTCACCGTTGCGGTATTTGATACACCATTGGCATCTGAGACAATATACGTAATATTGTCAACACCGCTTACATCAGCACTTGGCACATAGGAAAAATAACCGGAACTATCTGTTATCGTTGCATTGCCAAGATTTCCGTTTTGAACTATTTGAAATAAAAGAGGAAGACCGCCCAGGCTCTCTCCGGCAAGCTGAGATGTTGTGGCCGCATCTTCATTTATTAGCAGAGACAGATCATAAGCCACCGGCAGTGGCGGAGGAGGGGAGGGAGGAATTATTGTTTGCGCCGGGGAGGTCCAGGCTACCTCCTGGGAGAAATCACTTTCAAAACCATCCGTGTCATAGGCAGTAGCGGCAAAATAATAAGATGTTTCATCACTGAGTCCGCTTACTGTTGCCAGGACAATACCGTCCACTGCGGCAGGATTGCCGACATCAATAACCTGATCATACTGAGAACTTGCCGTGCCGTAATGTATTTTATAACCGGCCAGATTTGCTTCCGTGTTTGGGGTCCAGCTGAAATCAGCCTCTTGCACGGCAAGGGCTGAATTAAAACCATAGAAAAGCAAGAAACAAACTAACAACTGCAACCAAACTTTTTTCTTCATAAGAAACACCTCCAGGAGTTTAAACAACGGACAAACACCTGAAGATGTCGACCGTTCGGTAGCTCTGCTGCCGTATTCCTTCAACAGGAAGCCAGGCCGGTGGCTTTGCGTCCCACTCTTTCGAAATGGTTTGCCTTTTTCGCGGAAAATTGAATTTACAAAACCAAATTTCACTAAAGCAACTGCTATGCCAGATGCATAGTGAAAGAACGTTATGTCTTGAAAACACAGGGGTTTTCCCCATGTAATGCGGGGAAAAAAGCGTTAAATTACTTTTCGCACTTAAAAAAAAGTAGGAAAAAGTTTAGAAACGTTGCGGGGATAAAGGGGAACTTGATTTTTTGGGCAAAAACTGTTGCAAAATAACGACAAGATGGGCCGTAGGAACGGCAAGGATGTTTGGAAAACACAAAAAAATTGCGGTGCAGATTACAGATACAAAGTAAAAACGGCATGTTGCATTGCAGCAACACAACATGCCGAAATTATGTAACTTACAGGCAAAGTAATAAAAAAAGTCGTGCCCTTGCCCTCCTCACTCTGCACCGAGACGTTGCCGCCGTGGGCCTGGGCAATATGTTTGACAATGGCAAGTCCCAGACCGGTACCGCCAAGTTTTCTGCTGCGGGCCTGATCACTGCGGTAAAATCGCTCAAAGAGCCGGGGAAGATGGTGCTGTGCGACCCCGATCCCACTATCTTCCACACTGATGATAACCTCTCGCCTGCCATCAGCCCGACAACCCTCTTCAGCCCTGACAACAACCTCACTGTCATCATGGCTGTATTTAATGGCATTGACAACAAGATTTACCAGGGCCTGCTCAAGCAGGGTTGGATTCATATTCGCCTGCAAGTCATCCGGACACTGTATGGCAACAGAGATATGCTTTCCCTCCGCCTTTATCCGGCAGGTCTGCACAGCTGACTCAAGCACCTGTCGTACACTGCCCAGTTCAAGAACAACTTCATTCTCTTCCGCCTCTTTTTCAATTTTCGATAGGGCAAGCAGGTCTTCAATAATTGCGTAGAGCCTGTCAGTCTGCTTCACTACTATTTTAAGAAAATTAGTAGCATCTTCAGCATTTTCCATGGCACCGTCGAGCAGGGTTTCCACATAGCCTTTAATGGAGGTTATGGGTGTTTTCAGTTCATGGGAAACATTGGCGACAAAATCTCTTCGGACATTTTCAAGACGGCGCATGCGGGTAACGTCATTTAAGACCATTAGCACCCCGATATTTTTGCCGCTGCCATCATTGAGAGGAACTCCATTGGTCTGGAGAAATCGTTTCTGCTGACCATCAAGGGAGATTATTTCATCCTGCAATGGATTGAAGCTGACAAGAATCTCCTTGATCTGTCGTTGCAGATCTACGTTTCTAATCATCTCCTGAATAAGTTTTCCCTGTGCTTCTTTCTGATCAACACAGAAAATTATGGCTGCAGCGTCATTTAATCTGATGATTCTCTCTTCGCAGTCAACGGCAATAACCGCCTCGGACATACTGGAAAAAACGGTCTCCAGCTCATTGCGCTGCTGGATGATGGTTCTAATTCGTTCATTAAGCTGCGCAGCCATCCTGTTCATGGCATCTGCCAGCGCGACAACCTCAAGTGAAGCGAATTCGCTTTTCTGCAAGGACATTCCCTGATTGAAATCGCCACGTGAATAACGTTCGGCACTTTGCTTGATCTCCTCAAGGGGTTTGCTTATTCGGCGTGACACAAGAAAAGTTATCAATGCGGCAATGAGAATAACAGCAATTGCCCCAAAAGCAATTTTTGTCTGAATATCCCTCAATGTCTGCTTAATTACCGTGACAGGAATTGCCACTCGCAATACGCCTGTGACCTGTCCGATTGTTTCTGCTATTGTCCCAGAGCTATAATCATTTTGCAGGAGAGGCACAGACACATAGAGCATATTTTCCTGCAGAGTGTTGCTGAATCGAATAGAACTTCCTGGAATGCCCCCATAGGCGGATACGATTTCCGGCCTGGTTTTATGGGACTCCATAATGTCTGGATCCTCATTGGAATCAGCCAAAACATCTCCGTCTAAATTTATTACCGTAATACGGGTGCGGGCATCTCGCCCGGATCTTCGGACGAAAGAGCGAAGCGCATCAATATTTGAAGAAGACAACAACTCGTTTACCTGACCTTTAATCAGATAAGCCCTGGCTTCCAGGACGGAAGTCATCTGCTGGTAATAAAAATTCTGCACAGCAGAAGAGACATAACAGGTTACGGCAAGCATGGCGCCCAGGATTATGACGAGATTAGCGGGAAAAATCTGCCAGATGAGTTTTCGATGTTTATACTGCATGTAATCCCCTTACGCTTTAAAGCGGTATCCAACACCACGGACGGTTTCGATATTTGCTCCTGCCTCACCCATTTTTTTTCGCAATCCAAAAACCTGAACATCGATTGCCCTGGGTGTGACAAGAAAATCATAGCCACGCACTGAATCAATAATCTGCTGTCTGCTGTAAACCCAGCCGGGCTTGCCGGCCAGAAGATGCAGAATACCAAATTCGGTCATGGTCAGCTGAAGGAACTGTCCGTTCAATTTGACCTCATGTTTTCCAGGATGAATTTCAAGTCCATGAAAGACGATTTTACCTGTTTTTTTCTCTTCACCAACTTCCTCCGAATTCTTCTTTCTCCTTAACAAAGACTTAATTCTGGCGATAAGCACTTTTGGACTGAATGGTTTTGTCACATAATCATCAGCCCCGCATTCAAGCCCGGCAATCACATCATCCTCTTCTCCCTTGGCGGTGAGCATCAATATAGGAACAGCTTGCACATTCTCGTTTTTTCTAATGGCCATGCAGATGTCGAGTCCACTCATGCCGGGAAGCATAAGGTCCAACAGGATACAATTAACATCTCCTCCCTTCAGTTTTTCCAGGGCTTCTTCTCCAGTATCAGCGCAGGCAACATGAAAGCCGGCCTTGATAAGATTATAGCTGACCAGCTGCTGAATATCTTCATCATCTTCTACTATGAGTATGTTGGCTTTCCCCATGTGTTACTCCTGAATAGTGTCATTATAAGATAAATAGCGGCTGAGAAGGAAACAAAAATAAATAACCCATCAACCCGTATGTAATTTTCTACCATCTTTATGCATAATTTTCCTTACTGCAAGACGATTTACAGAACCTAACACAATCTTAATAATCTCCTAACCCAATTCAAATTTTTCTCTCGTAGATTAGCCAAAAGTGATAGTTTTAAAGAAAATAACCACAAGCTGTCACAACTTATCTAAAGGGAAAAAACGTCATGGCTGTTCATCACACATTTCATCGGGAACTTGAGAAACTGAACCAGAAGCTGCTGACCATGGGCACCCTGGTGGAAGAACGGGTCCGCATGGCAGTAACGGTGATTGAAACCCATGATGAGGAGATGATCCAGAAGATTATCCGCTGCGATTACGAAGTTGACGATATGGAAGTGGAAATCGAAGAGGAATGTCTCAAGATCCTTGCCCTGCATCAGCCGGTTGCAAGCGACCTCAGATTTCTCATCACTGTTATCAAGATCAATAATGAGATTGAACGTATAGGCGATATGGCTGTCAATATCGCTAAAAGAGTCGATGGTATTATTAAAAGCAACTGTTCAGTCAAAAGTGGCTTTGATTACGGTGAAATGTCGGAGCATGTTATCACCATGTTGAAAATGAGCCTGGACGCTCTGGTGCATCGTGACGCCTCCCTGGCCAGAAATATTTTCTTTATCGACGACAAAGTGGATGCCCTGCGCAACAAGGCCTATGAAACCGCTTTAAAAATGCTGGGGAAATTTCCGGAACACCCGAAATGCATGATGAACACCTTCCTTCTGGCCCGCCATCTCGAACGTATTGCAGACCGGGCAACAAATATCGCCGAAGAAGTGATTTATCTTGTTGAAGGCGAGATTGTCCGTTTCAGATAATTGGGGGGGTATTGATCATGACTTCATATATTTTTCTGACCATTCTCCTTCTTTCAGGCAGTTCATACCTTATGGGCCGCACAAAGGCCTTTACCATTGCCAAAAACGTCGGCGGGGTCAAAGGACTGCATTCCCTGCCCAGCCATTACGGCATGCTGACCGCTCTCGGCTGCGCCCTGCCCGCCTTCATTATTCTGGCGGTCTGGCTGCTTGCTGAATCTCCTCTTATTACCTCTCTGATTACTGCGGGTCTGCCACCGGAAATCGCCGGCCTGCCGAAAAGCCAGCTGGGCCTGATCATCAATGACATCCAAAATGTTGTTTCCGGCAACATCGTATCAAGGGAGCCGGAGCCCTATGTGCTCGAGGCCGCCCAGCATTACAGAACCTTACAGTCTCTTTCCGGATGGTCTCTGGCCATAATCATTCTGTCCTTTATGCTGGTAGCAGGAATCTTTACCTACAAAAAAATCACCCCTGAGCTGCAGGCACGCAACAAGGTTGAAAAAATTGTCAGCTTTCTGCTGCTTCTCTGCGCAGTCTTTGCCATCTTCATCACCATAGGCATTGTTCTTTCAGTTCTCTTTGAAGCGATCCGTTTTTTCAAAGTTGTGCCCATCCATGAATTTCTTTTCGGCCTGGACTGGAGTCCACAGACTGCCATGCGAAGTGATCAGGTCGGATCAAGCGGAGCCTTCGGAGCCGTCCCTGTTTTTGCAGGTACTGCATTGATTTCGATGATTGCCATGATGGTTGCCGTACCTATTGGACTCATGTCGGCTATTTACCTTTCCGAGTATGCGAGTAGCCGCATACGTTCCTTTGTCAAGCCGCTGCTTGAGATACTGGCAGGTATCCCCACCGTTGTCTATGGTTTTTTCGCAGCTCTTGTTGTCGCTCCTTTTTTCAGGGACTCAGGAACCCTTTTCAATCTTTCCATATCTTCTGAAAGCGCGCTGGCTGCAGGTGTTGTCATGGGAATAATGATTATCCCCTTTGTATCCTCCCTTTCCGATGACGTTATCCATGCTGTTCCCCAATCAATGCGCGACGGCTCTCTTGCCCTTGGGGCAACAAAGTCGGAAACCATAAAACTTGTCATAATACCAGCCGCTCTGCCAGGTATAGTCGGCAGTATTCTGCTTGCCGTATCAAGAGCCATCGGCGAAACCATGATTGTAGTTATGGCAGCTGGTCTTTCCGCCAACCTTACCGCCAACCCCTTCAAGGCGGTAACCACCGTTACAGTACAGATTGTCACCCTGCTGGTAGGCGACCAAGAGTTTGACAGTCCGAAAACCCTTGTGGCTTTTGCCCTCGGCCTGTTTCTTTTTGTCTTTACTCTGCTGCTCAATATTCTCGCCTTGTATGTCGTACGCAAGTACAGAGAACAATATGAGTAACAGTCAAAGAAAAGGAAAAATTTCATGAATAAAAAAACCAAAAAATCCTCCATGGAGAAAGTCAATAAGGGACTGCGACGGCGTTATCGGGCCGAACGCCGATTCCGATTATTCGGCATGACGGCAGTTATCATTTCTCTGTGCTTTCTTGCTCTGCTTTTTGTATCGATCTTTTCCAAGGGGTATACAGCATTCCGGCAAACTTTTATTGAGATTGAAGTTTTTTTGGATCCCGCCGAATTCACCAATGAAAATCTTTCCTCTGCTGATTTTCCTGGTTTGATCAAATCCTCCCTGAGGAACATGTTTCCTGATGCTACAGACAGGCGCAGCAAAAAGGATCTCTACGACCTTGCCAGTTCAGGAGCGGCATTTGACCTGCAGGACATGGTTAAAAAAGATACGACCCTTATCGGTACAAGGCAGAAAATCTGGGTACCCGCCAATGATGATGTGGACATGCTGTATAAAGGCTATATTGACCGGTCAATACCTGAATCTGAAAGGCGCATCAATGACAAACAGCTTGCCTGGCTCGACAGCATGGAAAAAGATGGCAAGGTGGAAAAGAGATTCAACACGACTTTTTTAACATCCGGCGACTCCAGGGAACCAGAACTTGCCGGCATCTGGGGGGCAACGAATGGTTCATTCTATGTCCTTACCATTACCCTGCTGCTGTCCTTCCCCATCGGCGTATCTGCCGCCATATATCTTGAAGAATTTGCCCCTAAAAACAAATGGGTCGATCTTATCGAAGTCAACATCAACAATCTGGCGGCAGTGCCTTCAATTGTCTACGGTTTGTTGGGACTTGCCGTATTTATCAATTTTTTCGGTATGCCGCGCTCAACATCCATGATTGGTGGTCTGGTAATGACCCTGATGACTCTGCCGGTTATTATTATTGCAAGCCGCGCCTCTATTCAGTCTGTTCCGCCTTCAATTCGTGAGGCTGCACTCGGTGTCGGCGCTTCTAAAATGCAGATGGTAATGCACCATGTGCTGCCCCTTGCGCTGCCAGGCATGCTGACCGGCACCATCATCGGCATGGCCCGCGCCCTTGGGGAAACAGCACCTCTTTTGATGATCGGCATGGTGGCTTTTATTGTTGACATTCCAGGTGGCTTTTCCGACCCTGCAACTGTTCTGCCGGTACAAATTTACCTCTGGGCGGACAGCCCTGAACGTGCTTTCACGGAAAAGACATCAGCAGCGATCATGGTACTTCTCGCCTTCCTCATTTTGATGAATGCAGGGGCGATTTATTTACGAAAAAGATTTGAAATTAAATGGTAGGTAGTTATTCAAACTTTATTATGGAGAAAACAATGAAAAAGAAAAGTATTTTACTCGCAACAGCATTGATGGTAGGCATGCTTACCAATTCAACAACTCAGGCCGCCAGCCGCGATTATATCAGCATCGTCGGTTCATCCACCGTCTACCCCTTTGCCACCGTTGTTGCCGAGCAGCTTGGCAAAACAACCAATTTCAAAACCCCGAAAATCGAATCAACCGGTACCGGCGGTGGTTTCAAACTTTTCTGTGCAGGTGTTGGTGTTGAGCATCCGGACATGACAAATGCCTCCCGCGCCATTAAAAAATCAGAATTTGACACCTGCCAGGCCAACGGTGTCACAGAGATTGTTGAGGTAAAAATCGGCTATGACGGAATCGTCCTGGCCAATTCCAAAAAAAAAGCCCCCCTGCATTTGTCCCGCAAAGATATTTTCCTGGCCCTGGCCAAGGATGTACCTGACCCAAAAGGCGGTGACAACCTGGTTGCCAACCCTTACAAAACATGGCACGATGTCAATTCTGAGCTTCCTGCTACCAAAATTGAGGTTCTTGGACCTCCTCCCACATCAGGAACCAGGGACGCCTTTGTTGAACTGGTAATGGATGCCGGATGCGCAAAATTTGATTTCATAAAGGCTATGAAAAAAACCGACAAGAACAAGTTCAAGGCAACCTGCCGGACCGTACGTGAAGACGGCGCCTATGTTGAAGCAGGCGAAAATGACAACCTGATTGTCCAGAAACTCGATGCCAATGCCGATGCTGTCGGTATATTCGGTTTCAGCTTTCTTGACCAGAATGCTGATAAAATTCAGGGCACAGTTGTGGAAGGCATTGAACCAACCTTTGAAAATATAGCAGATGGCCAGTATCCTGTTTCACGTCCCCTCTTCTTTTACGTCAAGAAAGCCCATACGGGCGTTATTCCCGGCATCGAAGAATACCTTGGTGAATTTACCAGTGAAAAAGCATGGGGCAATGAAGGATATCTGGCTGACAAAGGCATGATTCCCATGCCGAAGAAAGAAAGAGAATCCGTAGCCAAAGACGTCAAAGAGCTGAAACCTTTCAGCATGTAACATCTTGGTCTTTTTTCAATAAAACAACACAGGGATCCGGAAACAGATTTTTTTATGCCGTTCCGTGATCCCTGTGGTACTATTTTGAGTATCAATCAGGAAAATGGAAGCAACACTGAACATCAACAACGACAACGTTACTGGTATAAACAGTGAGGTGACTGATTTGTCTCAGGAAAAAGACAAAGTTCTTCATAAAAAACGTGAAACTGTAGGAAATCCCTTTGTGGAAAATCCCCGCATGACCTGCAGGGATGTCTTTGTCTATTACGGCGATAAAATGGCAATCAATAATGCCGGCATTGACGTTGCCTGCAATGAAGTGATTGCCATGATCGGTCCATCTGGTTGCGGAAAATCAACATTCCTCAGATGCCTGAACCGGATGAACGATACGGTGGAAAGCTGCAGGGTAACCGGTGATATCCGCATCGACGGCATGGATATATATGCCAAAAACGTTGATGTTGTTCCGCTTCGCGCCCGAGTCGGCATGGTTTTTCAGAAACCAAACCCCTTTCCCAAGTCAATTTACGACAATGTCGCCTATGGACCGAAAATTCACGGGCTTGCACAGAACAAAGCCGAAATTGACGAAATTGTGGAAACATCATTGAAGAAGGCCGGCCTGTGGGAAGAAGCAAAAGACAGACTGAACCAGCCTGGCACAGGTCTCTCCGGTGGCCAACAGCAGAGGCTCTGCATTGCCCGGGCCATTGCCGTCAGCCCTGAAGTGATTCTCATGGACGAGCCCTGTTCGGCCCTTGATCCCATTGCCACCGCCAAAATAGAAGGTCTGATAGCTGAACTGCGGCAACACTATTCCATCGTCATTGTTACCCATTCCATGCAGCAGGCAGCCCGCGTTTCTCAGCGCACCGCCTACTTCCATCTGGGTGATATCATTGAAGTAGGCCCGACAGAACGTATCTTCACCAATCCCCGTCATCAGCTCACAGAGGATTATATCACAGGTCGTTTCGGTTGATCTTCCTCGGAGAACATTTCAAAAACGCAGCCTCAAGCCAATACCTGCATCATAATCTGAATCTATATTGCCCACCAGTGAAAGCGACTTGGAAACAACCCACTCCATCCCGTAACGCCATTCACTGTCCGTATTGATCATCCATTCAAAGAAAAGGCGGGGCAGCAGCTGTATTTCGCTGCCGAACTGAAGCCGACACTCATCATCCGTATCAAAGCGCAGCTCACTTTCTATAGAAAACGGCAGCACATAGTGCATACCGACAAAACCAATCTCGTCTTTTTCATCTTCCTTTGACAATTCAGCCCCTGCAAAAAAAGACAGGAATGGTCCCACATACCTACTATAATGAGGGGAAATCTCATATTCACCATGCCAGTCACCGTCCCACTCCAGGCCGAAACCGTTCCAGGTATTTGACAGAAGAAGTTCTCCTTCATGCATGTGGGACATGACAGAGGCATCTCCCCAGAAGAAGAAATCATCGTCATGCATTTTAATTCTGCTCTTCTTTTTGGCATCTTCCAGGGCCGAATCAATCACCGATCCCTCATAATGAAAGACCCTGGCCATACCGCCGGCCATGTGATAGAGGATGTGACAATGAAAGAACCAGTCCTTGTCTTCGTTTGCCGCAAATTCAAATTCAGTTGTAGCCATGGGCGGCACATCAACCGTATGCTTGAGGGGTGCGAAATCTCCCTGGCCATTAAGTAGTCGAAAAAAATGCCCGTGCAGATGCATGGGATGCCCCATCATGGTTTTGTTGACCAGTTTAACACGCTCCTTTTCACCCCGCCGGATGAGAATTTTATCGGCTTTACTCAAAGGGATATTATTAAATGTCCATACATATCGCTCCATGTTACCGTTAAGCTCCAGCACGACCTTACGCAGGGGGCATTCGTCAGGAAGACGGGTGCTCTCTTTTGCACGAAGCATGGAATAAGAAAATGGATCTGTTTCCATCTTGCCCATTTGGTGGGGCATGGCTCCGTGATGGCCCATATGCATTGCCTGGGCATCGTGACCCGATGAAGTCCTAGAAGCATGGTCCATTCCCATCAGGGAAGACATATCAAAAGGATTTGGCGGAGGGATATCCGGAGCAGCAATCTTGTTTCCTTTACCGATAAAAGCGGAAGCAAAACCGGATCCATCCTGGGCTGTGGCGCGAAACTCACAGGCGACACCATGCGGAACAATCAAAAGAAAATCATAGGTTTCTGCCACGGCTATGGGTATCTTTTTCACCGTTACCGGTTCAACATCAACACCGTCTGCGCTTATCAGTTTCAGGGGGCCTTCGGCGTACTGCAGATTAAAATACGTGGCAGCGGAACCATTAATCACCCGCAGGCGCACGGTTTCTCCGGGGGGCAATTCATCAAAATAAATAGAACGATGCCCATTGAGCAAAAATGCGTCGTAATACACATCGGAAGCATCCATGGGGGGCATAATGACAGGAAAAAACTTGTTGGCATAAAAAGGAAAAAACGTCCAGACCATTTCTTCATAGTACCTTCTCCTTTTCATTTTTAAAGACTACTATTTTTTTCATCATTGCAGAAACGATTACAGAGTGTCAAATATTGATCACGGCTTTTTTATGTTCGGATGGCTATTCTCACAAATTATTTTTAATTTTATTTTTTGCCCAAAAACGATAAAATAATGTCAGGTCAATAAATTGGGGAAATTTTCGCATGATCCTGTAAGATACTCGAACCTATGAAGGAGATAAAAGTATGGATGCCGATGCTAACGTTATTTCAAAAAAACAAGGAAAACTGCTTCTAGCCCTTGCACGACAGACAATTGAAGAACAGCTGGGTATTGCCGGTAACGATGATAACAAGGAAAGTTTGCAGCAGGCTCTTAATGATAAAATCTTTCAAAAAGAAAGCGGCACCTTTGTCACCCTGAAAAAAAATGGGCAACTACGTGGCTGTATCGGTACCATTTCACCAATGGACAGTATTGCCTCCGGCGTAAAGCGCAACGCCGTTAATGCCGCTTTTAACGACTCGCGCTTTCCCACCCTTACAAAAGATGAATTCCCGGACATCGATATTGAGGTAAGCATCCTCACAAATCCGCAACCTCTTTCCTACACCGACGGTAATGATCTTCTGCAAAAACTACAGCCGATAAAGGACGGAGTCATCATCCGCTCAGGCATGCACAGTGCAACCTTCCTGCCCCAGGTGTGGGAGCAGCTGCCGCAGCCGGAAGATTTTCTCTCACGTCTCTGTATGAAAGCCGGACTCTATCCAAATGCCTGGCAGAAGGAACAGCTGGAGGTGCTTATTTACCACGTCCAATATTTTGAGGAGTGACGGGTACAGATTAAAAATTCTCCAGGATCTTTTTCACCATATTACCATCCGCCATGCCGGCAAAATGACTCATAATCGGTTTCATGACCTGCATCTTGTTTTTGAACCGGCTGAAATCAATATTCTCCCTTATCCACTCTGTTATTTCATCTTCACTGGGTTGCCTGGGCATATATCCTTCCAACACCTGCATATAATCCGATGACTCAACCCCTTTTATAGCAAGGGTTTCCGCCTCGGATTTAATGAGTTTTCTAATAATGGCAATGACCTCGGTATCTGTCAGTTCTTTTTTAGGCTGACGCTGAAACTCTCCCATCATCACCCTGATTGCTGAGGTCCGTGCCTCGGTCTTGTCTTTCATGGACTGTTTTAAGTCACTTTTTATTTTTTCCTGAAGAGTCATTTTTTCTCCTTTAAAGTCATTGAGATGTGGGAAGACAGACCTCGTAAAATAGGTTCCGAAAAGGCCTTGTTTTTTGGACACTTTTCAGGATGGGCTATTTCCAACTTCTACAATCAGCCATTTCCCTGATGGAAGCCGTGCGCCAAGGGATGTCAATTTGCGACAAAGATGTTCC
>DAOUUW010000060.1 GCA_030667965.1 Deltaproteobacteria bacterium
CGCCGCCAGTTTTTCCACCTTGCTCCAGTGTTGTTCAACAAGTTTTTCCGCAACAACGGTTGCCTCTTTCATCCAGTGACTGACCCGCTCCTCCACCTTCGACAGATATATCTCTTTACTGACATTCTGCGACAGCGTGTCCGTGTGCACATAACCAATTTCCTCATCCATGCCGAGAGAGGCCACAGCAGCGTATGCTTGATGTGTTGCCGTTTCAAGATCGTTTGACGCACCAGTCTCTATTCCCTTTGGACCGAATTTTCTTATACTCGCCAGCCAGCCGGCAAGCAATACGCAAATATTGTTAAACACCTCGTCCTTTGAAATATTTCCAGGAAAATCATCTATACTGTAGGAGATAAATCCCATGGTTTTTAAACGAGGGGCAATGGTAACCTGCTCGATGACAATATCAGGCAGGAGAAGACAGGAAAGCACAGCGTGACCGGCCTCATGAAAGGCGGTAATTTTCAGGTCTTCCTCCAGATTGCGGATATGCTTTTTCTCAAGCTTATAGCCGTACTTGATGATATTGATCTGCTCAATGAGAATATCTTCAGTGATGCAGTCCCTGCTGTTTCTGATGGCATAGAGTGCGGCCTCCTTGCCGATACGCTGCAGATCATAACCGCTCATACCGGAAATATAGCGCACCACTCTTTCCACATTAATTTTACCGTCATTGGGTTTTTGCAGAATTTTTTCAATGAAAAAACGCCGGGCCTCGCGGTCTAGCTCCCCCACCTCGACAAAGGTGTCAATTCTGTCAGGGGCAATGAGGCGGGGACTGACATCTTCCCGAACCTGGGCGGTTGCTATGGTGAAAACAGACTCACGCGGATCAACAGGCAAGCTGTCAAGCTCCATGACCACCTGATCATCCGGCATGGAGGCATAGACTCCCTCCAGCAACCCCTTGACATCAACACCATCAAGAAAAACGATGCTGGGGGCAAACTGCCGCGCCAATCTGTACGACTTGCGTATATAGTCGGAGTCAAAAAGATCGCTGCGCGAGGCGTAGACATAGGGCCGCCCGCTCTCTTTTGCCACTGCCCCGGCAAGCATGGTCTTGCCCACTCCTGGAGGGCCATAGAGCAGCATGCCTTTGGGCATATCAATAGCAAATTTTTGGACAAGATCCGGCTCTTTCAAAATCCGGACAATCTGTTTGAGATTTTTTTTAATACTCCTATTGCCTGCAATATCCTTGAAACCAAGACTGGGAAACTCGATAACAGGCCCGGTCTCACGCAAAAAATCCCATGAAGAAGGTAGTCTTTTCAGCGCGGCCCGCTCCATTGTGCAGACAAGATTTTCACCGCGCAACACCTCTTTCCATGAAATCTCAATGGTTTCATGACGTTTAAAAAGATCCTGTATCAGGCACTCTTTTTTCCCAAGAATTTTTGCAAGAAAGACCTCCGCCTTAGCGGACAGCTTGCAGATAACCTTGCGGGGGAATCGTCGATTATCACGGATAAAAGCGGTGATTCGGCCAAGCACAATATCCGGCAGTTTTTGTTTAACCTGACGAACATCAATATGGGGGGAAAATGAAAGAGCAAGCAGAGTGACGAGACCATCGGCATTCTCATACTCAAGCTCTATATTACTTTTCTCTGAAAAATATTCTGAATACCCTCGCAGGGATTGCGAGCCGACACGAACCATGGTGTCAAGTGTCAGCCTGTTAAAGAGGACAATAAAATTTTCTGCCATGACAGGGAGCAGCCCTGGGGCAATGGCGTTATCCACCACATCATAGAGGGCTTTTTTCTCCCTGGAGAGAGCATCAATGACAAGGGACTGGGCCCGCAGCTTGTTGTCTTTAAAAAGAGCCACATATTCCTTTTCCTGAAAAATGGAACTGCCGAGACTTGAGGTAAATATGACAATGAGGTCACGGCAGTCCGGACCGCTGTCCGGTTCATCCTCGGTGAGCAGGTTCAGCAGAGCGATCTGCAGCTGGTTATCGGCTTTATCAATGGAGTCAAAGACAATGATTGATTTAGGATTCTGCCCGATAAAAAGCCGCAGCTCCCCCTCCTGCATACCTTCCGAGGTTATTCTCCGGCCGAGAAACCCCATCGCTGTGTCGGGATCACTGAACTGCTCCATATCAAAGAGCTTGAAAGCAAAATTATCAAGCAGGCTGGAAAGGGTACGGGCAAGATAGGTTTTACCCACGGCGGGCGGGCCAAGAAAGGTAAAAATCGCCATGGGCGGACGTTCCTGGGGCGTGTATGACGTCTGGATGAGGGCATCAACCACCTCGTCAATGGCCTCATCCTGGTCAAAGATGATTTCTTTGAGCTTGTCTCGCAGCAGATTATATTTCAGGAAAACATTTTCTTCACGGCCCATGTATTCTCCTTTTTGGTAAGCTATCAGCTATCAGCAGTCAGCGGTCAGCAATCTTCAGTTCCCTCTGCCACTTTGCCCCTTTGCCCCTTTGTCCCTTTGTCCCTCCGGAGTCTCGCAGGCTCGCTTTCCTGCCCCTCAGAATTTACAACATCTCATAATAGGGTTTTTCAGACACAATCCCCCAACTACCCATTTCCTTTTTAAATTTCTTAAAAGCCGCATGAACCCTGGCAGAATCCGGGTTTGCCGCGGCTTCTTCTTCAAGGGACTCTTCGGCCAGGACTTTCAGTTTCTGCAGAACTGCGTCAGGAAAACAGCGCAGTTTGACTTGGTGTTTTTCCACAAGTTCGGCCAAGGCCGCTCCGTTGCCTGCCTCAAACTCATTGAGGGTCCATATATTGTTCTCCATTGCCGCGCAGTCGACAAGCATCTGCAAATCCTTTGGCAGGGACTGGTACGCTTTTTTATTGATGAGAAGTTCCAGGCAGCTGCCCGGCTCATGCCAGCCGGGATAATAATAATAGGGGGCGGCCTTATAAAAGCCCATTCGCAGATCATGCATGGGGCCTACCCATTCGGTGGCATCGATCATGCCCCGCTCAAGGCTGGTAAAAATCTCTGCCCCGGGAAGCAGGACAACCGTACCGCCTGCCTTGGCCACCACCTTGCCGCCCAGGCCGGGAATGCGCATTTTCAACCCCTTGAAATCATCCAGGGAATGCATTTCCCGCCTGAACCAGCCGCCCATCTGCATACCGGTATTGCCCATCGGACGAGGCACAAGATTAAATGGAGCATAAATCTCCTCCCACAGAGCCAGACCGCCGCTGCCCAGCCAGCTGTTCATCCCCTGGGCATTGAGACCAAAGGGCACGGAGGTGAACCACTGGGCTGCGGGCACTTTCCCGGCCCAGTAATAAGCGGCGCTGCTTCCCATCTCCACCGTGCCGCCCGATACAGCGTCAAACACCCCCATGGGAGGAACCAGCTCTCCTCCGGCAAATACCTTGATCTGCAGGCGTTCCCGGCTCATTTCATTGACGCGCCGGGCAAACCGTTCAGCCCCAGTCTGCAGTACCGGCAGGTTGGGAGGCCAGGATGTAACCATATTCCAGCGATATGATTTACCCTTAGCCCAGACATTCGGCGCCGCAACGGCAGAAGCTCCGGCAGCACACAGAGCCGCTGCGCCTGTTTTTTTCAAAAAATCCCTTCTTTTCATGATCACTTACCTCGATATAGATACAAGCAAATATTATGACCACAAAGCTCACGAAGTGCACGAAGAAAAAAATAAATAAAAACTCCTTCGTGTTCTTCGTGATCTTCGTGTAAAAAAAAATTAAAGACTAATCCTTCTTTCTGCCCCTCTGCCCCTCATAAAAAAAAGCTTACCAGATCCGGGAACAAAACGACAATCAATAGTCCGACAAGCTGTAAAAGCACAAAGGGCACAATTCCCCTGTAGATATGGGCCGTTGTAACCCCGGGCGGCGAGACTGCCTTCAGGTAAAAGAGTGAAAAACCGAAAGGAGGCGTCATAAAAGATGTCTGTAGATTAACAGCAATAAGGATACAGAGCCAGACCGGATCAATGCCCAGATCGATCATGATGGGTGCCAGCACCGGTACGAGAATGAAAGTAATTTCGATAAAATCAAGAAAAAAACCCATAAGAAATATAAAGAGCATAACCAGGGTCAGCACAAACCAGGACCCATGGCCTGCTGAAATGGAGCCCAAGGCGTCCCGCACCAGCCCATCCCCCCCTGTTCCGCGAAACACCAGGCCAAAGGCGGTTGCACCAACCAGCACGATAAAAACCATGGATGTCAGCTGCATGGTGGAGCGGGCCACTTCATCAATCATCTTCAGCGACAGGGCGCCCTTTGCCAGGGTCAGCCCCATGGCGCCCACTGCGCCCACTGCCGCCGCCTCGGTGGGTGAGGCGATGCCCGCAAAAATAGATCCCAAAACCGCAACCATGAGAAAAAGCGGTGGGAAAAATGCTTTCAGGATCTTGCCCATATTTAATCGGCAAGCTGTATCACCGCCATCAACGTCCGGTGCCCTTTCCGGATGTAGCCGGGCGCTGACAAGAATATAAAGGACATACAGGGCCACCAGCACACAACCCGGCAGCACGGCCCCCAAAAAAAGGTCCCCCACCGGCACGCCGACAATATCGCCGATCAAAATAAGGACAATACTGGGCGGAATAATCTGCCCCAGGGTACCGGACGCCGCCACCGTACCGCAGGCCAGTTCTTTGTCATATCCACGTTTCAGCATGGTGGGGACGGCAATGAGCCCCATGGTGACAACCGTTGCCCCGACAATGCCGGTGGAGGCGCCGAGCAATGCGCCGACAAGGACCACCGACACGGCCAGCCCTCCTTTTATGCGGCCGAAGAAACGGCCCATGGTATCAAGCAGTTCTTCCGCCAGACCGGAACGTTCCAGCATCACACCCATGAATATGAAAAGAGGAACCGCAAGCAATGTCCCGTTATTCATAATGCCCCATATGCGCAAAGGAAGGAGATTAAAAAATCCCCAGCCAAAACCGATGAGGCCGAAAACAAGCGAGGTGCCCAGCAGGGTAAATGTCACAGGAAAACCTGCCATGAGCAGCGCGGACAACACGCAGAACATCCACAGGGGCAGAAAATCGGCAAACATCAAAGCCGCCTCTTTACGGTGCGCTCTTGCCCGCAGATGGTGAGCAGACTGGAGATTGCCAGGGAAACACCCTGCATGGCAAGAAGACCGAATCCCAGGGGAATGAGAGACTTGACAAGGTAACGAAGGGGGATGCCGCCGGGATCAGGAGAGCCTTCTCCCATATGAAATGACGACAAAACAAAGGAAAATGATGTTGCCATGACAAGATAACAGCCCGGCAGGAGAAAGAGCAGCACTCCCAGAAGATTAATCCAGGCCCTGCCCCGCCAGCCAAGGCGCTGATAGATGATATCCACCCTCACATGGCCGTCCTTTAACAGGGTATAGCCACCTGCCAGCAGAAAAAGGGCCGCAAAAACATGCCACTCAAACTCCTGCATAAAAACAAAGCTCGTGTGAAAGAGGTAGCGCATGACCACATTGGCAAAAACAACTGTCACCAACAGCACCGACAGCCAGGCCGCGCCCCGACCAATCCAGTAGTTGATAGCGTCAATGGCGCTTTGTACACATTTTAAAGAGTTATAGAAGAAATTTTTTTTCATTTTTTACCCAAATGTCCTTTATCCCAGACATGAAAGTTTTTCAAGTGTCCTTGTCTTACCTGCCAACCTGACTTTTCCGTTAAACGATAATTTTCCTTGACATCGTCCATGATATGATTAAAGTAGTTTTGAACATATGCACACAACATCCTTCTTTTCAAAAAAGAATAAATACAAAATAATTCAGGAGGAAAAATCATGAAAGTTGCAGTCAGCTCCACAGGACAAAGCCTGCAGTCAACAGTTGATCCGCGATTCGGCAGGGCGGACTATCTGGTGATTGTTGAAACAGACACCCTTTCCGTTGTTGATGTTGTTGACAATCAGGCAGCAAAAGATGCCGCCCACGGGGCGGGCATCAATGCCGCAACACGCATTGCCGAGGCAGGCGCAAAGGCCATTCTCAGCGGCCATGTCGGGCCAAAGGCGGCAGCGGTTTGCGAAAAAGCCGGTATTGCCATGATAGAAGGCATGAGCGGCACCGTTGAAGAAGCGGTTAAAAGATACCTGCAGCAAGGTGGAACCACCCAGCCACAAACCACCCAGCCACAAACCAGCCAGTCGCAAACCAGCCCTCCGCCCCAGCAGGCTAATAGCGTTGGTCAGGGCATGGGACAGGGTATGGGCGGTGGCCGATGCGGCGGTGGAGGTGGAGGCCGCGGCGGCGGCGGCGGTGGTGGTGGTGGTGGAGGTGGAGGCCGCGGCGGCGGCGGTCGTGGATGCGGCGGAGGCGGTGGCGGACAACAGGGTTCTGCGGGCAGATAAGGAGAAAAACATGAAAATTGCCATAGCAAGCGGAAAAGGTGGGACCGGCAAAACCACGGTGGCAATAAGTCTGGCCCTGGCAACCAAGGGCCCGGCCCAGTATGTGGATTGTGATGTCGAGGAACCCAACGGACATATCTTTTTACGGCCCGACATCACATCAAGCCGGGAAATATTTCTCACAGTACCAGGCATTATTGAAGAAAAAT
Source organism: Deltaproteobacteria bacterium (assembly GCA_030667965.1). Classification (GTDB taxonomy): domain Bacteria; phylum Desulfobacterota; class Desulfobulbia; order Desulfobulbales; family SURF-16; genus JAHLLM01. The sequence goes on from DAOUUW010000060.1 coordinate 6,572, forward strand.
GCACCTTCTGCGGTAAATGCCGGGATCTCTGCCAGTTCAACGCCATCACGGTATTCGGTAAAACCATTATGTCGTTCCCCGAACTCTGTCATTCCTGCGGCGGATGTTTTCTGGTCTGCTCAGATGAGGCCATTGCCGAGGAAAAGCGTTTAATCGGCGTCATGGAAAAGGGAACAGCCGGAAAAATAGATTTCGTCCACGGCATATTGCGGGTAGGAGAAGCCATGGCCGTCCCCCTTATTGAAGCGGTCAAAGATGAAATCGACAATGACAGGCTTGTCATCGTTGATGCCCCTCCCGGCACCTCCTGCCCTGTTGTGGCCACGGTAACGAACAGTGATTACACCCTGCTGGTCACCGAACCCACCCCCTTCGGCCTGCATGACTTGAAATTGGCGGTGGGTGTTCTGCGAAAACTAGACATACCCTTCGGCGTCATCATCAACCGCTCCGATCTGGGCGACAAGAAAACGGAAGAATGGTGCCATGAAGAAAAAATAAAAATCCACATGAAAATCCCGTTTGACAGAAAAATAGCTGAAGGATACGCCGTCGGGGCACCGCTCACCGAGAGCCGCCCTGAGCTTCACGGCTCGTTTGCCGCCTTGCTGGAGGAACTGCAGTCATGAAAGAAATTCTTGTATTAAGCGGCAAGGGAGGCACCGGAAAAACAACCATTACCGGCTCACTGGCCATGCTTATGCCCGACTCGGTGCTGGCAGACGCTGATGTTGATGCCGCCGATCTCCATCTCATTCTGGCTCCCAAAATAAGGGAATCAAATGAATTCTGGTCCGGCGTTGAAGCTGAAATTGACAGCTCACTCTGCACAGGCTGCGGCACCTGCTATGAACTTTGCCGTTTTCATGCCATCGAACTGGATGAGACAGCATCAATCCGCCCTTTTTCCTGTGAAGGATGTGCTGTCTGCGCCCATTTCTGTCCGGAGGGGGCGATTACACTGAAGGACAAAAACTGCGGCGACTGGTTTATTTCAGATACGGAATATGGTCCCATGGTTCATGCCAGTCTCGGTATCGGCGAGGAAAATTCGGGCAAGCTTGTCAGTCTGGTAAAAAAACAGTCAAGGGAACTTGCTGAAAAAAGAGGGGCAAGCTGGATCCTGGTGGACGGCCCTCCCGGCATAGGCTGCCCGGTCATTGCGTCCATGTCCGGCACTGATTTCGTCCTGCTCGTCACCGAACCTACCATGTCCGGCCTGCACGATCTCATGCGGGTGGCAGATCTTGCCGACCATTTCAAGGTGAAGTCAGGCGTCTGCATCAACAAATGGGATCTGCATCCGGATTACTGTAAAAAGATTGAAAAGGCCTGCAACCGGAGAGATATCCCCATTGTCGGGCGCATCCCCTTTGATACGGCGGTTGTGCTGTCCATTGTCCAGGGACAACCTGTTATTAAACAGGATGCAGACTCTCCGGCGGCAAAAGCCATTGAAGAACTCTGGGAGAACCTGAAGGGTTTGCCGTAAAAGACAGTTTCCAGCCCAATGTCATTGAACTTAATGACCCATTATCATAGCAAAAACAAAGGGGCCCCCGCCTTCCGGCAGGGACCCCTTCTGGGGAGGGAGAGAAGAAAAAGATGTTTCGGGGGAAATCTCTGTTTTAACGATCCATCATGGAACCACCGCCCATACCCTTAGCCTTTCCATGATGACGTCCTTTTGCATCACATCCGCCGCAGCCATTGCGTCCCTGACCGGCGCCAAGTCCCAGACCTCCTTTCCAGCCTGTCTCTTCCGCTTTTGCCAGAAGCCGACCACGCAGGTCAAACATTTCACCGGCAAGGTTGCCTGCTTTTTTCTCATCCGGATTGTCACCATGCATCAGAGCCCGCATTTCGGCCCTTTTAGTAGCCATGTCCCTGCGCAGATCCACGCTGGCGTCCATAAAGGCATCACGGGATTTTTTTGTTTCCTCGTCCATGACCTGAACATTCTGCTGGTTTGCTTTCCAGCAATCTCCCGGTCCGTTTCCCGCTCCCATGCCCATCTGGGCGCCTGCCTGCTGGATGCCGAAAAGAGCTATCGTTGACGCCAATGCTACTGTTGCTATCATTTTTTTCATGAAATGCCTCCTGAATTGATGTTTGAAATAAGTTTGTAATGCTGTTTGCATTTTTACATATATCAACATGCGTGCCACAAAAACTATGGAACTCAAAACATATTGATATTACAGCTTTTTATTTTTCTACGGCAAAACGAAAAACCTGTTTGTCTCTCTATTGACAGTTTTTCATCTCTTCTGTTCCGACAATTTTGTCGGCTGGAACTATCAAAATGTCGAATTCACCTTAAAACTTCTTTGTTACAATTGACAAAAAGTCCTCATATAGGATCTAATGGCTATAAAATTACAGATGGATAACAACTCTCCGTAACCCTCACAAAAAAACATGAAAAAAACGCAACGCATTATCACCTTCCTGGCATGTATGCTTTTCATCACGACACATGCAGCGGCAGATCAGCGTGTAACAATTTGCGGCACAGGTGACAGCCAGGCCATGTTGCGCTCTCTGGCCCTGGCCTATGAAAAACAACATCCCGGAGTTTCAATTGATGTCCCTGACTCCAACGGCAGCAGTGGAGGTATTAAAGCAACCGCTTCAGGTAAATGTGATCTGGGCCGGGTGGCCAGGCCTTTACAGGAGAACGTAATGAACCTATCAAAATCAAATCCAACAACGAGGTGGGTAAATTGGTGCAATCATTTAACAACATGACCCGGAACCTGGAAGAAACAACCGTATCCCGCAACTATTTCAATACCATTATCAGCTCCATGCAGGAAAGTCTTATTGTCCTTGGAGAGAATGGCAGGATCAAGACGGTTAACAGCGCCACATGCACCATGCTGGAATACTCCCGTGATGAACTCATGGACAAAGACATGCGCGATCTTTTTAACACCGCGGCACATGATGGGTGTATTTTTGCCAAAAACAACTTCGGTGAAAAGCCGGTCAATGATTTAGAGCTGGAATACATGACAAAGGACGGCAGGGTGATCCCAGTGTTGTTCAGTGCCGCCCCCATGGAAAATATGGACAATGATTTTATAGGTATTGTCTGTCTGGCCATTGACATTTCGAAACGCAAAGAGGCTGAAGAAGAGCTGAAAAAAAGCCGGAGAAGACTGGAGGAGATTGCCATCACCGATGAACTGACCCACCTGCTCAACCGGCGGGGTTTCATGACCCTGGGCCAAAAACAGCTTCAGGTGGCAAAACGCCTGGAGGGCAAAACATTTCTCATGTATGCGGATGTGGACAACCTGAAGTGGATCAATGACAACCTTGGTCATCATGAAGGAGACAAGGTCATCCAGGAAACAGCCATGGTGCTGCGAAGCACTTTTCGCGACGCCGATATAATCGGACGCCTGGGGGGAGATGAATTTGCCGTCCTCTTTGCCGATGCGGCAGACGAAAAAACCATTGCCATCAGGCTTGAGGAAACAATAGACCGCATTAATCAGGCAGCAAACCGCATTTACAAGCTGTCACTCAGCCTGGGTGTGGTACGCTGCGACTTTGAAGCAGGCTGCACCCTGGAACATATCATGACCCAGGCCGACAGCCTGATGTACGAGCACAAAGAAAAAAAGAAAAGCAAAAAAACCTATCACCCGGCAATTTCAACCACTAAATCGTGAACGTGCACCGTACGCCCGTCCAGCGCCAGTGCGCTGCGGCGCACCTGGTTATGATGGGTAAAGAGAATAACCTGGGTTCTGACGGCCAGCTCAGCCATGATCTCCAATGTCACCCGTGTCCGCTCATCATCAAAATTAATCAGAATATCATCAACGATAAAGGGCATGGGCTCGGTTGTCCTGTGACGCCACTGCAAGGACGCCAGGCGCAGGGCCAGAAAAAGCTGGTCCCTGGTACCGGAACTCATCCGGCCCACTTCCACCCGTGAGCCGTCATGCCGACTACCCACCAGGATGGGCCGGCTCCTGTCATCTTCATCAGTGCGCAAACCTGAAAAGGACCCCAGAGTGAGCCTGCCAAAATAATCCGACGCTATGCGCAGGACGGGATCCTGATTCTTCTCCCGGTATCGTTCTATTTCATCGGCCAGGATGCGTGCCGCGACTTTGAGGCGGACATAAGTATGGGCCATGCTGCCTATTTCGGCAAGTTTGCTTGCCGCAGCCTCCGCCTTGCGGGCCGCTGCATCATTGCCGTCCATCATTTCCAGATTTTTCTTCTCTTTGCCGATTATTTCCGAAAACCGTTTGATTTCCGGATCAAGCTCCTCTCTGATCTCCCTGCTGAGAGCAGCAATGATCCCGGGAAGCTCATCGGTATTCACCCCCCTGGCCTGGTCTTCAAGTTCAACCAGAGACACACCATCGGACATCTGCGCCAGCGTCTCATTCACGCCAGCCATTTTTTCCTGTAATGACTGCATCTGCTGTGAAAGTCTTTCCGCCCTGTCAAGTTCCTGCTGTCCATGACATCCGGCTCTGCTGCAAAGCACGGCCAGCTCTTCCCTGCAAGCCTGCAGGGATTTAACGGCATTTTCAGCATCCTCTTTTTCTTTGGCGATCTGCCTGGCGTACTGTTTCTCCAAAGCACTGTTTTCTCCCGCCTCCTTCAACAGGGACCGCAAATGCAGGACAATGGGCACAGGGTCTTCTTCCTGCCTGTCCGGCAACAGGCGGTAGGCCAGTTCTCTCACATCATGCTGAAACATTTTCTGATCAAGAAGAATGCCGTCAATTCTCTTCTGCAACACTTCCGCTTCATTTACCTTGTCAAAACAGAGGCGCAGTGTATCAAAAAAATCGCCTGCCTCCTCATCGGCAAGACCGGCAATTCCCAGGGTGTCGGTCAATCCTTTCCACTGCTCTTTCAGCTGTTCAGAAGACGTCTGCGCCTGCAGGTATTTATTGTCAAAGGCGTCAAAATGCGCTTCTGCAAGTTTCCCTTTTTCCTGTAATTTCTCCAGGATGCTTGCGGCCTTTCGCCCTTTATCAAGAACACTCTCAGCTTGAACAAGAACAGGCTCAAGTTCGGCTGACGAAAAACGATGCTCCGCGATCTTTGCCAGTTCCTGAAGCAAAACAATACGTTTGGACTCTCTGCTCCGGCTGATAAACTGAATCTCATTTTCCAGTGTACCGATATCCGCTGCGGCAAAGCGAATTTTCTCAAGCCTCACAAGCCAGGAAAGCATCTCTTTTGGCGTAAGAACTTGAACACCTGCCTCTCTCCATTCCTGCTGCCAGTGCTGCTGCAGGGAGTCCAGGTGGCCCAGCACATCTTTTTTCAACCCGGAGAGTTTCTCCAGATTTTTCTCCTGCAATTCCTTCTGTGCCTGCAGAGAAATATAACGGTGTACCGTGTCTGCTTCCCTGCGCAGCCTATCCGCCGTCTGATCGGCCTTATCTATATTCCTCTCAAAAACATGAACAAGATCCGCGTCACCGGCAAATGCCCTGCTTTCCCGGCTGATATCTTCTCCCTGCAGCCATTTTCGGCGAAGAAGTCGCCAGCCCTGGTCACGTTTCGACCTGATACGTGCGAGGTCATCTTCCGTGGGCACCTGACCATCTCGCTCAATTCTACTGACAGCAAAGAAAGTCTCCTGCAAAGCCTCTTCCATCTTGTCTGCATCGCGCCGCACGGCCCTCAATTCCTCATGCAGTTCATCAAATTGCCGGGCAAAACGTTCCACAGTTGCCACCAGGGGAAATGCAACCTCATCGAGCTGTTTTCTGTCTCCCTGCCAGAGGCCGAGTTGCTGCAAATCCTTGTCGAACTGATGCTGACGGGTTTGCAGCGCGCATTTCTTCTGCTCGACCAGCTGGTCAATGTCTCCAAGTTTACGGGCAAGCCTGACAGCTGTTTCCAGAGGAGCATAGTCCTTCACAGGCGGCTGGAAAGAAAGGCTTTTACTTATCGTTTCCAGTGACCGGACCGCATCATTTCTCTGCTCTGCGGCATCTGCAATTTTTTGCCGTATGGCGTCAAGTTTTGCCGCCAGACCGGCAAGCAGTTTTCTTTTGGCCAGTACCGGCCGCAGCAATTCAATATCCTCCAGCGGATATGGGCAGGCAGACTGTTTCAGCAGCGCAGCCGCCTCCCTGCGCAAATTGATGCGCATGCCATCAAGTCGAGGATGATCACTCATCCCCTTCTTATATTCACCGGAACGCTGAAACAGGCTTTCTATCATCTCCGCCAGGTCAAGCACCAAGCGATTTACAAAAACATCAGCAAGTTTATCCTGCAGAATTTTAAGCCTCTCTTCGGCATTGTCTCTTTTCTGCCGGGCTGCATGGAGATCTTTTTCCACATTACGACGCTGCCCGGCAAAATCATCAGGCAATATGACCACCGAACCAAGCTCCCTTATTTCCTGCTCTATTTTATCCCGCAAGCCAAACTGCGGCTTGATCCTCAACAGCCGTTCCAGACTGCGTCGTTTTGTATCGTGCCTTATTCCCAGACTTTCCACTTCGGCAAGCTGCGCCACGGCCTCGTCCAGATTGGATTTATGCTCCTCCCATGTCCGGCTGCTGATAGAGATATCCTTTATTTCTTTCTTCAACTCGTCAAATTCATTGATCGCCTTGTTGATTGCCGGTGCCGACCCCTGGGCTTTGAATAATTTTTCCGCCTCAGCATTCATGGAGACAATGGTATCACGCAGGGTAACAAGACCGGTTCCGGCGGAAAAAATAGACTCACCGACCTCCCCTTTACGGTCCAGGATATCCTCGCCACCCCGAACAAGTCCTTCGTAGTCAATGCCATATAAAGACTGGAACAGGGCCGGGGAAACACCATGGAGAAAGGGCTGGAGCCGTGTGAAATCAAGAACCTCTCCGTTCTCATCAAGAAGATCGGCCTTATTTCTCTTGCGCCGCAGGAAGGAAATCTCACTGCCATCCTCTTTTTGCAGACAGCCTCCGACAAATAGCTTTGCATTGGGATGCAGGAAATTATCCCGGGTTCGGGCGGGAAAACCATAGAGCAGGGCATGCAGGGCCCGCAGGGAACTGCTTTTTCCTGCCTCATTGGCTCCGTAAATAATATGGAGACCTGGCCCGTCTAAATTAAATTCAATGGATTGATCGGTAAACGGACCGAAAGCTTTCAGGTCAAGACGTTTAATTCTCACGGCTTTTCCCTTCGGCAAGCAGGCCGGAAAGAAGGATCTGCCTGATATCTTCCTGAAATTCACTCGTCTCCGGCTCCCCTTGCGGCAACAGAGAGCCTTCGTTTTCAAACAGGGAAACAGGGAGTTTATTTTTCAACTTCCCAAGCTCAGGAACCAGTTCAAGCAGATTTTCCTGCTTGTAATCCATGCGCTCCACTTTTTTCAGCAGATCACCAAGAGGACTGTCATCGCCGAAGAGATCACCCCTGTCAAACAGGCTGGTGGTTCGGAAAAAAATCTTTTCAAGCCATATTTCGCCAAGATCAACGACCAGACTGCGTAATTCTTCAGATACAACCTGTCGTTGGCGAATAAGTTCATCATGGACCGGACACTCCCCCACCAGCACAAGACGAACGGCCAAAGTTCTCCCCTCCGCCCTCTCCATCTCCTTATGCAGGACATGTTGCACCTGGTCATAAACGGCTTCAAGGGTCTCGCATGGAGACAGATCAACCCGGCATGTTCTCCAACGCATGACATCAAGACAGCGCTGGTCGACCCTGACGACCTTGCCGTCCCGCACTGTGACCAGCACCGCTCCTCCCGGCCCCTCCTCCCTGATATGGCGGCCCTGCAGGCATCCCGGAAAAATGATGTGGGGGTTTTCGCAAACGATTTCCGCCTGGTGGATATGACCAAGAGCCCAGTAGTCATAGCCCCTGGCGGCAAGATCATCCAGCGAGCATGGTGCGTATGGTTCATGGCCGGGACGACCGTTCAGGCTGGTATGCAGCAACCCGATGTTGAAACAATACGGTTCATGGGATGGAAAGGTGGCGGCAAGATTGTCACTGACCTTGCGATTCGGGTAACTCCTGCCGTGGATTGCCACGGCAAATTTCTCCAGGAGAATGGTATGGGATTTGCGCGAAGAAAAGAGAGTGACATTATCAGGCAGACGAAGAGATTTTGTCATGCGGCTTTCCGCATCATGGTTGCCGAGCACAATAAAAACGGGAATCCCCGCCTTGCGCAGGCGGGCCATGCATTTAACGAAATAAAGACCGGTGTTGTAATCCTTCCAGCCTCCATCAAAGAGGTCTCCGGCGAGAAGAAGAAAGGACACCTCTTCCTCAACAGCCAGATCAATCAGGTTATCAAAAGCCCGGCGACAGGCGCCGCGGACTTCAGCAACAGGTGCCCCTTCATACTTTTCCAGGCCCCGCAGGGGGCTGTCAAGGTGCACATCAGCGGCATGAAGGAATGTAAACATGTGTCAGAAATGACAAGGGAAAGTTTGCGGTTGGTGGTTCACGGTTTACGGTTCACGAAGTGGTTGTTCCTATTTTTCTTTTATCTCAATAACCTCATTCTTGTTAATCCGCACCTTTTTACCGTCTCTGGTTTCATATTCATAAAAACCGCTATGCCGATCAAACTCCGGTTCATCGGCAGTCTCAACAATCCTGCCGTCTTTCAGCATCAAGGTGTGGGGTGAGGAACACGCCGCAAAGATAAGTGGCAAGGCAACGAGTATGAGGCACAACTTTTTCATATCTATCTCCGATTTCCTTCAGAGTGGCAGGCTGATAGCTGATAGCTGATAGCTTTATAGCTGATGGCTGATAGCTTTATAGCTTTATAGCTTTATAGCTTTATAGCTTTATAGCTTTATAGCTGATAGCTGATAGCTGATAGCTGATAGCTGATAGCTGATAGCTGATAGCTGATAGCTGATAGCTGATAGCTGATAGCTGATAGCTGATAGCTGATAGCTGATAGCTGATAGCTGATAGCTGATAGCTGATAGC
>DAOUUW010000260.1 GCA_030667965.1 Deltaproteobacteria bacterium
GACTGTCCTGCTGCAGAAGGCCCGTGCCGAACTTACAGAATCCTTCAAGGCGGTTTCGTCAGACATATACCGCAGCAACAATGAGTCCTTTCTGAAGCTGGCCAAAAGCACCCTGTCGCATTTTCATCTGCAGGCAAACGGCGACCTTGACCAGAGGAAAAAAGCTATCAATGACCTGGTAAAGCCCCTGCATGAATCCCTGCAAAAAGTTGACACGCATATACGCAGGCTTGAGCAGGACAGGGCCGGAGCCTATTCCTCGCTGCTGGAACAGGTTAAATCCATGGCAGAGGGACAGGCCAGGCTGCAGGGGGAGACAGCCAACCTTGTTCGAGCCCTGCGCACACCTGCCGCCCGGGGAAGATGGGGAGAAATGCAGCTGCGCCGCGTGGTTGAAATGGCTGGCATGGTAGAGCGCTGCGATTTCAATCTGCAGAAAACAGTGGACAGCGGCGAAGGTCTTTTAAGACCTGATATGGTCGTCAATTTACCCAACGGCAAGAATATCGTTGTAGATGCAAAGGCTTCATTTCAGGCCTATCTTGAAGCCCAGGAGGCGGAAGATGACAACCTTCGTCTTGACAGATTAAAAGCACACGCCAGACAGATACGCACCCACCTGACGCAGCTCGGCAGCAAATCATACTGGCAGCAGTTTGATCAATCACCGGAATTTGTCGTCATGTTCATCCCGGGAGAAAACTTTTTCAGTGCCGCTCTCATGCAGGATCCCGAGCTGATAGAATTCGGAGTGTCGCACCGGGTCATCCCGGCAACCCCCACGACCCTTATTGCCCTGCTGCGCGCTGTTGCCTACGGCTGGAGTCAGGACCAGATCTCCGAACACGCCAAACAAATCGGAGAACTCGGCAAAACTCTTTTTGAAAGGCTGCGCATCCTTTCCGGTTATTTTGAAGACCTGCGAAAAAACCTGGACCGCTCGGTTCAGTCCTATAATAAGGCGGCAGGGTCCTTTGAGGGGCGGGTGCTGGTCACAGCAAGAAAATTCCAGGACATCGACCCCTCCCTGGATTCCTCCATTCCCGAACTTGGTAAAATTGATAAAACTACCCGAGGTATGTCCAATGAAGATTTATAATGATATAACACAGACTGTTGGCTCCACCCCCCTTGTTGCTTTAGATCGTATTTCAGATGGTCGTGGCAGGATCGTTGCCAAACTTGAGTCATTCAACCCCTGCGGCAGCGTCAAAGACAGAATCGCCGTCAATATGATTCGCCAGGCGGAAAAACAGGGGAAAATCGGCCCATTCAGCACCATTATTGAACCGACTTCCGGCAACACGGGCATAGGCCTTGCCATGGTGGCAGCCACCAAAGGCTATCGTCTTATCCTGACCATGCCGGAAACCATGAGTGTGGAAAGGCAAAAACTCCTGTCCCTTCTCGGGGCTGAAATTATTCTAACCCCGGGTGCGGAAGGCATAAAAGGGGCAATCGCCAGGGCCGGTCAACTTGCGGAAGAAACAAAGGACTCATTCATGCCCCAGCAATTTGAAAATCCGGCAAATCCACAAATTCACAGAAAAACAACGGCCGAGGAAATATGGCAGGACACTGATGGGCAAATTGATATCCTTGTCTGCGGTGTGGGAACAGGAGGCACCATAACAGGAATCAGCCAGGCCCTGCGCAGAAACAAACCAGGCCTTCATGTTGTGGCCGTGGAACCGGCAGAATCTCCTGTATTGTCAGGAGGCAAGCCCGGTCCCCATAAAATCCAGGGAATCGGTGCCGGTTTTGTGCCGAAAATCCTCGACCGCAGTCTTATCAACGAAGTAATCCAGGTGGAATCGGATGAGGCTCTTGCCACGACAAAAAAACTTGCCCGCCTGGAAGGCATTCTGGCCGGCATTTCTTCAGGTGCAGCGATTTCTGCGGCATTAAGCGTGGCGCAGCGCCCTGAAAATACGAAAAAACTCACGGTTGTTATCCTGCCCGATACCGGCGAGAGATATCTCTCACTATTATAGGCAAAATTACCGGCTATTCATTTTAAAAATCATTATTGAATAGTTTTACTTGCGTCATGATGCTCCCTTTTTTATATAAAGGGTAGTCAACGTTAAAAAAAACTTTGTTCATAAAAAACGTCCACAGAAAATATCCATCCAAGGAGAATATGACAAAATGAGGTTAGGTATAAACGCTCTTGGCCGTATCGGCAAACTTTCGCTCTGGCACCATGTCGGCAGAAAATATTTTTCTGAAATTGTTGTTAATACAGGGCGGGAAATAGGTCAGGGGCTTGAAGACCTTGCCGCCTCAATGGAACGCGACAGCACCTATGGACGTCTCGGCAACTACCTCTACGGCTATAAAGGCGGCCGAATGGTGGAAAATCTCAATGACAGGGACGGCACCATGGTGATTAACGGGGTGCCCGTCAAAGTTCTGCGCCAGTCTCGCAACCCCAAGGAAATTGCCTGGAAAGAAAACGGTGTGAAGCTGGTGGTTGACACCACCGGTGTTTTCAATGACCCCACCGCCGATGCCGATGCCAAGTGGGGATCTTTCCGCGGACACATGGCTGCCGGTGCGGAAAAGATAATCCTGTCCGCACCCTTTAAAATTAAGGACACGGGCTTGAACATGCCTGAAGATGCCGTGACAACCGTTATGGGCATCAATGACGACGACTATATTCCTTCAAAACACAATTTAATA
>DAOUUW010000091.1 GCA_030667965.1 Deltaproteobacteria bacterium
AGTTCGAAAGAGTACTTCAACGTAAATGGGAGAGAAAAATGAAGAATTTGATTGTATTGACAGGGTTTGTTTTGATGCTGACATTTGCCATTGGAAATGCTCAAGGTCACAGCGGCTGGGGAGTTAAAAATCTTCCTCCGCCAAACGCCGACAGTTGCTGCTTTTGTCACTGGCATATTGATGTGGGACCGGGCAATAGCCCAGATTGTAAGGATTACACCCCCCAGCCGGAGGCAAGCACGAATAAAAAATAGCTGAATTCACCGATAGTTCTTTTTTTGCCCATTTTCCTGCCCCGGATCCCGCAAGAGACAAAATGCAGAGGACAGGAAAATGGGCATTTTTAAAAGGTAGGTTTAAGGTATGGTTACTGTGAGATCCGTATCTTCATTAAAGGTATAGTCAAGCTTGTTGTAGTTTGCATCAATGGTCTGCACCCTGATATTATAATCACGCCCTCCTCTCAAGTAAGTGTAATCGAGACCTGCAGCCAATTCTGCCTGGGCATGGCTTCCATGGGTATCTTTCCTTGCATCTCCAGCCTCGTAGCTCATGACGGGATAAGGATGGCAGCTGTCACATGCCAATGAGAGGGGTCACAATAAATGATGGAATAATCACTGGGAAGAATGGTAATGGTTGAAGTCCATTGTTCTTCCACCCTTCCAGCAGGCGAGCCGACTGGATAACAAAATCAGGATTTAAACGGAATGCCGCAGCCAGGGATGCTGCCCTTTTTCAAAAAGACCAAGCTCATGAAACATAATCCCTACTTCAAAATAAGGCCTTGCTGCAGAAGGGTCGATTTCGGCGATTTTTTCATACATCACGCTAGCCTCATCCCACCTTTGCTGATTGCGATAGAGAGAAGCCAAACCATAATGGGCCTGGATATAGCCAGGATGAATACGTATGGCAGACTCGTATGCCGCAATTGCCGCTTGCGTCAGGCCAAGTTGCCTGTTCACCTGACCAAGTTTAAAGTAGAGTTTATGTTCATCGGGCATCAGCAGCAGGGCATCAACCAGTTCATTACGGGCCTCAGCGAGGTCCCCCTGATTTATCAAAATCCGGCTTGACATTATATAACGCCCAACAAGTCCGCCGCCCTGTCCTGCAGAAAGAGGAAGAGGCAGAAGACTTGGTGGATCCGTAAGGAGATTTCTCCTCATCGCAATGAGCTTTTGGAGCTCAAGAGCTGCCTCAAAATGCTGGAAGGTGGAATGCCGGAAAACCTCAAGGTCGATCTGTCGGTGAGTTCGCGCTGCGAAACTTATCGTTACCTGAGCCCCTGAAACAAGCTGTCCACGATATCCTGGCGGGGCTGCAATAAATCGGGGCGGTTGATGGTGACCCTATATTAATCGGCCAAATGGGTCATAATATAAAAGATGTTCAGGGAAGGTGAAAAATTACTCTTTAATACCGGTAACCTGCCCGGTTATCTCTCCTTCATGGAGCCTGATTTCCAGAGTATCCCCCGGAACCACCTGGGATGAGGAACGGACAATGCGTCCGTCCTTTCCCCTGCGTATGATGCCGTACCCCCGGCCGAGCACGGAAAGAGGGCTGACCGCGTCTAGAAGCGCCGCGTTTTTCTCCAATTGCTTACGTTTTTTATCAAGATGAATTTGAGAGAACAAAATGAGTCTTTCAGACAATTCATCGAGCTTTTGCCGGTGACGCTGCAGCTTATGGTCCGGATTCTGTCTTTCAAGGCGGCTTGTCAGCAAATGGAGCAGCTCTTTTTTTCGCTGCAGGCTTGCTGTAATGGCTCCTGCCATGGAAAGCCGGTTGTTGGACAATTGCAGACGGGAATGGTTGAGCAGCGAAGTCGGATCTCCCAGACGCTGCTGTTCAAGCCTTGTTCTCCGGCGCAGGGTGTCAATTTTGCGGTTCAAGGATGTCTGTAATTGGCCGGCCAGAATATTAATTTTCTGTTGAAGGGACTCTCTTTCCGGCAGGACATCTTTTGCTGCCGCCGTGGGCGTTGGTGAACGATGATCCGCAACAAAATCGGCAATGGTAAAATCTACTTCATGGCCGATGGCCGACACCACGGGAAGCAGGGAGGCGTATATTGCCCGGGCCACTTCTTCCTCGTTAAATGCCCAGAGGTCTTCAAGGGAACCACCGCCTCGGCAAAGAACAATAACCCCTTCATCTTCCCTTTCATTGATTGTTTTCAGGGCCTGGACGATTTCATCTCCTGCGCCGTCTCCCTGTACTCGAACCGGAAAAATTTCTATGGGAACAGATTGGTATCTGGCCTTGGAAATACGCAGGAAATCAAAAACAGCGGCGCCACTGGGCGAGGTAACAAGAAAAATCTTCTCAGGCAGAAACGGCAGGCTTTTTTTATGCCTGCTGTCAAAAAGACCCTCTCTGTCCAGTTGTTTTTTGAGGTTATCAAAAGCAACCTGTAGAGCACCAGTGCCCTGGGCATCAACAACATCGGCAATGATCTGGTAATCCCCCCGGGGTTCGTACACAGATATTCTTCCCCGGCAGATAACCTCCTGCCCGTCCTGCAGCGGAGAAGTCAGGTAACGCTGCTGGTTCTTGAAAAGAACGACTTTGATCTGTGCTTCCCTGTCTTTCAGGGTGAAATAAAGATGGCCGGAATAGGGCCGTCTCAGGTTTGATATTTCACCAAGGACGGTAACAAAGGCAAATTCCGTTTCCAGTAGCCCGCGGATTGAACGGGTCAGTTCCGTGACGGACTGGATTTTTGAGGCATATGGAGAAAGCGGCATAAAACGTCCTGATTATTGCCGGCCGCAAAGTGCGGCGTTGATTTTTTTTCCCTTGGATTGTATATAAGTTGTTTGATACTTTCAATATTTTTGATGCGCAATGCGCACCCTACGTAATATCAGCAGGTTACATTCTATAGTATGCGCATTGCGCATCTTGAAAAAACCGAAAATTTCCCGGAAAAAGGATCATTATGACGGAAAACCAGAGCCCTTTTACAAAACTTCATACTGAAGAAATAACCGCTGCCAAGAAAACATTGCTTGATGAGTTGAGTCTTCCGCCCAAGGTGACACGATTTATTCGAGAGAATGCCAATGCTCTGAAAATTGCTTTCATCGTCGTCACTGTCTTAGTCTGTGCCTGGACTTTTTACAACTATTATACGCAGAAGCAGAAAAATGATTCCACGGCCTTTCTTTCTCAGGCTGTGATGGAACCGTCAGAGAGCCGTACTGTGAGTCTGCAGAAGGTAATTGACCAGTATTCCGGCAGCGGGGCGGCTGTTTGGAGCAGCATTGCCATGTCCCATGAAAGTATGAAGGCCGGTAAATATGGAGAGGCCCGGGAGAAACTGGCTGTTGTTCTTGATTCCCTGTCTCAAGACAATCCGCTGTATCCTCTTGTTGTGCATGATATGGCCCAGGCCTACGAACTTGACGGCGATCTCGATATGGCCCTTGCCCAGTACGGTCGGCTGCGGGAAATTATCGGTTTTGCCCTGGTCGGCTATCTTAGTGAGGCCAGGATTTATGAGCAGAAAAATGACACCACTGCAGCGCGTGAAACCTATGAAAAGGTGAAAACGCAAAAAGACCTTGATCCTGCCGTTCGTGAATGGATTGATGCTAAGCTTGCTTTGATGTAGTGAATTTTATGGTGGCGTAGGGCTTTTCATGGAAATAATACGACAGCCAAATGCCATGACCTCCTGGTCTGATGAGATGCGGGACGCCGGTCGGTCAATCTGCCTGGTTTCCACCATGGGTTTTTTCCATGAAGGACATCTTGCTCTCATGCGAAAGGGGAGCGAGATAGCCGATGAGGTTGTTGTGTCCCTCTTTGTCAATCCCATGCAGTTCGGCCCCCAGGAAGATCTTTCCAGTTATCCCCGTGTTTTTGAAAAGGACGCTGCCATGGCACGGGAAGTCGGCGTTGCCGTTATGTTTGCACCTGCCCCGGAAGATGTCTATGCCCCGGGGTTTCAAAGCAGGGTGGAAGTGGATGGTTTGACCGAGCAGTTATGCGGCAGGAGCAGGCCCGGTCATTTTCGTGGCGTAACCACGGTAGTGGCCAAGCTCTTTAACATGGTAAAACCTCATTTTGCCGTATTTGGCGAAAAGGATTTCCAGCAGCTGGCCGTCCTGCGCAGAATGACTGTTGATTTGAATTTTGATCTGCAGATAATAGGGCATCCCATAGTGCGGGAACAGGACGGTCTGGCCATGAGTTCCCGTAATAGCTATCTTGATGAAGAAGAGCGCAGGCAGGCGCTGAGCCTGCACCAGGCTTTGCTTCTTGCCCGGCAAAGGGTAGAGGGCGGGGAAAGGGATGCTGTCCGGCTGCAGGAGGAACTTGGCGGGTTTTTTAAAAAGTTTGACAGAGCAGAGGTGGATTACGTAGCGGTTGTTGACAGTGAGAATCTCAATGCCGCAACGGTCATAAATGAAAAATCGCTTCTCGCTCTGGCCGTAAAAATCGGCAAAACCAGGTTAATTGATAATACACTTCTTATGGGATAATTACAGGATCCCCTACAGTTTATACGCTACGCTGCCTGCAATCGCTTCCAGCAATGCCGGATGAGGAAAAATTATGCTGCGATACATGTTGAAATCAAAAATTCACAAGGCCACAATCACCCAGTCGAATCTGATGTATAATGGGAGCCTGACAATAGACAGGGATCTGATGGCCGAGGTTGGGCTCTATCCATCTGAAAAGATAAAGGTCTACAATATACATAACGGTGACCGTTTTGACACCTACGCCATTGAAGGTGAACCGGGTTCAGGTATTATCGGTCTCAACGGTGCGGCTGCCCGAAAAGGGATGGTTGGCGATCTCATCATCATCGTCAGTTATGCGCTTTACTCGGAAGAAGATCTTAAGACATATGAACCAAAACTCGTCATCCTGGATGAAAAGAACAGGGTAATAGAAAGACTGCCGGGTAATTTTGCCTCAAGCAGTCTCACTGATGACATCATAAAACTTTAAATGTATCTGCTCGCCGCGGCCACTGAATTTGAGCTGGAACCTGCCAGGAAAATTCTTGGAAACCGCAAGGATGTGTCCTTTCTTGTCACTGGAGTGGGTCCGGTGGAAACAGCTTTCACCTTGACCCTCTTTCTCTCCCGCAACAACAATACTACTTCAGTAATAAATTTTGGTGCAGCCGGAGCTTATCTTCATGGCGGGCTTAATCTTCTTGATATATGTCTTGCACGTAAGGAGGTCTTGGCTGATTTGGGAATTTGTCTAGGGGACAAGATTCTTTCTTTTTCGGGAAATATTTCCGTGGAGCAGGATTTTGACCTTGAAAACGATTTTTTTATCAAGGCGCTGAAAATTCTTAAAGATGAGAGTCGGCCTGTTCATACAGGCACCTTTTTGACCGTAAACTGCGCCAGCGGTACAAGCGCCCGGGGAAATCACCTGCAGGAGACACACCAGGCAATCTGTGAAAACATGGAAGGGGCGGCAATGGCCAGGGTTTGCCGGGGATTTGGCCTTCAATGTCTGGAAGTGCGCTGCATCAGTAATATGGTTGAAGACCGCGATGTTTCAAAGTGGCGGTTGAAAGAGGCCTGTGACCTGGCCGGCAAAACCGCGGCCGGAATTGTTGAGGGGGTTATTCGCTAATGCTCTCCATCGGTTTTTCACCCTGTCCCAATGACACTTTTATTTTCCACGGACTTGTCCATGGACTCACCGGACATAAATGCCCGAAGTTTGCTGCACCGGTGCTGGCTGATGTGGAAACATTAAATATGTGGGCCATGCAGTCCAAGCTTGATGTAACCAAACTTTCCTTCCATGCCCTTGGCCATGTGACAAAGGACTATGTGCTTCTTAATGCAGGAAGCGCATTGGGCCGGGGATGCGGCCCTCTCCTGGTGTCTCGTACGGCTATTGATGTGGAGAAACTTGTCGGCAAAAAAATCGCTATTCCGGGAAAATACACGACTGCCGCCATGCTTTTGCAGTTATTTCTTCCGGTTGAATGCAATCTTGTTCCCATGCCCTTTGAAACAATTATGCCAAGTGTCGCCGCCGGTGAGGTTGACTGCGGGGTCATTATACATGAAAGCCGTTTCACCTACGTGCAGCATGGCCTTATTTGTCTGCAGGATCTCGGTGCCTGGTGGGAAGAGAAAACCGGCCACCCCATTCCCCTGGGAGGTATTGTTGCAAGACGCAGTCTTGGTTCTGAGATGCTCCACAGTATTGATGAGTGCATCAGGGAAAGCGTACGGCTGGCCTTTGATGACCCGCAGCAGAGCCGGACATACATCAAAGAGTATGCCCAGGAGCTAGATGATCAGGTGATCAGTTCCCATATCAATCTTTATGTGAATTCTTTTTCCGAGAATCTCGGTGCGCAAGGCATTGCGGCAATAGAGGAGTTTATGCGAAGAGGGCGGAAGGCGGGAGTTTTCCCGACATCGCCGGCTTTGGATCTATCTGTAAAAATTCAGATTTGATCCAGTAGACATATCAACCTGATGTAAATTTGAGATAATCAGATCTTGGATGTGGCAGTTATACCATTTGGCCAATTAGTGGCTACGTGTGCCTAATTCTTTTGAAATACGTTCAGCCAAAAAAATTTTCATTAGAGATTGGTAAGGTACATCGCGTTTGTTTGCTAATACCTTCAATTCTTCAATCATGATTTCTGGAAGTCTGAGAGATATTTTCTTAGTTGATGGTTTTAGATTTGAAAGGGTGACCTTTTCTGCAGAATTCCAATCAATAAAATCAGTGGAGTCATGATTAGACCAAAATTCTCTTTCTTCATCTTCGTTCATAAATTTTGGTATTGAATTTTTCATAATGACTCATAGACCTCTCTTTCTTTTCGACTCATATCCCTGACTGATATGACGCGAATTTGATCTTTACGAACTGTGAAGGCTATAAACAATTTTCTTTTTCCGTCAGTTTTTCCAAGAGCATAAAATCTCGACTCATATTCTGAATGCTTCATGTCGGTTTTTACAATCAAGGGTTGATTAAAGTATATTTGCTCGCATTCTGACGGGGTAACTTGGTGTTTGGTCCAGTTTTTTCTGGAATTCCCCTCATCCCATTCAAAGCCGGTGCATTGAGTAAATATATTTTTAATTTTATCGCCCATATCAATAAGTATATTTATGGGATGCACACAAGTCAAGGTGGAATTTATTCAGCATGACAGATAAAAGCATTTCACCCCACATGGACTTGAGTAACCCCGGAAAATTAATAAGCATGGCTTGCGCTTTCCAAAACTCCTGCAGCCCACTGGTTAATACTTTTGCCGTTGGCTTGGGCTGCGGTTGCCACTGCTGCATGAACATCAGGCGGAACGCGTAGCATAAGGTTTCCGGAGTATGGTTTTTGCGCAGGCCTGCCTGTTTCTTCACTGATGGCGATATAGTCATCTACAGTTGTATGAAACGCTTCTTCCAGTTCATCAACCGTTGTACCGTGAAAGCCGACAATATCCTTGATGCCTGCCAGGTGGCCTACAAAAATTCGATCCTCGTCGTCAAACTCAATACGGGCTATGTAGCCTTTGTACTTCATGGTATTCATGGTGTTACCCCTGCCTGTTCTAAAAATTTGCGGGCGTCTTTAACCCGGTATTTGAGCGCTGCCTTGTCAGGGTGCGGACGGTGGAAATCTGCCCGGATGTCATTTAAGACAAAGCTGACGGCTGATCCAGCCCGCTCCGTTCGTTCAGCGCCAAGAGCCATAAATAGCGCCTCGATTTTTCGCCACTCCATGTTGCCGAGCACCGGATCATTGAAGATGGCTTCCAATGTTTTTCTGTGTTTCCCTTGCATGCTTAAAATGATAGTACATTCTGCTTGCATGCGCAAGCGCAAAGTGATTGCAGTGTTTAAAAATTTTATACCTTGGAGTTGGGTGGAATCTGACGCCGGATTAAAGGACCCGGGCCCCTGGCCTACCACTGAGGGGCTACCGGCATAAGGGGCCAGCCGTGACTTGGCTAATTGTACCTGGGTACAACCAGCTAGGCATTGCTCAGAAAATCGCCGGTGCTCGCAGTTCCCTCTTTATGCAATGGTTCGGCGATTTTTGCCGTTATAGTTGTATATTGTCCATTTTGGCCACAAAATCGAATGTAGGGTCTTGTAATATCAACTACTTACGCAACATGCAATTCAACATTCTGCTATCATATCAATATTTTAGCGTGGCCCTACCCCATACCGACTCGCACCGCCTGCACTCTTGCCTTACATGGTTCCCCAGGAAAAGGAAGGCGAAGCGAATACAGGAAGAACCAGATGAATTGCAAGCTCAAATCATGCAGGCATTCGGCTGGAAAATCGACAGTGGGGTCTTACTGGAAATTCAATTGTAACTTATTGGAATTGTGGTATTTTGTTTACTAAAAAATGGAAAATCCTACAAACTCCTGATTGATATGACAATATTTTTTTGGCACACTAAACAACAACGTCCCCTAATCGCCTACAAGCATTATAACGACCGAGATAACCAGCTTGCCAACCAGTTGGCTATCAACTTTGAGCGATGTAATGACTTGAATCTAATACAAAAAAACAAACGTGCTCGTAAGTCGGGTTAATTGATTTGTTATGTTATTTTGCTAATTCGAACAAAATGAATTTGGAGGCTTTTTTGTCAAAAGTAATAACAGTCTCGCAACCTTGGGCCTTGGCAGAATGAGAAATTAAAAGATCTGAGAGATCATATTTGTTTCCTTGTGCGGCATGTGTGAATTGTTGCAAAGCTGACTGTTGCTCAAATTTTAAAATTGGCATTAGTAGCAATTCGCTGATTGATTCTAAAATATCAGCTCTTGGAATCTCGTAGACTGATTCTAAGACCCAAATTAATTCTAACATTACGAGCAAAGGCACAAATAATTCATTCTTTTCTGATTCAGTCTTTTTGAATATTTTGTAAACTTTTTTTGCCTGCAACTCATCGTCGCCTATCAAGAAACGAATTAGGATATTTGTATCAATTCCTTTCATTTAAATTTATCCTTCATTCTATTTCTAATTGCATCATCTATGGCTTCGAGAGTCACGGTTTTTCTGTCTGGGTTGTGTAATTTGCAAAAAATATCGTCTACTTTCTTTGAGACAGGCCTGATTATGGCCTCTCTATTTTCTGTGACAACAATCTCGATTTTATCGCCAGTATGCAATTTCAGCGATTCTCTAATTTTTTTAGGGATAGTAACTTGTCCCTTAGTCGTAAGAGTAGCTAATGCCATAATGTCCTCCTTACTTTGTTTGGTGTCTTACTAACTTGTAAGGCAAATGTTTCTTGATGTCAAGAAATCTTATATATTAGAGTAGAATTGAATAATTTTTATGGCGACATAACGTTTAGTATTAACCTGCCGCCCACCGAACTAGCCCGAAGGCCATAAGATTTCACGCGGTCAGGTTCAATCTATTGTGTACGCCCGGCATGGGTAGAAAAGGGGGTCAAGTCAAAGATAAGAAAGTAAGGGGGTCATAGAGTAAGAATAAGGGGGTCAAGTCTGCCGTTGACCTTCTCCTACCAAATGCAATATTTAATTTTACTCTGACCCCTTTTATTCTGAAGTTTTACCAAAACCTGGACCTCCAGTTATTATAAACTTGTTTTTATGGCTATTTTTTTTTTGCATGTTGCCCATTATCTAGGTGATAAAAATTTTTATATAATTCTGTTGCCCAATGGTCGCTGTTGAGCCGCGAGCATCACAGATGTCTGAGCAAGCTTGCTTGCGGTGACATCGAGAAGCGGAGTCGGCTCGAACGTGTTGGATAGGTGGAGCGCGTAGCGCAGAGACTATCCAGCGTGTTCGAGGAACTCAACAGCGACCGATAGGAGCGAGCGCGCAGCGGTCGCTCCTATCGACAAACATCAGTTGCCCGCCTTGGAGTTACCACTTAATTTGGCAGAAGATACTGCCTTGAATCTGCACAAAAAATCAGCTGCAAGTTGCGGGTCAACTGAATGTGCTGGTTCGGCGATTTTTGCCGTTTGATTCGCTGATGGCGGTGAATTAAATAAATCCCCATTTCGTCTTTTCGCTTTGTGGTACCCATTTGGTGTCAAACATCGGAATAGACAACATTTACTTCTAAACAAGCTCTTCCAACACTGACCTGGTCTGGGCCAGAACCGCTGCATATAATGACTTCAGTTGGATTACTCAAGGCGATGCAGCAAAAATTGTCGCCATCTTTTTGGATATCTGTAGAAAGAAGTCGTTTGTGATTATCGTTTTGCCATTTTTCCATACATCTATGAAGTTCGCGCATTGACGTACTTTCAAAATATAATAGGTTCCGTTTGTTTTCATCCATCATAAAAATCCTCCTATCCTCAATTTAAAGTATACCGCTATCGCGGCGATTTTTGCCGTTTGATTCATTGATACTGAGGAATTAAAAAAATTCTGCCCATCACTCTTGATTAATTTCATGCTGTAACGTTTATAAAATGTAATTGGTGCTTTTGTCAGTTTGTACATAAAATATCTCTATGTTTTTGTGAGCCTTTTCTCTAAGTGAGCTTACTTCCAAATCTCCTAAAAGGAGGTTGAAATCAAAACAGACCATAAAACATTGATTAGTGTATTTATTTAATTTTTCAATATCCGATGCGATAAGGCTGTACCATCTGTTTTTTGAGAAAATATTAGACCTATTTGTTCTTGATGCTTTGATTTCGATAAATATATGATTTCCTTCCTCAACCTGGAAGCCGGGATTACGACCTTTTGAGTTTACAGCAAATCGAATACTTTCTAACTCTAAGACGGCTAAATCAATTCTGCCTTCAGGCAATAACAATTCCGAATGTAACTTTCTTGTTGATACAGTCTTAACCGTCCTTTTTTTATCTGTACCCCAAACATTGATATTCTTAATTTCGTTTTCACCGTTAAATCTTTTGAGCAACATCGCAAATAAGCAAGATTGCAAATCCGATTCGTTAAAATATAAATCAGGGTTTGCACGAAAATTGTCAGATAAATTTCGTATGCATTTTCTTGTGAATGAAAGGTTATTTTTCATTGATGGAAATTTGAATTTGTCTGCACAACGTCCGCCATCACCTGCCCGCTGGCCAGTTGGCAACCCAACTCTCCGGGAAGGAAAGGTTTGAATTACCACCGAAAAAACGGCAGGGTCCGCGGGTCAGCGTGAATGGCATTGTGTACGCCCGGCATGGGCGTGAACTCATGGGGTTAAAGTCCCCTGTAAGTGTTCCATGTAACGTTGTGAAACGTAACAAAATTACTAGCCGATGGCAAGGGTGTCACCGCGAGGTGGGGTCTGAAGGAAGCCTAAGTGCAAAGGTGTGGGGCGACGAACAGAAATATCATATAAGGCCGAGTCTCTGGGTAAGTCAGCACAACATGATTAAGCCCAAGGAACAGGAGATACGGTAAATGATGCGTTCGCACATCGGAAGTTCACGTCATTATCCGGGGAGATCTGTATTCCATGCAGTATGAAATCATTTCCAATGAAACTACCGGTGGGGTTCCGGTACATAAACATCCCGGCACAGACAAGGAATGTCCCGCCCTATCTGTGAGATACGAAACGAAAGAAGGCAGACAGGAAATGAGGATATACGGCGCCAGGCTAAGCAATTGGAATGGTGAGAATACAGAAGTCAGCAGAGGCCATAGTAGCCAAACGCCAAGGGTAATGCCTTGGACACGGTGAAGGGCTGAACATTAAGGAGAGTAAAGGTAGTTGATGGCTCTGGATATACGTTGAATCCGAATGGAGGAGTAGTGTCCAGGTG
>DAOUUW010000052.1 GCA_030667965.1 Deltaproteobacteria bacterium
CCCACCCCCTTGCCGGACATTGCGGCTGAGTAGATCGGCAGCAAACCGTTGGGAAAAATCCGGGTGATAAAGTGACTGATATCGATGATATCAATATCAGTACCCACGGACGTTATCTCAGCCGAAGAGATACCGAGATCATCGTTTAATCCCCCTTCTTCACTGACCACGCCGATGATTGCCTCGGCAAGCCTTGTCCCCAGTCCCCAGGTTGTGGGATCAACCGCGTCCGATACATAGGCCACATCATTGTCTGCGGCAAGTATGTTGAAATTCCAATCCACGTCCCACTGCGAAATCAGATTCACGGTGTAGCCCCAGCCTTCAAACAAGCTCTTCTTTGACTCCTCGTCCGGCGTCATGTTCCATTCGTCGCTGACCACCATGAGCACCTTGCCGGATCCCCTGGGCGCGACCGCGGCATCGCCGCATTCGCCGGCATAGGTGATGGTCAGCCTGGGATAAACGGTGGGATCCGTGGCGTCGCTGCTGTCAAAGTAGACGGCGGTGCCATAGACCGCGGGCATCAGGAGCAGGCCGTAATTGTCGTAGGCGCCGTTGATCCAGCCATTCACCAGTTTGGTGATGTCCCAGTCAAACCAACCCTTGGTACCGACGGGAAGTTGGGTCCCGGCAATCGGAGTCAGATCGTAGTCCCCGCCGGGGGTGTCCCACGGCAGACCCGTGTCACGGTCATCCCAGGTGACACCCGGGCCTGTAATTCCGCTGAGGTCACCTTCGGCCCAGTCACTGGTAATCCGGTGCACTTCCACAAGTCCGCCGTTAGAACCTGGTGTGTTCTGGTAAAGTGAGAGGACAGCGCTCAGCGCCCTGGCACCGGTGGGGATAGTGCCGATATCGAATTTCAGCAGGCTTTTATAATTAACTTCATCAACGTCATTATTCCAATCCTGCACCCAGAGAACCTCGCTGACGCCATAGTTCGCGCTGGGCCGAAAAATAGATACATAGGCGTCCTTGCCCGCCCCTGCATCCGGCTGCATGGTGATGGTATTGCACGGCTGATAGGCCTTGTATGCCTCACGGCTCAGGCTGCGGGTTACCCCCGAGTCAAGAGTTGCGGTGGCGGTCAGAGTGACCGGCGAGACCTCGCCATCCGCAGTGGTTACCTCCAGGTAGGGACACAGGCTGCCGGAATCATTGCTTGCATAGGTGGATTCCAGGCTGTTTTCCAGAGCGGCAATCAGCATCAGACCGTGATTGGCAGTAGGATCATTGACCCAGGACTGGGACAGGGCCGTCAGGTTGACCGCCACCCAGACATCGCCGCTCAACTGCTGGGTGATGCTGCCCAGGACCTGATCATCATAACTTGATGCGATGTTGTTCCAGATTGCCTCATTTTCCGTCCAGTCGCCATTGACCGGGTGGAGGTTGATGGTGCCCAGGGAGTCATTATCGACAACATAGAGCCACAGGGTTGCCGAGGTCACCCGGGTTTGCGCCGGAATGATCGAGAGGTCGAAGTGGTAGAGCGCTCGCCTGTTGTCACCCGCCGTGTTTTTCACCTTCAGGGGGCTAGCAGCGCCGTTGTTGATGTCCGGCAGCAACTCATTGACAAAGGCATCCCGGTCCGAATTGAAGCTGTAGCCGGTAACGGAAGTGACGGCGGAATCCACCGTGGCCGTGTAGCTGTGATCGCCAAGAGCGGTGGCGGCAAGAGTCATATCACCAGCGCAGACATTGTCATGGACCAGCCACTTGGCATGCTCCAGGCCGGCCTCGGCAACAGCAAGAGCCTGGTCCACTTCCGCCTCGGAAGCAACCATATTGAGAGCCACGCCATTATGGCGGTTGAGGAGAAAGGCGATGAGGGCCAGCAGAGTCAGCGTCATGACCACCGGCAGCAGGATGTAGCCGCGATTGTTGGTGCAAAACGGAGAAATCATGAACCGCCCCCCACCCTGGTGCGGCTGTGCAAGGTAATGGTGTCGCCATTCGGGCCAGTGAGTTCCAGGGTGATATCCACCAGGGTGGCCCGGCCATTTCCCCGGGAAATACGCTCAACGCGAAAGAGACTGACGTTGTCGGCAATATCCGAACTAATAAAATCACGCCCGCCCACATTCCCGTTGCCATCCTCGTCCCACGGCACCGGGGTCCGTTCTTTCAGAGTCGTGTTGTCCATGTAGAAAACCAGTGGATTGTACCAGTCTTCATCCACGAACCCATCCTCATCGTCGTCTGCCGTATCTCCCTCGTCAATTTGGCCGTCACCGTCATCATCCACGCCGCAGATGCCTGGACAGCCGTCACCATTCATGTCGCTGCCGGGATCTTCGTCAATAGTGTTATCATTATCATCATCAAGCCCGTTAATCGGGTCTTCATTGGCAATGGAATTGTTTTCATCGTCGTCAAAATTAGAGGTGCCTTCATCAATACTGCCGTCACCGTCATCATCAATAAGATATATTCCCGGCGTCAAATCTTTTGTCCTGCCATTAGGAAGATCTTCGTCCACCAGGCCGTCCCGGTCGTCATCCGCATCCGGGAAGCCGTCATGATCCAGATTAGTGGAAAGGGGCAGGGACACGGCCAGCACGTTACGGACCGATTCGTCCCAGGCGGTGGAATCATTGTCATTAAAAGGCAGAAGAAGCAGCCTGGTATCACGCAGGGCCGTGACCATTCGCTCCATGGCGAAATGGCCGTTCAGGGAAAGCTCGTTTCTTTCAATGGCCGCGGCATGAAACTGCAAACCCTGGTAGACCACGCCGCCCAGGGCAGTAAGGATCATAGCGCCGATGACCAGGGTGATGAGCATCTCGATGAGGGTCATCCCGGCCTGACTGATTCGGTTTGATTGATCTGTTTTCAAGTGAGTAAAAGAAAAATGGAGTGTTGTTTTTTTGTTTCAATACAGATTCATTGTTTCATCGGCTGTATGGAATGTCAAAAAAAATCCGGCTTTTTTTCACTTTTCCTTTTGAAAAGACCTTAGATGACCCCGTCGGGCATGGGCGGCACTGAAGCGCCTCCCAGGGTGTAGCCGCCATCCAGTCTGATGGCGGCGCCTGTCATGAAGGGTGCGTCTTTGATGAGAAAAAAGACCGCTTTGATGATGTCGTCAAATTTACCGGTTCGCTTAAGAAGGGTGTGGTCGACAATGGACTGCTGCTCTGTGGGGGAAAGGAGAGGCCATCCCCTGGTGTGTTCCGCGTGGCGGGTTTCAAAAAAGCCGAGCATGATTTCATTGACCCGCACGTCGGGTGCTCCCTGGCGGGCCCAGGTTTCCGTAAAGGAGGATACGGCGCGATTGGCGGCGCTGTATCCGTCATTAAAGACAAGTCCGGCGGGACCGGAGCGACCGACAATGCCTGCAATGGAAGAAAAGGTTATTGCCGCGCCCTCACCCGACTCTTTCAGCAGGGGCAGGGCTGAGTTAAAGACAAACCATTTTGCCTTGAGGGTGGTTTCCATCTCAAGGTCCCATTGCTCTGAGGTGTAGGGGCCATGTACCACGGGCATGCCGCCCCGCTCAATATTGTTGATGAGGATGTGTAATCCGCCAAAGCGGGTTTTGATTTGTTCAAAGAGTTGTTCTATCTGGGCGGGGTCGCGTAAGTCAACTTGAAGAGCCATGTGCTCATAGCCCCGGGCGGCAAATTCCTCCTGCATGGAGGAAGCCGCCTCAGGCCAGTCATGATAGGTGAGAATGACTTTTGCTCCAGCGGCAGCGAATGCCAGGCCTATTTCTTTGCCTATGCCCTTTGCCGCACCGAGAACAAGGGCTGTCTTTCCTGCTATTTCCATGAAAATTGGTTGTCAGCCGCTGTTATAAGGATGATTTTTGTTCCCCGGCCAGGGAGAGTGAGCCCAGCTATGACGGTTCGGAAACCCGTAGCCGCACGCCGGGGTGGATGAGATTGTCTTTCAGGTTGTTCCATTTTTTCAGCTGGGTTGCCGTCAGTTTGAAACGTCGCGAGATGGACCAGAGGCTGTCTCCGCTTCTTACCTGGTAATAGACGGGAGTGGTCGTGTTGGGCCGGTGTGGTGCAGTTTTTGCCGTGACAATATTGGCTGTTCCCGCTGTATCGGTGACATAGAGGGCAAGCTGCTGTCCTGCCCTGATGCGGTTTATATCGCTCAGCTCATTCCATGCGGCAACAAGGCGCAGGGGTACATTGTAGCGCTGGGCAATATGGGAAATAGATTCTCCGGGTTTGATCGTATGCAGTACCAGGCGGCTTCCATCGTTTTCGCTGGAGGGAAGGTCCCTGTCCCACAGGGTGTAATGCGTTGTCTGCACCGGAATACGCAGTCGTGTGCCGGGTGTCAGTTTTGATTTGCGCAGGTTATTTGCCTTGAGTAATGTCAGTTTGTTCAGGTTGTACTTGGTGCATATTTTGCTCAGCGTGTCTTTTTTGCCGACGACATGGGTTTTGTAGTTCGTGGTGGAGGTTGCATGGACCTTGGGGAGATTTTTAGCAAGAATCTCTTTCCGGCCCATCGGCACTTTCAGCAGGTAGCCGTCTTTATCCGGCGGGGTCATCATTTGCAGCAGCTGGCGATTGAGGTCCTTTAAGTCCTCAAGATCGGCGCCGCAGGCAACTTCCACTGCCCGCAGGGATGTCCAGGCCGGGACCTCAACTGTTTCGTAAGCCAGGGGAGCCTGGTAATCGATGTTATCAAAGCCATATTTTCCCGGATTTCCGGCAATGAGGATGGCAGCAATGAGTTTGGGAACATATCTTTTGGTTTCGTTTTTCAAGTAGGATTTCTGAGCAAGCTCCCAGAAGTCGTTCGTCTTATACCGTTTTATCGCCTGGTTGATTTTTCCGCCGCCGGCATTATAAGCAGCCACGGCCAGGTGCCAGTCACCGAACCGGTCATACAGGTCAGACAGAAAAGCGATTGCCGCCCTGGTGGATTTAACCGGATCCCTTCGTTCATCAACAAAATTGTCAATGGTGAGACCGTAATGCCGGCCGGTTGAGTGAATAAACTGCCAGGGTCCGACTGCCTTGGCCCGGGAGTACGCGGTCAGGCTGTAGCCGCTTTCTATCATTGGAAGGTAGACCAGGTCCAGGGGAAGTCCTGCCTGGCGGAGTTCTTCTTGCATCATGGGCAGGTAGCGGCCCGAACGTTCCAGCCAGCGTGCAAAACTTTTTTTATGTTTATGCTGAAAGAAGTTTAAATAAAATTCCACCTGCTTGTTCATGGTCACCGGGAAATCGTAGGTGATTTCCGCTTTGGCAGACACTTTTTCCGGCTTTCCCGCGTCCCATTCGCCCAGGGTTTCCAGTTCCTTGATTTCTTCGGCAACGGTTATTTCAGGCTCGGAAAGGGTTGCCTCGGTATCAATCTCTTCTGTGAGTTGTCCGTTTTCTTCTATGATTTCAAAAGAAGAGGGTCTGCCTTCCCTGGATGATAACTGTTCATGCTGTTCTGTTGCGGCGCAACCCCACAGGGAGGCAAGCAGAAAGGGTAAAAAAATAAATTGTATGAATGAAGAGCGGGATTTCATTTGTTGTCCTTGTTTTTTTGCTCCGTGGTTGTTTACTTAGAGCATTAAATGCGATTATTTATATAGCAACAATAATACCAGCTTGTCCAGAAATTTTGGCTAATAGCCGCTTTCATGTGCTGTCTCCCCTTTTTTTCAAGGCTTTTCTTGCGTTTGACAATGAAAAGCATTATTAAAATTAATTTGTTTGTGAGGAGAGGGTATTAGAATTAAAAATTAAAAATTAAAAGTCGGAAGGCAGAAGTTGTTGAGAGGGTCAGGATTTCATGGGTAGATCAGGTTTGATGTTATAGCGATGCTGAAGAAGTTTTTTTACATCATTGCGGCTTTGACAAGCCTTGTCGTCATTGCTGCTGTTGCCTCCTATTTGTGGCTGGTTGTTTATTTCCCCGGTGATGCCGTTAGCCGGGAAAATATTGAAAAGACACTGGCCATGGAGAGCCCTGTTTATTACTCGGATGGACAGACAAAAATAGGAGTGTTTTTCCAGGATGCCCATCGGCAGTATGTCCCCTATGACGAGTTGCCCGAGTATTTTGTCAAGGGCCTGGTGGCGGGGGAAGACCGCCATTTTTTTCAGCATTACGGTGTTGATTTCCCCGGATTTTTCCGGGCCATGAAGGCCAATGTAAAGGCACGCCGGGTCGTGCAGGGAGGCAGCACCCTGACCCAGCAGGCGGCTAAAAACCTTTTCAAGAGAAAAGGCCGCACAGTGCAATCGAAACTGACCGAGTTGCTGTATGCCCTGCGCCTGGAGGCCCTCTACACCAAGGAAGAAATCCTCGAGTTTTACGCCAATCAGTTCTATGTGAGCGGTAACGGCCGCGGTCTTGGTGTGGCGGCCCGCTATTATTTTGATAAAGAGCCGGACCAGCTCGAACTCATCGAATCGGCCTTTATTGCCGGCAGCGTCAAAAGACCTAATTATTACAACCCGTTTATCAAAAAAACAGTAGAGGAGGTTGCCCGGGCCAAGGAGCAGGCCAAGGCGCGCACCGGCTATGTTCTGCGGCATATGTACAGGGCGGGCATGATCTCGTCTGAACTGTACCAGCAGGCCATGGCCAAGGATGTTCCTTTTAACAGGGGCAAGATGCGCTTCAGGCTCAATACCCTGATGGATCTCGTCAAGGAAGGAATGACTGATCCTGTGGTGGAAGACGCCCTGCTTGATGCCGGCATTGAGAATGTGTCCACCTCCGGCATGCGCGTGGTGACCACCATTGACAAAAATCTGCAGAAAAGCAATTATTTCGCCCTGCAGAGTGAGTTGTCACGCCTGGATGTACGACTGCGGGGATACAACAGGGAGGAGTTGCAGCAACGCTATTCCGAGTTGCCTTTTGGTGCGGTGGATGTCTCTGCGGGACAATTTCTGGTCGGGCGTATTCTTGATATTCGCCCGGAGACTCCTGCTCAGCTGGAGGTGTTTTTTGCCTCCAATGCCCATGATGCCGACAACCGTGGAATAATAGATGAACAGGGGCTTATGCCTCTTCTTGATTCTCTTGTTCGCTATAAGGGGCAAAGGTGGAGTCAGGCCTCCCGCAAGGATCTGCCGGTGCTGCTGGGAGAGCTGAAAAAGGGAGATCTGGTCTATCTTTCCGTGCGGGAAA
Organism: Deltaproteobacteria bacterium; assembly: GCA_030667965.1. GTDB lineage: Bacteria > Desulfobacterota > Desulfobulbia > Desulfobulbales > SURF-16 > JAHLLM01. The sequence continues at coordinate 7,108 of DAOUUW010000052.1, forward strand.
AAGACTCATTTTCCGGTGAAGTCTTTTTTAACCTGGAAAAATATCCTGATCTGCAGGGTGCGTCTCTCATGCTGCAGAGGGGTAAGCTGTTGGCCCTTGCCGGCGGAATGGACAATTATTTTTATAACCGGGCTGTTTCCGCCAAAAGGACCATGGGATCATCGATCAAGCCGCTTCTCTACGCTGCGGCAATTCAGCTTGGCTGGAACAGCCTTGATCCTCTGCACAATGAAAGAGCCATGTTCGTCTACCATAACATGCCCTATATTCCCAAGCCGGATCATGAAAGTCCCCATAGCTGGGTCTCCATGAGTTTGGCCGGGGTGCATTCGGAGAATGTGGCATCTGTCTGGCTGTTGTATCATCTCTGTGATCGTCTTAATCCTGCCCAGTTTAAAGAGCTCCTGACCCATGTTGGTTTGGCCCGGGAGATGGATGAGTCCTATCAGCATTATACACGGCGGATACGGGACACCCTGGGAATAGTGGTCAATAATGCGGCTGTGCGGGGAGCGGCTTTTGAAAAAGCGGTGGCTGCCGTTGAGGCAGACCTTATTTTTGCCGGTAAGCAGGAAGAGTTCAAAAAACTGGGGTTTTTTCGCTATGAAAACGATTTTGAACTGGCTGAAGCAAAAAAAGATGCCAGAGAAAAAACGCGACTGGAGGCAGCCGTGCAGCAGAAGCTCATCAGTCGCAGCTTTGTCCGTTACAGGAATCTGCAGCAACAACTGCTGAGGGATTTATCTTCCCAGGCACAGATGGACGCCGGGTCCTATCTCCCCAAACTTTACCGGCGTCCTTTTCAGGGAACAGGCGGTGGATGGTGGTCGTCCGGAGAAAGGTTGCGGTCGGACGATTATCTTGTCTATGCGGAAGAATATCCGGGCCAGGAGTGGCGGCCGGTCAGGGCGGATGAACTGCTGGATCTGCTGGCGGGCATGTCGAACTGGGAGAAGAATGAACTTTTAGGCGAGGTGCGCGTTGATGATTTTCTCAGTTTTTCAACATTGAATCTTCTACAGGAAAATTTCCAGCGTGAATATGAAAAACTTGCCGGGCTGCCTGCCTATGGTGAGGATGTGCTGCACTTCATGAGGGATTTCCGGGTGCTGGCCGGACTGCGTTATCTCATAGGATTTTGCCGGGCCATGGGGGTTGAAAGCAATCTTGAGCCTGTTCTCTCTTTTCCTCTGGGGTCAAATGTCATAAGTCTGCTTGAGCTGGCGAGGATCTATGAATCTCTGACAGGGGGTGTGCATTTCGCCGAAGGGGAGAGCCTCGATCCCGGCTTGTCAATCATTGACCGGATTGAATCGTCGGATGGAGAGATTATTTATGACGGCAAGGCCGGCGGGAAAGGGGTTCTTGATAAACAGACCTCCCTGGCCGTCAATGATATCCTGCGCAATGTGGTAAAGTTCGGCACCGGCCGTTTTGCCAAAAATAATATCATTCTGCACAGCAGCAGCCCGGATGTGGAAGAACAGCTGGCGGATCTGGAACTCGGGGTGCCGGTGCTTGGTAAAACAGGTACGGCCAACAGGTTCACCAACTCCACCTTTGTCGGTGTTGTTCCCGCTCTGCGGGATGATGGAAGCGGGGTGATTCTGGATGCAAACAGTTATGTGCTTGCCGCCTATGTGGGTTTTGATGATAATTCTCCCATGGTGCGTACCTCCACGCATATTACAGGTGCAGGCGGCGCTCTGCCTGTCTGGACAAAGATGGCGAAAAGCATTATCTTTGAAAAGGATTATGCCGGCTCCATGGATGTTGTTGATATGGCTTTTGCCGGCGACAGGGAGGTGCCCCTGTTTTATCCCGATCTGGGTCAGATTGAGGTGGCGGTTGGGCTGGAGCAGGGCGGCTTTCCCCTAACCGCCGGGGCAGGGGCGGATGTCAAGAAGGCCCCTGTAACGACATTTGGCAGGTTCATGCCGGGGGGAGAGGTCGAACCTGCCCGTTATTTTCGTCCGTTCTGGCGTGTTGTGGAAAAGACAAACTAAGACTGAAGGCTGAAGGGTGAAGGTTAAAGGCTGAAGGGCTGAGGAAGGCTGGGAATATGAAAAAGGTATCTTTTGCAGGCTTGCAATGGGGTGTGTTGAGTCTCTTGCTTGTTGTCAGTGGTTGTCAGAAGAGCGACACCTCTCTGGGTGGGCTTATTTCTCCCAAAAGAGAAGTTCCTCCTGTTGAGCAGATGCGCGTTGAAGAGGTGCCGGAAGAGGAGAGTGCAGCCCTTTTACCGGGGACATCCTCTTCTGCTGTGGAGGCAGGTGCCGGACTTTACAGCGGTGAAGAGGAAGTTGAGCAATACACACTGCCTGAGCCCGAGGTGTTCACCGGTATTACCGGAAGAAAATATGTTTCAGCCAGGATGTCGTTTTACCGCCGGGAGCTGAGTAAATGGCAGGGGTTGGCAGATAGTTTTTCCATGTTTGATATTGCCCTTCCCCAGCCGCAAAAATGGCAGGATTGTTTTGATCGTCTCAATGAAATGGAAGATGGCTATAACACCTTGCAGGCGAGGCTTTTCTCCTCCTATGGCCATCCGTCGGAGGAACTGGCCGGGCCGCTGTTTGCCGTGTGCCGGCATGATATTTCCTTTCTAGAGAGTGATTGCCGGCATGTTTTTGCCGTGTCCGTCTCTGTCATTCCTGATGAGTTACGAAAATACAGGGAAATAATTGCAGATCAGGCAGAGGGGGTTGTGCGCTACTGGGCGGAGCGGGACGATGAGGAGAAGATTGTTGCCTCCTATGAAAATCTTATCATGGTCACTGATGGCGGACCGGGCTCCCTGCAGGTTCGGGAGCTGTATGCCCGAGCCCTGCGTTCCCTGGGCAGACTGGAAGAGTCGGCCCGGACTCTCCTGCAGGTGGCGGATGAAAAAAATGATTTGCAGGGCTGGCCGCTGCGTCTACAGGCCGCCGAAATACTCTTTGCAAAAGGGGATTTTGCCGAGGCTGGAAAACAATATCAGAAAACAGCTGATCTTTTTTCTGCTTTACAGCGGGCCGATGCAAAGGTGCAGGTCGGTCTGGAGCTTCTGGCCGGTGAAAAAGAGCATGGCCGGGAACTTGAACTTTACAGGCTGGCCCTGCTTGGTTGGCTGAATTTTGACGGCAGGACGGTTCCGCCCCAGCTCGCTGAGAGTGTCATTCGCCTTGAAGAAAATTTTGCCGGATCACGCTATGCCGTGTTGGCCCGGGAATTATTCAACAGGGCTGGAGGATCGGTGCAAAGATATGTGCACCAGGAACTGCAGCGTGCCTCGCAACTTGCTTCTGAAAATAATTTTGCTCAAGCCTTGGATATTCTCGCTATTTTGCCCCAGAGCACTGATTCTGAAGAGTTGCTTGCCTTGATCAATGAAGCGGAAGCGGAGATGCGGGAGCAGCAGAAGCAGCAGCTTGAAATGGCGGAAATAGAGAAAGGACAGGCCATGGAGGCGAAATGGCATGAGGGGCTGGAGCATTTTGATCATCGCCGTTATGATGAGGCCATTGCCGCTTTTGATGAGTTGATTGATTCCCCTTACAGGGATCAGGCCATGGCGAAGCTGACCGAGGCCGTTAATCTTGCCGCATCAGAATTGCGTAAAGAGGCGGCAGCCCTGTTTGTCAAGTCGAGAAAGGTGCAGCATCCGCAGCAGAAAAGCGAGTTGTTACTGGAATCGCGGCGACTGTTGGTCATGGTACAGGAAAAATACCCCGGGGCGCAAATAATAGGCAAGGTGAAGCAGAATCTGCGCGTCATCGAAGAGCAGATACGGTCCCTGGATACTAGTTTACCGGAGTAGTGTCTGGTTCCCAGGAAATTTTCTTTCCAGTTCCAGCAGTTTTTTCTTGAAGGTCGTTCCACCGGCAAAACCCCCGATTGTTTTTTGTCCTACGACCCGATGGCAGGGAATGAACAGGGCCAGAGGGTTGGCGTTGCATGCCTGTCCCACTGCCCTGGCAAGCCCTCTGTTGCCAAGCTGTTGTGCCAGGTTCCCATAGGTGTTTGTTGTGCCGAATGGAATGCGGCTCATGTGTTGCCAGACCCGTTGCTGAAAAGATGTTGCCTCTCTGATAAAGGGTGACCAGCGGAGTTGGTCAAAAGAGTGACTGTGCTGCAGCAGGGAAATCAGTTCAGTCCTCGTCATTTTACCGGGCGGCAGGGTTTTGATGAAAAAAAAGAGTTCCTGCAAGTGGCAAATGGCCTGTTTGTGCCTGTTTTCATCAAAGCAGAGATGGAGAGGCAGGCCTTCCTTTTTAAGCAGATAGAAGTGAAATGTTGCAACATCAATTGTTTGGCTTTGCGCGACGGTTTTCATGTATGTCTTTGAAATTATTGTTAATTGTTTGTGCGGTCCAGCTTGGTGTCAGGGCTTTTGTATGATCGTAATGTGAAATTTTATCAGAGAAACAGGAAGATGGCTAAAAAAATAAAATAAATTTGTTGCTTTTCATAAATTCCTTCTATAGGCTGTTAAGGGTAAGTACTTGAACATTGAGTAGTTAAGATGTTTTTCGGAATTGTTTTAAATTCTACATCACATGTCCCTGATAAGTGAGTTGCAACGATGACATTTTCCCGTGTTTCTTTAAAATGGCAGGCAAGCTTTTTTGTTTTTATTCTCTGTCTGTTTTTATTCTCTTTTGCTGCTGCGCAGGTTTCACCTGTTGAAACAGCTGGAAATTCTCTTATTATCACCAGCAAGCATAAGTTTCCCGTTCAAAAAGACAAAGCACATGCGGTGAAAATTGTCTCGAACGGAAACTCAAATCCATCCTTTTGTCTCAGCCCTTCTCCTGACATAAAAAGCAAGCCCAGGCAGCCGAGCACCGGCAGACTTGTTTCTTCCGACAGCCTGCGGAAAAAGCTTTCGTCACGCAGTGCCATTATTTATGATTCGGTTAGCGGCAAGACGCTGTATTCTTATAATGCAGATCTTCCGGGACAGCCAGCAAGCACCATCAAGATTCTTACCGGGCTTATTTCCATGCGGTCTCTCAGGGATACGGAAATGGTAAAGGCCAGCCGCCGGGCCTCCGGCATGCCACGTTCCAAGATTTATCTGGAAGAGGGGACTGCCTATGCCGCCGATGATTTGATTAATGCGGTGCTGCTTGCTTCGGCCAATGACGCCAGCGTGGCCCTGGCGGAAAAGGTGGCAGGCTCCGAGAAGAGTTTTGCCAATTTGATGACTCATAAGGCCCGTAGCCTGGGGGCAAAAAATACGGTCTGTAAAACTGCCACGGGTCTGACGGCCACGGGTCAGCAATCAACGGTACGTGATCTTGCCGTGGTTTTTGACAAGGCCATGGATGACGAGGAGTTCGCCCGCCGCATCGGCAAAAGTAAAATCAAAACCAGCTACGGCAAGCTCTTGCGTAATCATAATAAGGCGTTGTGGCGTGTTAAAGGGGCGGTTGGCGGAAAAACCGGCTATACCAGGGCCGCCCGCCAAACCTATGTGGGTAAGTTCACCAGGGGAGAGGCCGAGATTGTGGTGGCCATCATGGGCAGTGAGACCATGTGGGACGATATCAGCCGTCTGGTTGATTATGGTTTTGCCGGAAAGTTGCAGGTGGCTGCTCTGGAAAAAACGGTTCCCGTTGTCATAGAAGGTTCGGCAAAGAAGGTGGTCATGGCTGAACTTTCAACCGCTTTGCAAAACAATTCCCTTCAGGTTCTTGTCGGAACCCAAAAACAACCAAAATTATAGCAATTTCCGTGACTACGGAAACTGACCGACTGCGGGCTATTCAGCAGGAAAAAGAGACTTTGCGCGACCGGTTGAGCAGGCGTGAGGGTGCCACTCTTAAAGCCGGCAAGCTGGCCCAGCTGCTTCGCAAAGAAGGATGTTATCGTCGGGCCGGGCAGATTTTTGTCGGTCCAGCTCCGGTACTGCAGCAGGTACGAATCAACGGTCTGCTTGACGGCAAAGATCTTATCATGCCTGGTCCAGGACTGAAGGACGGTTTTTTTTTATTAAAACCTTTCACGGTTCCTTTTGGTGATCTGCCCTTTGCCGTGACCTCGAAAGGGCTGGCAAAATTTGCACGTAAATTAAGCCGCAAGGATATGAGCAAGCTCAATATCGATTTCCTTGCAACAGACGCATTGGCCGTTGACCTTAATGGAAACAGGCTGGGAGACGGCACAGGTTTTTTTGATATTGCCCATGCCGTACTGTCCACCATGGACGCCCTGGCAGAAGGGTCTGTGGTCGCAGCCATTGTCGGCCCGGATCAGATTGCTGAGCCACCTTTACCCACCTGCAACTGGGATGTCCCGGTAAATATAGTTGTCACGGAAGAAGACATACATGCGGTTCCGGAAAGAGCTGCACGAGCTTCTCAAATTTACTGGGATTCCCTTTCAGAAAAAAAGATCAGGAAAATGACTCCCCTTTGGTGGTTGCGTGACGAGAGGGGTGAGGTGTAGAAAAATATCTGTTGGCAGGATGGGCTGTTGCAGTCTGTTGACACCGGCTTGGCATAATGATATCTGTTTGTCCGTCAGCATGGCCATACATAACGGCTTTTGCCTATGATTTCAACAAAGAATACTTTGTATCTTGACCGCAGAAGGTGCTGCGGCTATAGTGTTTCGGCTATCAGCTACCACAAATTTTACACTCATAAATGGAGATTAGAGTTTCAAGATATGAACAATTTTCTTAAAGGTGCGCGATGCGCACCCTACATGAAATCAGCGTGTTAGCGACCGTAGGGTGCCGCACCGCGCACCAACAATGATGAAATCCTAAACCCCTGATTTATAAAATGGACGCTCTAGAAAAACAAGCCCTTACCGATCATCTGCGCGATTTGCGCAACAGTCTTGTCCGTTCACTTATTGCCGTTATTGTCGGTTTTGCTGTTTCCTATTATTTTGTCCAGGGTATTGGTGAGTGGTTTCTGCGCCCCCTTTATGAGGTGTTGCCGGAAGGATCAAGTCTCATCTTTACATCCTACCAGGAGGCCTTTTTTTTTATCTGAAATTAGCCCTTGTCAGCGGAATTATGCTGTCCAGTCCGGTTATTTTCTGGCAGATATGGGCCTTTGTGGCCCCCGGCCTCTATCAGCATGAAAAAAGAGTTGTCTTGCCCTTTACCTTTTTGTCTTCCTTTTGCTTCCTGGGCGGAGCGATTTTCGGTTATTATGTTGTCTTTCCGCCGGCCTTTCGTTTTCTCATGGGCTATACCACGGATTTTCTCTCCGCCCTGCCGACAGTTAAGGAATATTTTTCCCTGAGCCTGCGTCTACTCATTGCTTTCGGCGTGGTCTTTGAGCTGCCTGTTGTCATGGTGCTGCTGGCCAAAATCGGTGTTGTCGACGGTCCATTTTTGCGTAAAAATCGTAAATACGCCTTTCTCATCTCCTTTGTCATTGCCGCCATCCTCACCCCCACCCCGGATATTGTCAACCAGTGTCTCATGGGCATCCCCATGGTTGTCCTCTACGAGGTCAGCATCATTGCCGTTTGGCTTTTAGGCCGTAAAAAGCTGACAGGATTTGACACGCAGGAAATTGCGGATAAAGAGTGATTGCGACCGGCAAGGTAATGGTCTCTTGACCTCGTGCGATTATCAAAAAACTCTATGGAAAACAAAGCGTGATTTTTTGTAGTTCAGGGCACTTTTAAATTAAATCTTCAGTATTTCAGCGGCAAAGGTTATGAAGGGCAGAACTCTGGCTCGACTGTCAGGTACTTCATAATCCTTTGTGCCCATATGCACCTGGTAGAAAACAGGGATCTCGGTTCTGGCGGCAAAATAGGCAATATTCTTGCTCATATTTTTTTCTCCTGATTTGCATTCCACGGCAAAAAGCGGCAGGTTATTTTTTAACACAACAAAATCGACTTCCCGTTTGTTTTTGTCCCGTAGGTAGCAGAGTTCCATATCATCTCCATAAGTATCTTCAATAAAATGGCAGTGCTTCAGGAGATTGGACGCAACAAGATTTTCAAATTTTGCTCCAATATTCGCGCAAAGTGACCAGTCCCAGAGAAAAAGTTTTCTGTCTTTTTTCAGGGCGTTGATTTTTTTACTGCCGAAAGGTCGTATTCTAAAGCAGTAATAGAGATTTTCAAAAATATTCACCCATCGCTCTACAGCCTCATGGGAGGCTGATAGATCTTCACGCAGCGAGTTGATTGAAAGCAGAGAAGAAACTTTTTCCCGCAGGAGAACAGAAAGAAGTTCAAGCTGACTTATTTCTTTTACCTGTTCCAGAGATTGAAGATCTTCCCGAATGACCCGCGAAAGTCTTTCCCGCTGCCATCTTTTCCATTCTTTTTCCGACTGGGCCAGAAAAGGTTCGGGAAAGCCGCCAAAAAGGAGAAGGGCTTCCAGGTCTTTTTGGGAGGGTGAATGACTGATTTCGTATAATGAAAATGGATGCAGTCTGTGATAGTGATAACGTCCCTGCAGTGAATCTCCTCCCTTGCTGTAATAATCGAGACGTGCAGAGCCGGTGATCAGAAAAGAAATTTTTGATTTGTTTTTGTCATAAAGGCCTTTTACAAAATTTCTCCAGTTTTTGAATTTGTGAATCTCATCGAGTACAAGAAGAGGCATACCGGAAGGGAATTTCCCTTCCAGCAAGTCGTTTTTGTCGTCAAAATAATCCCAGTTAAAGTATGCAGGATGCGTTTCATCACCTTGTAAAATGCTTAACGCCAGAGTGGTTTTGCCGATCTGTCTCGGGCCGCCGACAAAGACCATTTTTTTTGCGAGATCATCAATAATATTTTGCTTTATATATCGTTCCAAAAGAGCACCTTGGTATTTTGGGAGAATTTTCCGGTTAACCATAATATAGTCAGGAGTATTTTCTGGTCAAGTGGAAAATGTAATAAGGGGATCAGTAGTTACTGGTATACCGCTTACCAAGTCTCAAAAAGTCCGTCATTCCGGCATGTTTTTAGCCGGAATCCAGGTTATCTGACAGGTAAGTTAAAAATACGGATCGAAAAGGCTTGGGGAATATTTTCATGGAAGCAGTGACAACCACTGTGATGCGCTTACTACCAGGATCTTGTTTTGCCCATTAGAAATTAATCTGCAAATCCCTTCTTTGTTTACCAGCTGAACAGCCGGAACATCAAAAATGTTCTGGAATTTTTTTAATGGCCTGGTCGGCGCCTCATCGGAAAACTTTGCTTCTATAAGCAGAAAGGGTTTTTTGTTCTTGGCAATGAGGAAATCAACTTCTTCCTTTTCTCTGTTGCGCACAAAATGAAGAGAAAAATCCCCAAGGCCCTGGTTGGTCCAATTCGTTGTGGCCCTCCACAGCTCCATGGCCACCATATTTTCGAATTTTATTCCGTCAGGTTCAAGTCCTCCGTAATTGTAGAGGTATATTTTTTTTTCTTTGGAAATTGCCCGTGATAATTTTTCAGACCAGGGGGGTATTCTGAATGCCAGGAAGAACCTCTCAAAAAGTTCCAGCCATTTTTTGACACTGTCAAATGACACCGGAATGTCCCGTGCCAGGCTCGCCATTGATAAGGGACTGCCGATTCGTGATGGCAACAACGCAAAGAGCAGTTCAACATTGTTTGAACTGCGTAATGAGGAAAAATCTCTGATATCTTCACGGAGTAATTGTTTGCTGTACGTATTTGACCAGATACGGTAGAAGCCATCGTCTGCTGCAAGATAGGGGTCTGGAAAACCGCTGAACCTGGCCAGTTTCTTCCAGATTGTGTCTACAGTGTCAACTCTCGGATGCAGAGCCAGTGGATTGTCTGTAAAAGAGTCAAAGGGCAGGTTTCGACCGGCAAGCTCGGC
>DAOUUW010000214.1 GCA_030667965.1 Deltaproteobacteria bacterium
AAAAAAATATGACCCCGAGTTCGTCAGCGGTTCATTTATCAACGGGCAGGGCATTGTATTGCTTGATCCATGGTATCCCATACCTGGGGAAGATACCCTTGTCAGTCTGACCGCTGAAATTCCAGCGAATTTTTATGCCGTGTCCGAGGCCGACGAAATATTCTACCGTGATTCGTCCGGGGGGAAAAAAGTGTCTTTTGACTTCCCCCATGCTACGGGATTTGTTCATTTTGTTGCCGGCCCATATCAGGTGCAGGAGGAGAAGCTGCCGGGAGGTATTGTCCTGTCCACGTATTTCTTCCCTGAAGACAGTGAGTTTGCCCAACTGTATGCTTCAAAAACAAAACAATACCTGCAGCGATATCAAGAACTCATCGGCCCCTATCCGTATAAACGGTTTTCCGTGGTGGAAAACAGGCTGCCCACCGGTTTTGCCATGCCCACCTTTACCCTGCTGGGCAGCAGCGTAGTTCGTTTGCCTTTCATCGTTGAAACATCACTGGGGCACGAGGTGCTGCACTCCTGGTTCGGTAACAGCGTCGGGGTCGATTATGAACAGGGGAACTGGTGCGAGGGGTTGACCACCTACCTGGCCGACCAGGCCTTTGCTGCGGACAGAGGTGAGGGAGCGGTGTTTCGCAAGGGCCAATTTGTCAAATACCATAGTCACGTTGGCTTAGAAAACGACATGACCGTTGCCGATTTCAAATCTCCGGGTGATCATTCTCCTGCCCATCAGGCCTCCCGGGCTGTAGGCTATAATAAAGCGAGCATGATTTTTCATATGCTGCGTAAAAAGCTTGGAGATGAAATCTTTTTTGCCGCCCTGCGTACTTTTTACACAGATAATATATTCAAAACAGCAGGCTGGTCTGATTTACGTATCGCCTTTGAAGGGGAGTCTGGTGAAGATCTGCAAAACTTTTTTGATCAGTGGCTCAACCGGGCTGACTTGCCTGAAATCGCCGCATCTCATATCAAGCTTGATATTGAAGACGGAGAGCCCGTGCTTCGTTTTGATCTGGTGCAGAAGAATGATCCCCCTTATCAATTGAATGTGACGCTGCTGGTAGAGAGTGGAAAACAGGTGGTTGAAAAAGAAGTTGCCTTGAGCAGCCCCAAAACAGAAGTTTCAATTCCTCTGGCATCCGTAGATTACCGCATGACACTTGACCCGGATTACGACTTGATGCGCAGTCTTTCTCCGGATGAATTGCCGTCGGTCTGGTCACGTTTCCAGGGCTCTTCAGCTAAAGTTGCCGTGCTGGAAAAGGGTAAAGAAGAGGTGTATAACCCGTTTTTGTCAATTCTTGCTGCTATGGATTGTCCTGTTGTGGCAGAGGAAGAGCTTGACGGTCAGGAGTTGTCTGAAAAGGACGTGCTTTTTCTTGGCTCAGAGTCAATGACAAGCCGTGGCATTTTCGGCAGGTCATCGCTTCCTGCAACTGGTTTTACGGTGGATGTCCGTAAAAATCCCCTTGCAGACGGTCGAGTTGCGGTTTTGGCGCAGGCCGAAGATCGGGACCAGGCAGCGGCAGCCGTCCATAAGCTGCGCCATTATGGCAAATACGGCTATCTGCATTTTCAGGAAGGCAAAATACAGGAAAAAGCGATCCCTGAATCCGATTTCGGACAGATATATATTGTTGATGATTCGCCCAGGGGAGCTGCTGTAGGAAAAAGTCTGGATTTTGCTGAAATCATGGACAAAGTTTCATTCAGCCGGGTCATTTATGTGGGAGAAACCCATGTGGATCAGGCGGACCACCTGCTGCAGTACAGGGTGCTCAAGGCGTTGCATGAAAAACATGGGGAACTTGCAATCGGCATGGAGATGTTTAACCGCAGCAGCCAGCCCGCGCTTGATTCCTATATTGCCGGGGAGATTGATGAACGGCAGTTTCTAAAAGACTCCAATTATTTCAAGAACTGGGGCTATGATTACCGATTTTACCGTGACATCCTGCAGTTTGCCCGGCGGCATTCCCTGCCGGTCATTGCCTTGAATCTTGATAAGGATATCGTCAGCAAAACTTTTAAAAATGGTGGAATTTTCGCGCTTCCCGAGGAGATTCAGCAAAACTTGCCCCAGGATCGTGATCTTTCCATGCCAGGATACCGGGACAGGCTTGCCCAAGTGTTCGGAAGTCACAGTGGGCCTTATTTTGATAATGGCAATGTTGGCCATTTCCTGCAGGCTCAGGCCCTGTGGGATGAAACCATGGCCGAGACAATAGCTTCGTATTTAAGGGGAAATGCAGGCAAAAAGATGGTTGTTATCGCCGGATCGGGTCATGTGGTGAAAGAAAATGCCATTCCTCCCCGGGTGTCCGGAAGATTATCGGTGAGTCAGTCGGTATTGATGAATGTGCGGCAAAATGAACTAGCCCCTGATGAAGCAGATTATGTCTTTTTTTCAGCTCCCGTGAAAGAGCCGCCTTCGCCGAAACTCGGGGTCATGCTGGCTGAAAAAGAGGAAGGTTTGGTCATCTCCGGTCTCTCGCCCCATGGCGGTGCAAAAAAGGCGAAACTTGCCGAAAAAGATGTGATTCTGGCCATTGACGGAGAGGTCGTTAAGACGGTTGAGGATATTAAAATCAGCCTGCTCAACAAGGAGCATGGAGATACGGTTCGTGTGAAGGTGCGGCGGCCTGTTTTCCTGCTGCCGGATGCGGAAATTGATGTAGATGTGCAGCTGTAAGCTGTGGATATTTGATAAACCCATCCCTGTTGTTAACCGGGTAGGGTGCGCACGGCGCACCTTTTTTATTTTCAGCCTTCAGCCTTCAGCCTGAATTCTAGTCTGAAGTTCCGGCAGGAATCACTCCTAACTTTCCCGTAACATCCTTTTAAAAAAGGGAAACTCAAGAAAAGAGGGAGCAGTCCAAAACTTATTATTTGGAATAATGCCCTTATCAACGCTGTGGTTGGCTATACTTTTGCAGACTGTCGTAACGACTATTCCTGGTGGGGTTGCTTGGTAGAAAACGCCGTAGGTGCTCACCTCCTCAACCATCTCGCAGGATTGTCTTATTCTGTGTATTACTGGAGAGAACGCGGCCTTGAAGTGGATTTTGTGGTTGAAACACCAAAGAAACTATGGGCCATTGAAGTTAAATCAGGGAGCCCCATCATGCGCCAGGATTGGCAAAGTTCTGTGAGCACTACCCGGAAGCACAGCCTTTGATAATCGGACAGGGCGGCATGCCTTTGGAGAATTTCTTCCGATCTATCCCAGTGAAAGATTGGTGACCTCCATTTGCAACTGTCAACTGTCAACTGCAAACTTTTCTTAGAGTTCTGAGTACTTCTTTTGATTTTCTCATAATATCAGCTTGTTATCTTGGCCCTGCGAAGTTGATCTAACTTTTGAATAATGCCAATTCCGGCCCCAAAAACGACGTTGTTGGGGGGTAAAAAAGGTTGTTCCGGAGAATGTGATAGCTTGGTCCGACCCCATATGACATATTAAAAAATCTCCCAGCCAGGTAGAAAAAATACTTGCCTCATCCCCTCGCAGAGTTTATTGTTTGGAGTATAAACTTAACCAAAGTTGAGAGGTGAAAAAATGCAAGCTACAGCTAAAGACCTTCGATTCCACTCTAAAGAGCTATTGGACACCGTCAGCAGGGGAGAAGAGGTGGTTATTACATACCGAGGCAAGCCCTGTGCCAAGCTCGTCCCCATAGAAGAAGAGAAAAAAGCCTCTGCCCAACCCAACGATTTATTTGGCATATGGAAGGACAACGCCCAAACAGAAGATGTAGAAAACTATATTAGGACAATGAGAAAAGGTCGTTTCGATGCTGATTGATACTGACGTGCTCATCTGGTACATGCGAGGCAACACAAAGGCATTAGATGAATTAGAAAAGTACAAAAATTTCTCTATATCTGTCGTCACCTACATGGAACTTGTCCAAGGAATGAGAAACAAACAAGAATTGATCTCCCTCCGCAAGGCTTTAAAGAGCTGGAACTGCAAGCTCATCTACATAACAGAAGAAATCTCAAGCAAAGCCATGTTCTACGTTGAACAACACTACTTGAGCCACTCCATGCAAATTGCCGACGCTTTAATTGGTGCTACAGCAGTAGCTTACGGGATTCCATTACTAACGGGCAACGACAAACACTACAATGTAGTCAAAGAAATCAGCTTAAACAAATTTCGGCCATAAATTTATTTTTTTATCATGTCTATCTTGTTGATCCTGTCTAAAGCCCGCCCGTAGGGCGCTAAGTTCTCTGTAAAAAAAATTTGCAGTACATGGCCAATTGCAGAAGGCAAAAGGCAGGTGTCAGCCAACGGCCAACAAAACATTCAGTTCTGCCAACTGCCGGCTTTACATTGGTAA
>DAOUUW010000010.1 GCA_030667965.1 Deltaproteobacteria bacterium
CCCTGGCATCACCCAGGGGATATTTTAGCCTGCACCATGGGTGGTATCAATGATGAAGAGGATCTGCATATTATTTTCAATATGACTGACAAAAACACCACGACCCAACTTCCCAGGATTTCCGGCAGACAGTGGTACAAGGCAATAGACACGGCAGCCTCATCTCCCAACGATATCATGCGTCCCGCCAACCAGAAAACAAGTGGGCCAAAAAGCTGCAGAGTTCAGGCCAGGAGCATAGTTGTGCTTGAAAACAGGTGATTGAAGTGCCTAAAGTGAGCTAAATCACTTATCCCGCCCAGTACACCTGCACCGCAGATGCGGCCTTAGACAGTACATAGCGGATGGGCATCTCTGCCGGATCTTCTCCGTTGACAGCTTTGTAAAAAACCTTTCTTTTTTCATCTCCGGTCAGGTGCAGAAAAATATTTTTTGCTCAAAGCAAGGCAGGCAGGGTGAGTGTCATTCTCTCATGGGGAGCGTACAGGGGCCTGGCGGCCATACAGAGACGCCCACTCTGCATGTCAACACCCTTGTTCAAGGCTATCCGCTCCGGGGAAAAGAGAGGCCGTATGGCCATCAGATCCCATGCCGAGAACAAGTACGGAAAAGGGCTTTTGTACAGAAAAAAAATCTCTGTGAACTCTGTGCCTCTGCGAGAGATTTTCAGATAAAAAAAGGCCATGATCCCCTGGGAACCACAGCCTTCTCAAAAGAACTATAAAAGGTTCAGCTTAGCAGCCGAAAGCTTTCTGCAGAACGGGAACTGTTTGTTTTTTGCGGCTCATCATGCCGTCAATCCACATTGAGTTGCCGTCAAGCTTGGATCCAAAGGCGCCTTCAACAAGACCAGGATCATCGGAAACAAACATCAGGTCGGTTCCTTCTTTGACTACATCGGTGAGCATCAGCAGAACGGTATGACGACCATCAGCCTTAACCTCTTGCAGTCCCTTGTACAGGTCATCACGCATGTCAGCAACCTGATCCAGGGCGGCAAGCTCAAGCTGACCGCAACCTACTTTGTTGCCGTTCATATCGAAATCTTTATAATCACGGAAGATGAGGTCTTTTATCGGCACACCTGCAACGGCTGATTTTGCTTTCAGCATTTCCATGAACAGCTCATCTTTATCGGTAACACCGGCAATGGCTGCGAGATCATCACAGGCGGCCTTGTCAGCATCGGTGCAGGTGGGTGATTTGTAATTAACGGTGTCGCTCAAGATAGCAGCAAGCATGATACCGGCAATATCTTTGGGAATTGCAATACCGCTATTTTTGTACATTTCATTTAACACGGTGCAGGTACAGCCAACAGGCTGGGCGTTGAAATAAATGGGCTCATTGGTTGTAAGATCACCGATTTTATGATGATCAACAACGGCAACAACATTAGCCTCTTTAATATTTGCCGGTGCCTGTCCGAGATCACTAAAATCAACCAGAGCAAGATCTTTGCCGGCTGCATCGCTGATCTGCTCAGGAGCGGCAAGACCAAAACGGGCAAGAACGGTTTTGCTTTCAGGATTAAGGCTGGCAGCATCTGACTGCATACAGGCCTTGGCATCTTTGCCCTGTGCTTTTAAAAAGTTGGCAAAAGAAATAGCTGCTGCTACGGAATCAGTATCCGGATTTGAGTGACCAACAACACAAATAGACATGGTGAAATCCTCCTTACATCAAATTTAATTTATCCTATACAACTTACCTGACCTGGGTTACACTAATTCATATTCAGAACGGGTTCACCACAGTGAACCAAAATCTGAATCACTATTCATTATCGCGAAAACATAGTTCTATTATTAGCGTGAGTCAAGAAGAAAAAGACCTTCTTTTGCGCTTTAATGAAATTCTGACGATTACTTTTTAATCCGGTTCCTTTCGTATCTCAGAAAAAGTGAAAATTTCCGAGAACAACAAACACCAAACGACTATGGGAAAGAGAAAGGCGATAATTTTTGATCTGGATGGGACGCTGCTCAACACCCTTGATGATCTGGCAGACAGCATGAACCGCGTGCTGCAACGGATGGGGTTTCCTGTACACCCTGTAGATGCATACAGATATTTTGTTGGTGACGGCATTGAAACTTTTGCCTGGCGGGTATTACCGGAAGAGAATCGCGACAAAAATACGGTGACTGCCTGTGTGGTGGATATGCTCGACGAATACGGCGAACATTGGCAGGACAAGACAAGGCCTTATGATGAAATAGGTGAAATGCTCACTGCGCTGCTTGATCGAAAGCTGAAACTGGCCATCCTGTCGAACAAACCTGACGCATTGACCCAAATAGCCGTTTCCGCTTTTCTCTCGTCATGGAATTTTGATGTGGTGGCCGGTGTGGTGAATGGTGTACCGAAAAAACCGGATCCTGCCGGCGCCCTTAATATTGCCGGGAAACTTAATCTTTCCGGCAATGATATTCTTTATCTCGGTGATACCGGTACGGACATGCTGACAGCCCAAAGGGCAGGGATGTTTGCCATAGGCGCCCTTTGGGGGTTTCGTGACGCAGAGGAGCTGCAGAAAAACGGAGCTTGCGCTCTGATAGAAAGACCGCTTGATATACTAAACTACACGTAGCATCATGACCGACTTATGAAATACCGAGTCGTTGGGCCTCTTTCTTTGTGCGAATCTCACAGGCCTTTGTAAAAGCTTCTTCCTTGCCGTGTTTTCTGATTGAAACGGATGTCTTGCCCTGCTTGCCTTCCTCGTTGACCCAGCTCACCTCATAACGGCCCAGTTTTTCATTCAGGCGAACACCGACAACGCCTGTTGTCGTGTTACTGACGGTAACAATGTGTTTATTAGTGCGAATTTTACCTATACGCTGTTCAATTTCATCGCGCCAGCCAAGGGCTGCCAGGAGACTGGAATATCTTCCTCCACATTTACCATCGGAAAAAAACTTGGAATGTGTTTTTCCATAAAATCGAACTCTGACATACCAGCCATGTGTTCTTTTGGTTTCCTGATCAATACGGGCAATATCCTTGTGTTTTTCAAGCATAATCTTTTTGTCTTCTTTTTCAGCCATGTCGCTCCTCCTCAAGAACGTGCATATTAAAAACGAGAACGATACTGTTTATATTTTATATTTAAAAGTACCATAAAATCAGGTAAATATACCTACAAAATATATCTTTTCAAGCAAATTGCAACAGTTGCAAGTTACATATCGTTAATAAAGTCGGGAAAGAAAAATGCATTAATCAAATTATATGTTAAAATTTATCACATTTTTTTTCAAGACCTATCATCTTCACACATCAACTTTTTACACAATTTAGCACAAAATAACACAAAAATTCTTCTTATGAACAAAGGAAACGCAAAAATAATGGAAATCTCAAATGAAACCGGAAAAAAATTCTGTGAACTCATGGAAATAATCACCCGTCTCAGGGCCCCAGGAGGCTGTCCATGGGATCAGAAACAGACAGTTCAGACATTTAAGTCCTTTCTCCTTGAGGAAACGCATGAACTCAGCGAGGCCCTGGACGGCCAGGATACAGACCAGGTAAAGGAAGAACTCGGCGACCTCTTTTTTCAACTTGGATTTATAAATCAACTTTACGAAGAAAAAAAATATTTTTCCATGGAAGAGGTGCTGCAGTCAATCATTGACAAGATGATTCGTCGTCATCCCCATGTCTTTGATGGAAAAACATTTTCTTCTGAAACCGAAATGCGAAGAAACTGGGCAAAGATAAAAGAACAGGAAAACTTAGGAAAAGAAAAAAAAGCGTACGCCCTTGATGTTCCAAAATCTCTTCCAGCCTTGAGCAGGGCGTTAAGAGTGGCGAGCAGGGCCGCCCGTACAGGTTTTGACTGGCCCGACATCCAGACTATGACAGAAAAATTACATGAGGAATTTAAAGAACTGAACCAAGCAATTGCCCAAAATGACAAACATGTTGTTAAAAAAGAACTTTCAGACATGTTTCTCATGCTCGTTAACATCGGCAGAAAATTTGAAATCGACAGCGAGCAGTCTCTTCAGCAAGGTACTAATGAATTTATACGTCGATTCAAAGTAATGGAAGAATTAATCGCCGAGAAAAATCTTTCAATGACTGAAATAAACAGCAAATCCCGTCTCCATTTCTGGGAAACTGCGAAAAACGCCAAGTCCATAAGCAGTGATTTCTAACTGGCTGCGCTGAAGGCTTTTAGACTGAAGATGTTGAGGAATAAGGGTTGACGATGTCCTGTTTTAACCTTCAGCCTTCAGCCTAATTACCTTAAAAATACAAATATTTATCATTTGACAACTGCAAGCAGGTCATGGTAATAAATTCGGCTTATTTTGTGATGGCGTCAAAAGGTCGCCATTAGTAAATATCCTTTCTTGCTCTCCGACCGAGGCATCGCCGGAGGGCCTAATGTCCACAAGGAGGATCATATGCGCAGATATGAAACCATATCTATCATCAGACCCAATGTCGGCGAAGATGAAGTTACGGCTATCAGCCAGAGAACTACTGGTATTATTGAAGGTAAGGGAGGAAGCATCCTCAAGGTTGACAACTGGGGTTTGAAAAAACTTGCCTACCCTATTAAAAAAGAACTACAGGGTTATTACGTATATACCGTTTATGCGGCAGTCCCTGCTGCCGTAACTGAAATGGAACGTATTTTCAAAATTGATGACAAAGTTCTCAAATTCATGACAATCAAACTCCAGGATGTTTATACTCCTGATCCTGAAGTGGCTGAAGAACCTGCCGAAGACGTCACTGCAGATGTTGCAGAGGTCGCCGAACAGGAAGATAACACCACCGAAACCGAAGATT
Organism: Deltaproteobacteria bacterium; assembly: GCA_030667965.1. Lineage (GTDB taxonomy): Bacteria > Desulfobacterota > Desulfobulbia > Desulfobulbales > SURF-16 > JAHLLM01. Next base: position 4,810 of record DAOUUW010000010.1, read on the forward strand.
AATTCTCACAAAAGAGGGCTGTCATGAGAAAAAAAAGAATATTTCATCGCCGTAAAGTTTGCCGCTTTTGTGCGGACAAAGAGCTTGTTATGGATTACAAGGATGCAAAGGTGTTACGTAATTTTCTGACCGAGCGCGGTAAAATTATTCCGCGCCGTATTTACGGAACCTGTGCAAAACACCAGAGGCAACTCACTGAGGCAATTAAACGCGCGCGCCAGATTGCTCTATTGCCTTACACTGGTACCAACATCTAATTATTACATGACAGGAAAAGCTCCTACATTAGGATATCTGCTAAAAATAATTCTCGTAGCAGCGGTACTGTTTGTTCCTGTCATCTCAGGTGAACTGGGCTGGATAAGAACCTTTATACCTTTACCGATTTTTTTTATACTTGTTACCAGAGGAGAATCCGAGGGTAAATCCATTCTGACAAAATCAATGATTGCAGCAGGATTAGCTTCAATGCTTACCGGATCTCTGTTTTCATTTATCATGTCACTTACTTTTGTGCCCATAGGTTATATGTTTTCCAGGGCTCTTCAGAATCGGGAATCGGTTCTTCGCACCGGTACTTATGCGGCATTAACATTAACCGCAATCTGGGTTGTGGTATCTACACTGTATGGAATGATTGAGCATGTCCACCCATATCGACAGATACTTGAAGTGCTTGATACATCACTTGCATCCACCTATAGTATGTATGAGGAGTCAAGTGATATGGCTCCTGAAACATTGGCCCAGATTGAAATTGCCTTTACCAGGGTACGTTATCTTATCCCGGTAATTTTTCCGGCAATTGTGATCATCACAGCATTATTTACTGTCTGGATCAACCTTTTGCTGGGTGACATGCTTATTAAAAGAAAGGATGCCGGGCTCATTACCTGGCTTCCTTACAGCCAGTGGCGCCTTCCCGATCAACTTGTGTGGATCATTGTTTTATCGGGAGCCGGGTTATTACTACCCTTACCACTGGTAAGTAAAATCTGTTTAAATTCTGTCCTTGTGTGTACAACGCTCTATTTTTTTCAGGGAATGGTGGTACTGTCATCCCTGTTTAACAGATGGTCGATACCCTGGGCATTCAGATTATTTGTTTATACATTGATTCTCATCCAGGCATACGGCATCCTTTTTTTGGCAATTGCCGGCCTGGTTGATGTATGGTTTGATTTACGCAAATCAAAAAGTGAAACAAACGACTTATGACAGTCACATTTCACCTTACATAAATACACATGGCCCTGATGGGCCGTAACAAACCAAGAAAGTTTATTCACAGGCTCCTGAATCGAAATAAACTTTCAGTAAAAAAGGTAGAAAAATGGAATTAATACTCAAAACGACAATTGACACCTTGGGCCAGGAAGGAGATATTGTAAAGGTAAAATCGGGTTACGGACGTAACTATCTGGTTCCCCAGGGAAAAGCGGTCCTTGCAACAAAAGAGAATATGGCCATTCTTGAGCAGCAGGTTAGCGCCATTAACGCTAAAAAAGAGCTGGATCAAAAAGTTGCTGAAGAACTTTCCAAGAAAATCTCCGGCACAACAATCACCATTGCCCAACGTGTCGGTGAAGAAGATAAGCTTTATGGCTCGGTTACATCTTCCGAGATTGCCGAGAAGCTCAACAAGCTTGGTATCGTCATTGACAGAAGAAAAATCATGCTTGATGAGCCTATTAAAACCCTTGGTATTACAATGGTTCCCTGTAAAACAGGTTACCAGATGACAACCGAGATCAAGGTCGAAATTGTGCCGCTTGCTATTGAAGAATAAGTTGTATCCACTCGGAAATGCCGGGTTACCCGGCATTTCCGATTTTTTTTTCATTCTTTGTCCCTACCGCTTTTTTCTTTGCAGGCTCTATCCGCAGGAACCTGTTTTCAACTCTTTGCAGGTGCGCCCAAATGATACCGCAACAAACATCATCTCCTGCATATAAAATCCCACCTCACAATAAAGATGCAGAGATGTGCGTGCTGGGATCAATCCTGCAGCATCAAGGCATTTTACCTAAAACAATTGATTTTCTTCAACCTGATGATTTTTACTTTGAAGGAAACAAGTTAATTTTTCAGGCAATGGTGGCCTTATTTGAAAAAAATGAGCCACAGGATCTTATCACTGTCACCAACCACCTGAAAAACAGCAATAAATTGACCCAGACCGGCGGGGCGGCTTATCTTGCCTCATTGACCGACATTGTGCCGCTTGCATCCAACATTGTCTATTACGCAAAAATTGTCCGTGAAAAATCAGTTTTACGCCAACTTATCGCCACTACTTCCAGCATTGCAAGCCGATGTTATGACGAACAGGACGATATTGAGGGTCTGCTTGATGAGGTGGAACAGACTGTTTTTAAAATTGCCAGGGACAAAAGCGGTTCCAATTTTGAACCGTTAAATAAAATTATCACCCAGACGTTTGAAAGAGTAACCTCCCTTTCCGAGAGAAAGGAAATGATAACCGGCGTACCCTCCGGATATCATCAGTTCGACAAAATGACTGCAGGACTGCAGCCCTCCGACCTTATCATCCTTGCAGGACGACCAAGTATGGGAAAAACTGCATTGGCCATGAATATGGTGCAGCATACCGCGTTAAATCATGGCACCCCCGTTGGAGTTTTCAGCCTGGAAATGTCCAAGGCCCAACTAGGCCTCAGGCTTCTTTGTTCTCACAGCAAGGTGGACTCAAATGATTTGCGCACCGGTTTTATCAAGGACAATGACTGGCCTAAATTGACCAGGGCTGCCGGCGATTTATCCGAAGCCACCATTTTTATAGATGATACGGCGGCTCTTTCGGCCCTTGAAATGCGAGCCAAAGCCAGGCGTCTTAAATCCGAGTTTGATATAGGTCTCATTGTCGTCGACTACCTGCAATTGATGCGGGGCCGAGCTGACAGCAGGGAGCAGGAGATAAGTGAAATCTCCCGTTCCCTTAAGGCCATGGCTAAAGAACTCGATATTCCCGTCATAGCCCTTTCACAACTTAACCGCAGCCTGGAAAGCAGACCGAACAAACGGCCCCAGCTTTCCGATCTGCGTGAGTCAGGCGCCATTGAGCAGGATGCCGATGTTATCTGCTTCATCTACCGGGATGAGGTGTATAACAAAGCGGAAGACAATCCCAAACGAGGCATTGCTGAACTCATCATCGGTAAACAGCGTAATGGCCCCACCGGCATAATTGAATTAGCATTTATCGGCAAATACACCAGTTTTGAAAATCTCGCATACCATGATACGCAGACAGCGTAATGAAATAGACCATGAATACCCAAATTTATGATTTTACAGCCATTGAAAAGAAATGGCAGGACAGATGGCGCACAGAAAAAACGTTCAAGGTTCAAGCTGACAGCAGCCTGAAAAAATACTACCTGCTTGAAATGTTCCCCTATCCTTCCGGCCGCATCCATATGGGGCATGTACGCAATTACACCATCGGAGATGTTGTTGCCCGCTTTAAAAGGATGCAGGGATTTAACGTCCTCCATCCCATGGGGTGGGATGCTTTTGGTTTGCCGGCTGAAAATGCTGCGATAAAAAACAACACCCATCCGGCCAAATGGACTTATGAGAATATTGATTACATGCGCAACCAGCTGCAGGGCATGGGACTCAGTTATGACTGGGATCGTGAGCTGGCTACCTGTGATGCAAACTACTATAAATGGGAGCAGCTTTTTTTCATAAAGCTTTACGAAAAAGGACTTGTCTACCCGAAGGTCACAATCGTTAACTGGTGCGAAACATGCCAGACCGTGCTTGCCAATGAACAGGTCATCGAAGGATGTTGCTGGCGTTGTGATGAAAGTGTGATGCCAAGGGAGATGAACGGCTGGTTTTTCAAGATCACCGATTATGCTGAAGAGCTTCTGGCAGAATGCGACAACCTGAAAGGATGGCCGGAAAAAGTGCTGACAATGCAGCGCAACTGGATCGGCAAAAGCACAGGCGCCCAGATCGATTTTCCCATTGAAGGCTCAGATGAAAAGCTGACAATATTCACCACCCGGCCGGATACCATTTTCGGTGCAACATTCATGTCCGTCGCCCCTGACCATCCCCTTGTCCGCAAACTTATTGACCAGGGAGGGCATGAAGAACTTGCGGCCTTTTCCCAAAAAGCACTCATTGAAAAACAGCGTAAAAATCCCGAGGATGAGCCGGAAAAAGAAGGTGTATTTACCGGAGTTTACGCAATAAATCCTTTTACCGGCAACAAACTTCCGGTCTATGCTGCCAACTTCGTGCTGATGGAATACGGCACCGGTGCTGTTATGGCGGTACCGGCCCATGACCAGAGAGATTTCGAGTTTGCCCATAAATACAGTATTCCAAGCAAAGTTGTTATTCAGCCGGAAGATACGGTGCTTGACAGCACAACCATGTCTGAAGCATATGAAGATCCGGGAGTTTTGGTTGATTCCGGCAAATTCAGCGGCATGCAGTCACTCCCGGCAAAAAAAGAAATAACCGCTTTTGCCAAACAACAGGGTTTTGGGGATTTTCGCACAACCTTTCGTCTGCGCGACTGGGGTATTTCCAGGCAACGCTACTGGGGTACTCCTATCCCCATGATTTATTGTGACAAATGCGGCGTACAACCTGTAGCGGAAAAAGATCTGCCAGTCACCCTGCCCCGTGATGTTACCATAGAAAAATCCGGCAAATCTCCCCTGCATGATCTTGAGAGTTTTTATGCAGTACCCTGTCCCAAATGCGGAAAAATGGGCCGTCGTGAAACAGACACCATGGACACCTTTGTCGAATCATCCTGGTATTACGCCCGCTATGCCTGCCCTGATTATACTGATGGCCCCCTGGACAATGAGAAGGTCAGTTACTGGATGCCGGTTGACCAGTATATCGGCGGCGTAGAACATGCCATCCTGCACCTGCTTTATGCCCGATTTTTCACAAAGATTATGCGTGACCTTGGCTACCTGTCCGTTGACGAGCCCTTCACCAATCTGCTGACCCAGGGCATGGTTATAAAGGATGGCACAAAGATGAGCAAATCCAAGGGCAATGTTGTTGACCCTGATGTGCTCATTAAAAAGTACGGTGCCGACACGATACGCCTTGTCAGTCTCTTTGCCGCCCCACCGGAACGGGATCTTGAATGGAGCAACAAGGGAGTTGAAGGATCATACCGCTTCCTCAACAGGGTATACCGTGTTATCCAGGATAATCTTGTCATGCTTAAACAGGGGAAAACAAACCTTGCTGTCAGCATGAATCAGGCAAGCAAAGATTTACACAGGAAAACCCATCAGACAATCCAGAAGGTCGGATCAGACATCAACGGCAATTTCCATTTTAACACCGCCATCAGTGCCGTCATGGAGTTGACCAATACACTGACGGGGTTAACAGGAGAAAATTCCAGTGAAATTCCCCAGGATGAAGTCATTTGCGAAGCCGTCGAAGCCATTCTTCTCCTCCTGTCTCCCATGGTGCCACATTTCTGTGAAGAACTCTGGGAGAGGACAGGTCATTCGATCCGCCTTTCCGCCATACCCTGGCCTGATTTTGACCCTGAATCGGTGAAGGAAAACGAAATCACCCTCGTTGTACAGATTAACGGTAAAGTACGCAGCCGCTTACAGGTCGCTGCCGATAGCAATGAGAATTTTGTCAAAGAAAAAAGTCTTGCCGATGAAAAAGTACAGAAATTTATTGGCGATAAAACAATCAGAAAGATTATTGTCGTTAAAAACAAATTAATTAATATTGTTGTCTGATAACAGGAATCAACTTATGCTGTTTTCCAACTTTCAATCCGGCAAAAATGCCCCTTTGCCCCTGCTATTTCTGGGTATTATTTTTTTTCTCTCAGGCTGCGGCTACACCAACCCCTACTCCCAGCCCAGCGAACTTGTCGACGAAGGAGGGGAACAGGTTTCCATTTATGTCAGCATGTGGGAAAACCGTACCAGTGAACTCGGATACCAATCGGTTCTCCAGCAGACATTAGTCAGATGGCTGAAAAAATCCAGGCGTTTTTCTCTCACTAATAACAGGGCCGAAGCGGATTATATTTTAAGCGGAATTATCGAGTCCGCAGAATACCCCGGCCTGTCATACGGTCTCTGGGAAAGAGCTGTGGAGTTGCGGGCGGAAATAACCTTCAGCTTTAATCTAAAAGAAAATGATACAGGTAAAATCGTCCTGCAGAAAAGAGACTTCACCCGCCGTGAGGCCTTCCGGGTGGGAAGCAACGCATCTGACATGGAAATGAATAAAAAAGAGGCCTTACGTGAACTTGCAGACGATATTGCCGACAATATCTACATACAGCTTTTCTACAAATTTTCCCGTGATGACCTGAAAGATGTGCAGGAAGAAATCTTCCCGGAAGATGAAATAGATATTGATGACTGAGTTGTCATTTGGGAATGCGGATTTCGGAATGCGGATTGTTAAAACAAATCCGAACTCCGAAACCCGAAATCAATAATTTTACATCACCTCTTTAAACGCCTTTACAATCCCATCAGCATCAAGACCCTGCGCCGCATACAGATCAGCAGGCTTGCCTGATGAACCGTATTGAGTGACGCCAATACGCCTGAATTTGCAGCTTATTCCCTCATCAGCCAGCAGCATTCCCACCATTGCGCCGATTCCGGTATCAACATGATGATCCTCTGCCGTTAATACAGGGCCATTCTTGGCGGCCTCGATAACACTCTGTTTATCAAAAGGTATGATAGATGCCATGAACAGGACCGAAACGGATATACCCTCATCTTGAAGTTTCTGCCGGGCTTCCATCACATAGGGGCTGAGAGCCCCATATGAAATAATGGTACCGGCATTACCCTTCCTGACCCAGTCGCCTTTTCCGGGAGTAAATACATAATCAGCGCCAAAAAACGGTGTGCCATCCTCTTTGAGTACCATATTCATTTTGGAACGCCCCATTCCAACGAAATGATTCCCCGGGTGCATGGCAATGTGGCGGGTGATTTTATCCGTCTGGTTGGGGTCGACCGGCAGAAAAACCTCAAAATTAAAATAATTTCGCATGAGGCCGATGTAGTCAATTCCCTGGTGGGTAGGCCCGTCCTCACCCACATCAAGGCCAAGGTGGGTGGCAACGACCTTGCTGTTCGTATGGTTTATGTCATTGATCCTGTTCTGGTTATAGACTTCGGAAACGGCAAAAACGCCAAAAGTGCTGAAAAAGGCAGCCATACCTTCCCTGCTGATTGCCCCGGCCATGGTGGCGGCATGATGCTCCTGAATACCGCATTCCAGAAAGGAGGCCGGCATATGTTTATGGAAGTCGCCCATCTTGACCGAGCCTTCCAGGTCACAGGAAATGCCGACAATTTTCGGTGCTTCACCAGGAGTATTATTTGCCTTTGCCAGCTCAAAGAGAGCAGTGCCATACCCTGAACGGCAATCCGTTTTCGTATCCGCATTATAGGTAATCGGGGCACCTGGAAGGATTTCAGGATAATTCACCCTGTTTTCAAGTCTGGTGGAGGTTGACACAGGCTTTGTTCGCAACTCGGCCCATTTGTCAAAATCGTTTTCAACACCAAGTTCGGCACAGGCTTCAGCAAGCTGGTCAACTTTGAGGGGAGAGCCATGATATTTTGCCAGATTCTCCATAAAAGAAACACCTTTACCCATGGTTGTTCGGGCAATAATCACCGTGGGTAACCCGACCTTATCAGGCAGGCCCTTATACACAGAAGAAAGTGTGGCAAAAACTTTATTGTAATCATGGCCGTCGTCCAACTCCTCAACGTTCCAGCCACCGGCAGCGAAAAGACCTTTGATGTCACTGGGCATGACATCCTCTGTGCTGCCGCATATCTGCAGATGATTGCGGTCAACAATGACCATGAGATTATCCAGTTTGTATTTATGGGCAAAACGCATGGCCTCGGCAGCCTGGCCTTTCTGCAGATCGCCGTCCCCCATGTAGACAATGACTTTCCCGGAAGCCCCTTTCAGTTTGAGAGCCATGGCCATGCCCACGCCGGTTGAAAGTCCCTGGCCCAGGTTACCTGTATCCCACTCCACACCGGGGACAATCTTTTCCACATGACCTGGAAAACCGGAGCCGGCCCTTCTGAATCCTGTCAGAAAATCCTCTTCCGTGAAATAACCATACTCGGACAGGACACTATACACCCCAGGGGAAATATGGCCGATACTCATAACAACCCTGTCCCTTTCCTGCCAAAGCGAGTCATCCGGTTTATGGTTCATGATGCCATAGGTAACAAGCAAAAGATCAAGCGATGAAAGAGAACCTCCCGGATGACCCGATGCAGCAAGGCTTGTGGACAAAAGAATACGACGGGCGCACCTCTTTCTCATGTCGGCAAGATTTTGCAACTCTTCCGTGGACAGTTGGTCGTTATTGGGGTTTAATTTAAAAGTCATGACGTCTCCGAGACTGTAAGAAATTATTTAAAAGGCTCCTGTACAAGTCGGCCATAATACTACGTTCTCAGTGAACTCTCCACTATAAAATCCATGAAAATTACCCCCCTGAAAATAGGCACTGTAACCATTGAAAATCCTTTCATTTTAGCCCCTCTTGCCGGATTTACCGACCTTCCCTTTCGTCTGTTGTGCCGGGAAAATGGTGCAGGGCTGGTTTATTCGGAAATGATAAGCTGCCACGGGCTGACATACAACCAGCAGAAGACCATTGACATGCTGCAAACCGATGAAAATGAGCGCCCTGTTGCCATGCAACTTTTCGGCAGTGAGCCTGACATCATGGGAAATGCAGCAAAAATTCTGTCAAAATACCCCATTGATATCATTGATATCAATATGGGATGCCCTGTCAAAAAGGTTATTAAAAGGGGTGCCGGATCCGCCCTGATGAAAACGCCGGAACTTGCCGGACAAATTATCCGTCAGGTCGTCGAAAACTGTAATAAACCAGTGACGGTCAAATTCAGGTCCGGATGGAACCACCAGAGCATCAATGCCTGTCAATTTGCCCAAATGGCAGAAGAGGCAGGCGCATCGGCAGTGATCATTCATGCCAGAACCTGGAGTGATGGCTTTTCCGGCAAGGCGGACTGGGATATTATCCGCCAGGTCAAAGAGAATGTTGCCATTCCTGTCATCGGCAATGGCGATATTCATTCATATGAAACCGCCCTTGCATTAATGCATGAGACAGGCTGCGATGGCGTTATGATAGGCCGCGCATCCCTCGGCAGGCCATGGATCTTTCATGCAGACAGCCCCCCGGCAACTTCCCGGCTACGTCTGGCCACTCTTCATCGGCACCTGCAACTTATCAGCAGATACACAAGGCAGGGATGGGCTCTGGGTAAAATCCGCAATCATGCCGGCAGATATTTCAAAGGGATGCCCCATGGTGCGTCCATACGTTCAAGGATATACCAGGTAAAAACATTCTCAGAACTGCAAAGTATGGTGGATGGGCTTCTGCATGAATCACTTACGCAGGAACCAGAAGAGCAGCGAGAGCAGCAGACTGACAAGAATTGAAGTGGTCACAGGGAAATAAATGCTGAAATTTTCCCGGCGTACAACAATATCACCGGGCAGTCTTCCCAATGGTAATTTGCTGATAACCGGCCATAACAGGCCGATCAGCACAATAATGATACCTATGAGTATGAGATTTTTAGACATTTGTTAAAAAAACAGGGGCAAAGGGGCAAAGGGGCAGGAAAGCGAGCCCGAAGTCTCGTTCCTCGCTATCTGCGAGACTCCGAAGGGGCAAAGAAATTATCTTCATTTACATTCACTGGTCAAACGTTTAACACTATCAACACCCTGCTTGTAACACTTTCCAAAAACTGATACGATTATATTGTCAACCGCAGAGCAAACAAACATCTTTTTTTCACTTTACCCCTCTGCCCCTTTGCCCCTTTGCCCCTTTTAAAAAAAATGCCAACGATACTTGTAGTTGATGACGAACTCAGCATGCGGGAGTTTCTGAAAATTCTTCTTGAAAAAGAAGGGTACGACGCTGTTACTGCATCAAACGGCGAAAAAGCCGTGAAAATCATTGCAGAACAAGACCTTGATCTTGTTATTTCAGATATCAGAATGCCCGGCATGAACGGTCTTAAACTGCTGGACACCATCAAAAAAAACCAAAAAGGGCTTCCCTTCATAATGATCACTGCATTTGCATCTCCTGAAGATGCGGTGCAGGCCATGAAGAATGGTGCTTATGATTATATCACCAAGCCCTTCAAAGTAGATGAGATAAAAGCAATCATTTCTTCGGCCATTGCAAGTTCCTCAGGAGATACTCAGAAAAAAGCAAAAAAAGCATCTTTCTCCAATATCATTGGAGAAAGTGCTGAAATGCGAAATATTTTTGACCAGATTAGCAGGATTGCTCCTACCCACGCCAATGTACTAATCGTCGGCGAATCCGGCACAGGCAAGGAACTCGTGGCCCAGGCGATACACCAGAACAGCAAGGTAAGCCATAACAACTTCGTCCCCATAACCTGTAATGCCATCCCGGAGACTCTTTTTGAAAGCGAGCTTTTCGGCCATGTCAAAGGTTCTTTTACAGGGGCCACTTCAAACAAAACAGGCCTTTTTGAGATGGCAAATAACGGCAGCGTTTTCCTTGACGAGATCGGCGAACTGACACCCATGGTACAGACCAAACTGCTTAGAATCCTGCAGGAAAGGGAATTCAAACGAGTGGGCGACACCAAAATAACCAAGGTGAATATGCGTATTATATCGGCCACCAACAGAAATCTCGAAGAAGAAATCATGGAAAAACGGTTCCGGGAGGATCTCTACTACCGTCTCGCCGTTGTACCAATCCGTATGCCGCCCTTACGTGAACGTAAAGGGGATGTGCCGCTCCTGGTTGATCATTTTCTTAAAAAATACTCTGCAAATTTTGAAAAAGATGTGCAGCAGCTTTCCTCTTATGCCATGCAGGTTTTAATGGACTACGATTTTCCCGGCAACGTCAGGGAGCTTGAAAATATCATCGAAAGAGGCGTTGCATTATCTTCCTCTAATATCATTCTGCCTGAAAGTCTTACCCTGTCAAACAAGCGGCAGACTCCCCATCTTTCTAATGATACGCTGTCTCTCGCCTCCCTGTCCAGCGAAGAAGAGCTCTACGATCTTGGTCTGGAAAAGGTGACAAGCAGGTTTGAAAAAATAATGATCGAACTTGCTCTCAAAAAAGCGGCCAATTCTAAAATGCAGGCCGCGGATCTCCTCAAAATCAGTTTTCGTTCCCTGCGCTATAAAGTCAAAAAATACAATATCCAGTGAGTAATACTGTTCATGTTTCCTAAAAAAATCTGCTGTTTTCCCAGCATATCCACTCCTTCAGACTTCCAGTTGAAAAAGCAACTGCAGTGGGTGCTCTTCCTCAGGGTCGTTGTCCTGACCATCCTCCTTGGCATCACAATGCTGCTGCAAACCAGTAAACATGATATCATTATCCCCTCCCCCGGCCATGTGGCATTTTTTATAATCGGCACATACCTCTTCACGATCCTTTCGGCCTTTATTCTGAATGTCATAACATGCTACCGGCGCTTTGCCTATCTGCAGATAATAACAGATTGCCTCCTGACAACTATCCTCATTGTCATCACCGGTTCCAGCCAGTCCATTTTTACCATCATCTACTTTTTCCCGATTATAAGCAGCGCTATCATCCTTTACCGCCAGGGCGCCCTGCTGCTGGCCTCAATAGCAACATTCTGCAACGGCGCCATCCTTTATGCCGAGTATTATGGAATAACGGTCCCCCTGCTGCATGATGGGGAATCCGCCCTGACGAGCATCCAGGTTGTCCTGCATTATTTTGCCATACGAGGACTTACTTTTTTTTTGGTCGGACTGCTTAGCGCCATTCTTTCAGAGCGGCTTCTCCGGGCGGAAACCGAACTTTCAAGAACTTCACAAAATCTCGACAGGCTTGCCCTGCTTTATAAGCAGATCTTTGACGATATTGCCACTGGTATCATAACAGTTGACACCCAGGGAATTATTACCTCATTTAACCGATCTGCAGGAGTTATAACCGGCTATAACGCACTTGACGTACTGGGTCAAAAAATTGCAAGCAAATTCCCTGAACTATCCACCCTGAAAACGGATTTGATTCGCCCCATGGCCATTTTAATAAAAAAAGACGGCAGCAAAATACCTGTTGGTTATTCGTGGACACGGCTGAATATGCCCGGTGATTGCGAAAACTGCAGGGTATACACCATGCAGGACCTGACCATTATCAAAAAAATGGAGGAAAAAGTACGGCAGTCTGAAAAAATGGCGGCCATAGGGGAACTGGCTGCCGGCGTTGCCCATGAATTTCGCAATCCTTTGGCCGCTATTTCAGGAGCTTCACAGGTGTTGGAGCAGGAATTTTCAAAAAACACCCCCAACTACAGCCTGATTAATATTATAGTCAGGGAGTGCAACCGTCTTGATGGAACAGTTAGTGATTTTCTGCATTTTTCAAAACCCGCCACCCCGGAAAAAAACTGGCTTTCACTTGGGAATGTTGTCAATGAAACTTTAGATATTCTCAAGCAGGGGCGCAACTGGAATGACAAAATTACCGTAGAAACGCACATCCCTGAAAATCAGGACTGCTGGGCCGATTCAGGACAACTGATTCGGATCATTCTCAACCTGCTTGAAAATGCCGGCAACTTCATTGACGAAAATCATGGGGTCATCACCATAACGGCCTCGGAGATCAATGAAGAAAACCAGGAAAAAACACTTCTGCAAATTAGCGACAATGGGCCGGGTATCGATCCTTCCATCACAAAACAACTCTTTGAACCATTTTTCACTACAAGGGAAAATGGAACAGGACTAGGACTTGCCATTGTCAAGCAGCTTGTTGAAAGCCATGGAGGGGTGATATGGGCGGAAAACGATGCAACAGGCGGGGCGATTTTCAGTTTTACTCTGCCACTTCCATAATGATGGAGCGGCAGATGAATGAAAAACAGAACTCTGAGTCAGCAGGCTGAATTCTGCTCCAATTTAACCTTCTGAAAATTCAATAGACGTGTCACCTTCTTTCTGAGCGGCAACTTCTCCAATCAAGTGTGGAGATTCTCCCAGAGCTATCAGTTGCTGGGTCACATCATCCACAGCCCGGGAGTCAATAATAAGCACCATACCTATACCGCAATTAAACGTACGGTACATCTCATCAACAGGGATATTGCCCTTTTCCTGTAAAAAATCAAAAATAGGCATGGACGGCCAACTTCCCTTCTGTATAATCGCCTTCGTCCCTTTGGGGAGAACCCTTGGAATATTATCGGTAAATCCGCCGCCGGTAATATGAACAAGTCCGCGAATCTGAAAATTCTTAAAGAGATTCAGCAAGGTCTCAACATAAATACGGGTGGGACGCAGCAGTTCTTCGCCAAGGGTACACCCTAATTCATCAACATGGTCATCGACGGTCAGACCAAGTTCCTCAAAACATATTTTTCGAACAAGAGAATAACCGTTGCTGTGTATGCCGCTGGAGGTAATGCCGATAAGTTTGTCGCCCACCTTTATTTCCGAACCGTCAATAATTTTATTCCGCTCTACAATACCGACAACAAATCCCGCCAGGTCATAATCATCATTATTATATAATCCCGGCATTTCCGCCGTCTCACCACCGATGAGAGAGCATTTTGCCATCTTACAGCCCTGGGCAATTCCCTTAACAACATCGGTTGCCACGTCAAGTTCAAGCTTGCCGACAGAAAAATAGTCAAGAAAAAAAAGAGGTTCAGCGCCGGACACCACGATGTCATTGACACACATTGCCACCAAATCAATACCGATGGTGTCATGTTTGTTACAAAGACTGGCAATTTTTAATTTTGTGCCGACACCATCCGTGGAGGAAACCAGTACCGGGTCAGTATAACGATCATCCCCTAAAGCAAAGAGTCCTCCGAATCCACCAATATCTGTCAACACCCCTCTTCTGAATGTTGAAGATACCAAGGGCTTTATGTTGGTGACAAAAGCATTTGCTTTGTCAATATCAACACCAGACTCGGCATATCTGGAACTATGCGATTGATCCATATTTATTTGACCACCTGAAGTATTTGAAAACACAGTACTTTTTCTTGAATGCATTTTCACATTGATGAAGATTCACAATATCGATAAAACGATTTTAAGGGAGATTGATCAGCATCATATTATAAAAGGAAATAAAATATGTAACTATTCAGGTGTTCAGGTAAAAGGTTGAAGGAAAAACCCAACAATCTCCAATGGAGATACTTATTGAAGTTTACCCAAATAGCTCAAAATGGCTCCCATTTCATTGCTTTAACCTTCAACCTTCGGCCTTCAGTCTATCTATCTGAACAGTTACAAAATATTTACTTTCCCATGGTTGAAATGTCAACGTGTTTTCTCACAAAAAGAAGCTTCAAAGACTAACTCGATAAAAATAATATTTTATCATTACAAGATGTTACACGTAACCAAAAGGATAAACACAAACGGTACGAAAAACAGAATACGCCCTCAGAGGCAGGTTGCTTTTATACCTCAAATCAGTTAAATAATTGTGATGCAAGAAAAACATAAAAATAAAATTCTGATCATCATTGCCTTATTTTTCTGGATGCTTACTACTTAGGCTGTTAAAGATGATCAGTTCTCTTCCTGAAGGATTCCCGTAACGACATCCCAGTCTGGGACAAATTGTCCATTACCAAATTCATCGGAATAATTTCTTAGTTTTTTACCTGGAGATTTATATATGCTTACCTATGATGCCAGTATCAAATATGCTGAAGAAAAACATTACTGCCCCCACTGCAAGCAACTCTTATCATGTTGCGAAACACCTCCCTTTCACATCGGTGACGGATTAGGATGGGGATGTGACGTCATGTTTATCTGCTTAAATGACGAATGTCATGTTTTTGTCAAGGGTTGGGAGCATATTGATGTTGAATATGGACATAGCGGCTCGTACCGCTACATGCTCCTGCCCGGCGAAAAAAAAGGGGGTATGCTGATGGTCGGCAATGCCGATGCCTTCACCGGCAGCATAATAGATCCCGAGGCACTAAAAAAACAAAATATACGCTACCAGAATGAAAAAAAAGCATTGGCACAACTCGACTCATGTGTTGAAGAAAAAAACGTGGCCCCTGCTCTGCTCCTCGTCAAAGATGAAGCTGCAGGTCTTCCCGGTCGACTGAGAGCCTGCGAGCTGCTCATTGAACTGAACGATCTTTCCTGCATTGACCCAATAAGAAACCATATATTCAAAAAAAACGATGTTGAGCGCAGCGCCAATATGGCTATCAAGGAAATTTTAAAAGCTCAATACAAGAAAGAATGCCCGTACTGTGCTGAGATCATCAAGCAACAGGCAAAAGTTTGCATGCATTGCAATAAGGAGCTGAGCTGACATATTTCAAAATGATTTCATTGAGGATTTTAAGCAAGCATTTAACAAAGGCCAGGATAATCGACAAGAAGGATTTTTTTTGCTGACTGTTATACGTAACAGATAATATTCAACTTGCTATTCGCAGGGTATTCTATTATAAAAATCAAACTTTAATTCGTATGAATTCAAGATTGGATGGTGAGCGTAGCTCAGCTGGTGGTAGCTCCGGATTGTGGCTCCGGTGGTCGTGGGTTCGAGTCCCATCGTTCACCCCATTTACTTTCAGGACTCAGGAGAAATCCTGAGTCCTTTTTTTTTGAAGCATAAGATGAAAAAAGGATGCTGCATAAGAAAAAAAATACAGAGTGTGCTACGCGGTTTTCTATCCATTTTCTTCCCCTTCCGACCTGAAATTCAAATAATAATCCAGTTCTTCAGCCATTTTTTGCCGATGGGACCCCTGCCAATAAATCTTGCCGCATGAGCGGCAATTCTGGAAATCATCATAATATTTCAGGGTAAGTGGTTCCAGTAAATGCTCAATTTTCTTTTTTGCTACAGGAGAAAGCAATCCATTACAATGCAGACATCGACTGAATGGCTGCAACTTTTTCTGCAGATTAAAAAGGTGAAACACTTCGGCAAGTTGTTTTTTCGGATGACGCGAACGAATTAAATGACCAAATTCAACCACATTCCTTTTTAACAAATTGCGATCCCTTGTCAGAAGAATTCTTCTCCGGCAAGATGAAATGGCAGCCAGTCTCGCATCGTCAAGAGAGCTATCACAGTAGGTATCAAAGCCAAGCATACGTAATTTCCCTGTGATTTTAGCAACATTCACATCAACAACAAATCGTAGGGATTTCAGTGGATCACGGCGCAGCAGAGATGGTGTGAAAAAATTCGTTTCAGGAGAAATAGGGTGGATATGCAAGATGTCATTTTCTTTGACAAGATAATGAAAATCAACCTCCCTGCATGAAATGGTAATCTTATCAATTTCCGGATGCGGAACCCCATAGGATTCGACAAAATCTTTTACAGACGCTCTTCTTTTGAACGTTGTACGAATACATTTTTGAGTACGAAAATTTCTTGGCAGCAAATCAGCTAAATTACCATGAAAATAAAATGTGATCATGATGCACGCTTACAAGTCAAGAACCTGACAGCTTAATTCAGGACTCCTTGTTACGAAGAATTTGCAAAAAATCTTCCATATCCGGCAAAAGCGGCGCTGTAAATTTCATCCTCTTGCCGGTAGAAGGATGCAGAAAGGCCAACGAATAGGAGTGAAGACATTGACGGGCAATTGAAAAGCCTGGATACGATTTATTTTTGCCATACAGAGCGTCACCTGCCACAGGACAGGCCAGAAAGGCCATGTGTACCCGAATCTGATGGGTTCTGCCGGTTTCAAGACGGAGCCTTACAAAAGAATATCCATCGAATTTCTCCAAGACATGAAAATAAGTCAGGGCCTGCCGGCCTCTATGCTTTACAACCGCCATTTTTTTGCGATGAACCGAGTGCCGGCCTATGGGTAACTCTATGCGCCCTTCATCTTCTTTCGGCACGCCGGAAAGGATGGCAAGATAGCGTTTTTCCACCAGTCGCTTCTTAAATTGTGCCGTCAGTGATTGATGGGAGGCATCATTTTTCGCAACAATCATGATACCCGATGTATCTTTATCGAGCCTGTGGACTATTCCGGGCCGGAGTTCTCCGCCAACTCCTGAAAGATTTGTACAATGGTGAAGAAGGCCGTGAACAAGCGTGCCGCCGCTATGACCATGGGAGGGATGAACGACAATTCCCGGAGGTTTGGACAAAACAACAACATCATCATCTTCATGAAGAATGTCGAAGGAAAGCTTTTCTGCAACAAGCGAAGAAGGCTGAGGAGCGGGAAGGACTATTTTGATCTGATTGTCTTGATGCAGCCGATAACCATTTTTTTCCTTTCGTCCATTTACAAGAATATTTCCTGCGCGAATAAGATTCTGAATATACGAACGGGTTAAATGGACAAAATCTTCATGATCTGCAACAAATTGATCAAGCCGTTTACCCCGCAGCTCAACAGGAACTGTGAA
The DNA here is from genome assembly GCA_030667965.1 of Deltaproteobacteria bacterium. Lineage (GTDB taxonomy): Bacteria > Desulfobacterota > Desulfobulbia > Desulfobulbales > SURF-16 > JAHLLM01. Next base: position 22,339 of record DAOUUW010000010.1, read on the forward strand.
GTAAAACTCTTTGTCCTGTTTAAGCTCTTTGTTAAGGGTATTCAATGTGGAAGAAAAGAAAATCGGCTCATGTGCAACAACAGCCATCCTCTTTTTAAAGATATTGCGATGAAATAAAGTTAATTATGAAAAATCTGCTCAATGTCCTTCTCAACCTCGTCCTCCCGGATATGGTTTGCAAGGGCAAGTTCCTTCATCAACAGACTTTTAGCAGTGTCGAGCATTTTTCTCTCACCAAAAGAAAGATCTTTGTCTACCTTTAAAAGGTAGAGATCTCGAAGCACACCGGCAATTTTATAGACAGAACCGGTTTTAATTTTTTCCATATACTGCCGGTAACGCTGGTTCCAGGGTTGTGCTTCAATCTCAACGTCTCTGTCTTTAAGTATATCAAAAACTTTTTCTGATTCAGATGCTGAGATGATACCGCGTAAACCAACGCTGGAACTAGTGGTCGTAGGAATCATAACCACCATACTCGTGTCCATTATCTTCATCACATAAAATGATTGTTCCAAGTCACCTACTACTCTATTTTCAATTGATTGAATTTCGCCTACGCCGTGGGCAGGATAAACCGCCATATCACCTTTATTAAACACTCATCACCTCTTTAGTTTCCTTAAGATCAAAAAGCCGGGCTCTGTCATTAAAAATGGCAAGAATTACCCAGGATGACCGCATAAGATAAGAGGCACAATAACATTATTTCTCAAATTACGCAATTAATGCATACCGTAAAAAAACAGATAAACAAAACCTTGCTCTAAAACATTGTATTACATACTATTTTCAGAGGAATTAACTTTATTCATCGCCATATCAACCCCCTGACCGACACAGAGACGCACAGCCTCATAAACATCAGGCATGATAGTCTTGAGAATTTCTGTTTCCTGCGATGTCATCTTTGTCAAAACATAGCGTTCAACAGGAATAGGTGAATCCGGTCGACCAATTCCGATTTTAATCCTGACAAAATCTTTCCCCAAATGGGATATGATTGAACGAATACCGTTGTGACCGCCTGCTCCGCGGTTAACAGCTATCTTTATCCGCCCGACCGGCAGATCAAGATCATCATGAATGACGATAATATTGGGGGGAGGTATTTTGTAATATGATGCAGCAGGGGCGATAGCGTTCCCGCTTAAGTTCATGAACGTCTGGGGCTTGAGAAGAATCAGTTGTTCATTTTCACAAACAGCTTTTGCAGCAGCGGCCTGCCATTTAGTCGAGAGAAAATTGGCATGCAACTGTTCGGCTATATACTCTGCTGAAAGGAAACCCACATTGTGGCGGGTGGACATGTATTTTTCACCAGGATTTCCTAGTCCGGCAACAAGAAACATATTTCACCTGGAGACAATACGTAAAAAGCCGGAAAAAGGGATCCCTTTTCCGGCTCAAAAATAACCACTGTAAAAAGACTATTCTACTTCTTCTTCGCTGTCATCACTCTCGGGTAAGACGTGTGCAACAACAACAGAAACGCAGACTTGATCCTGATCTTCAAGTAAAGTAACGTTATCAGGAATATTCAGATCCTTACAGACAATTGCATCATTTATATTAAGCGATTTAATATCAACCTCAATCGAATCCGGAATATCAAGGGGATTGCCTTTTATTGACACCTCGGTCAATGTAGTGATAAGCTCGCCGCCAAGATCAACACCGGCAGCCTTGCCCTTATATTTAACCGGAACTTTAAAAACACTTGGTGTATCAAGGGAGATTTCGTAAAAATCAGCATGTTTCAAGGTGTCCAGAATTGGATCAACCTGAATTTCCTTAATAAGCACATGACGTTTTTCTTCACCGCCATCGGACTTTATATCAAGGCCGACAACAGCATTACGCCTATGTAGATCAAGCAGCGTTTTCGTGAATATCTTGGTATCAAGAGTCAGGGCAAGTGTATCACTTTTCGGACCATAGATGATGGCCGGTGTTTGTCCAGCCCTGCGTAATGATCTAGCCGCACCTTTACCAAAATTTGTTCTGACAGTGGCAGTAACATCTACCTGTATCATTGTAACTTCCTCCTCATCCGGCAATTAACACTCTAAACAGAGTTAATTGTTGATTTTTTATTAGTAATGAAAATATTTTTTTATCGCAGCGCATATTTGTTTTATCAAACAAATAAAGAACTAACCGAATCCTCGTTATGAATACACTTTATAGAATCACCCAGAAGTGCGGAGACGGACAGCACCTTGATTTTTGCACTCTCTCTGGCCCCATCCCGCAGGGGAATAGTATTTGTTACAACCAGATTTTCAAGCAATGATTTGTCAATCCTTTCAATGGCGGGACCTGACAGAACGGCATGCGTACAATAGGCATACACTTCTTTTGCCCCTTCCCGAATCAGTATTTCCGCAGCAGAGCACAATGTGCCGGCTGTATCTACCATGTCATCGAGCAGGATGGCGCACTTATCCTTAACATCACCAATGACATTCATGGCTTCAGCTTCATTGGCTCGTTCGCGTCTCTTATCAATAATTGCCAGACCTACATCAAGCCTTTTTGCAAAGGCGCGTGTACGGACAACACCACCTGCATCCGGGGAAACCATAATCACTTCTTCTCCGGCAAACTTGCTGGAAATATCTTTTAAAATGACCGGGGCGGCATAGAGATTATCCACCGGGATATTAAAAAATCCCTGGATTTGACCGGAATGAATATCCATGGTCAGTACCCGGCGTACACCTACAGCCATCAGCATTTCAGCCACAACCTTGGCAGAGATGGGAACACGTGGAGCGACTTTTCTGTCCTGACGTGCATAACCATAATAAGGAATAACGGCTGTGATGCGTCGAGCCGAGGCTCTGCGTAGGGCATCGGCCATCAAAATAAGCTCCATCAGGTGGTCATTTACCGGTGTTGATGTCGGCTGCACAACAAAGGCATCTCTCCCTCGGACATTTTCTCCGATTTCAACATACGTTTCCCCATCACTGAACTTTCTCACTTCAGCATGACTAAGTTCAATTTTAAGATGACGGCAAATTTCTTCAGCAAGGATACGATTGGCGTTCCCGCTAAAAATCTTCATGTCCTTTAACTTGTCCATGACAAAATCCCTTTATTACTGCATGTCTAAACGTCAATAACTGACAACTCTTGACTACACAAAGCCACAACAATATATGAGAACTTAGCGCCCTACGGGCGGGCTTTAGACAGGATCAAAAAAATAGACATAATAAAAAAATCCAGTTAATCCTGTCTAAAAAAAAACAAAAAATGGAAATTCCTATGCTTTAAATTTATCCCACAGACGCACAGGCTTCACAGAGTTTTTTTATCTCTAAAAAATATGGCTGGGGCGGTAGGATTCGAACCTACGAATGCAGGCGTCAAAGGCCTGTGTCTTACCGCTTGACGACGCCCCAATAGAATTTTATTCTGAATGAAGAGGACAGGTTAAAAATACCCTGCCCGGAAAATCTTTTTCAAGATTTTCCTTTACGGCGTCAGCACGTTCAAAGTCTGTAAATATGCCAAAAACTGTTGGCCCGCTTCCAGACATTAATGAAGCTGACGCACCAGCATCAATCAGCTTTTTTTTTAATACTTCAATTTCAGGATAGCGACTGATTGTGACCTTCTCAAGATCGTTAAAAAACGAACCGGAAAAGTCGCTTTCTGTCGAACGTGATAAAATATCTGGATTACCTTCTATTGTCAACGCAAAATTACTCATTTGCACTGGAACAAGGTTTTCATACGCCCATTTTGTTGAGACGGAAAATCCCGGATTAACCAGAACAAACCAACAGTCAGTAAGAGCATTTTTTTTCTGGAGTTTTTCTCCAATACCTGTGGCCAGAGCAGCACTATAATCCGCAACAAAAAAAGGGACATCAGCCCCTAAAAGAAGTCCAATCTCCATGAGCTCGACACGGGTTAAACCGGCTTCATAGAGTGTGTTAAGCCCCAGAAGTACTGCGGCAGCATCGCTGCTGCCGCCACCAAGACCGGCTGCAATCGGAATTTTTTTCTCAAGAAAGATTGCAACACCGGCCTTTATCCGTGTCTTTTTAAAAAAAATACGCGCTGCTTTGCAGGCCAGATTATTTTCGTCTTCAGGCAGATTCGCACCCAGACACTGTATCTTCACACCAAAACTTGTCGGCTGAAGGCTGATACGATCAGCAAGATCCAATTTCTGCATCCAGGTCGACAGCTCGTGGTAGCCATCGGCACGCCTGGACAAAACCGACAAAAACAAGTTCACCTTTGCCGGAGCCTGGATGTGAAGAATATCCTCTTTATCCATTCAGGATTTGGCCTTCACATACCTCATCTTAAGGTCGTAGAGAAATTTACTGATCATATCCTCTTCTTCTTCAGTCAAATTACCCTTTGTTTTTTCCCTAAGAACGTTCAACGTATCAATAGTTTGCTTTGCCAGAATCATATTCTGCATCTTGGCACCGGTTTCAGGATCAGCAATTTCGCCTAAATGAAAAAGTGCAGATGTATTTAAAGACATGATAAATACCGAAAATGTCACATCGGGCATGACGCATTTACCGCCGACCATCTCACCCCCTGCACGCTTACATTTTTTTTCTACGCTCATCTTGGCACCTAAGCAAGCTTATAGTTACGAAAGATCCAGCACCATGGCACTGGTAATGTTATCCAGGGCTTTAACTGCATCGAGTTGCTCTTTTGAAAGCAACGTGTCGGTATTTAACAGGATGACGTTGCGGGTCTGGTCACCATCGGCAGATTCCCGACCGACTGTCATCCGGGAAATATTAACATTGGATTTACCCAGAATCGTTGTCAGAGAGCCGATAACACCCGGCACATCCTGATTATACACAAAAAGCATTGGTCCATCCGGCAGGGCCTCGAGACGAAAGGTATTCAGACGCACAAGACGGGGTTCTTTTTTGCCGAAAACAGTACCGGCAAGCACATTTTCACCCTCGGACGTCTTGACCCTTACTGACACAATATTTGTAAAATCATCCGAATGACTGGTTTTCGACTCTACCACCCGAATCCCCCTGTCTTTGGCTATCATCGGGGCATTAACAAAATTGACGGCATCTTTGAGGATCGGAGTAAAGAGGCCTTTCAGGAAAGCAACAGAGATGGGGCTTGTCTCCATTTCAGCCAGATCACCGATAAACTCGATATTTACTTCTTCCACGCCGCCCTTGGCAATCTGCATGTGAAAAGAACCCAGCATTTCGGCAAGAGTAACATACGGGCGCACCTTGGATAAGACCTCAGCTGAGACTGAAGGCACGTTGACCGCGTTGGCTACCGTTCCATTCAACAGATAATCAGCCATCTGCTCGGCAATGGTTACCGCCACGTTTTCCTGGGCCTCAGCTGTTGAGGCTCCAAGATGAGGCGTACAGATAAAATTATCAAGGGCCAGCAGTGGTGTGGTCTCAATGGAAGTGGGTTCTTTTTCAAAAACATCCAGCGCAGCCCCTGCAATTTCGCCGTTTTTCAATGCGTCATACAGAGCCTCTTCATCAACAACACCGCCACGGGCGCAATCGATTAACATGGCAGTTTTTTTCATATTTTTAAATTCTTTAGTGGAAAGAACCTTGCTTGTTTCTTTTGTCAACGGAACATGAACGGAAATATAATCAGCCCGTTTGCAAAGTTCTTCCAGGCTGACAAGTTCAACTCCCAGCTTGGCGACAATTTCCTTGGGCATATGGGGATCAAAGGCAATGACTTTCATACGAAGCCCCTGGGCCCTGTTGGCTGCAATGGCGCCGATCCTGCCGATACCGACGATACCCATTGTCTTTCCGGTTACCTCACGTCCCTGAAATTTTTTCTTGTCCCAGCCGCCCTCTTTCAGTCTGGCGGTGGCCTGGGGGATATTGCGTGTCATAGACATCATCATGGCAATAGCATGTTCAGCAGCAGTGGTAGCATTGCCGTCAGGGGCGTTCATCACCACAATCCCTCGCTTGCTTGCAGCAGGAATATTGACATTATCCAGACCAATACCAGCCCGACCGACAACTCTCAAATTGTCAGCAGCTTCGATAATTTCTTCCGTCACCTTGGTGGCGCTGCGGATAACAAGACCATCATATTTAGGTATTTCTTTTTTGAGCTCTTCAGGGCTCAAACCTGTATTAATATCAACCTCAAGCCCGGCATCTCTTAAAATCTGCGCTCCAACCGGGGCAAGATTATCACTGATAAGTACCTTCATGACTGCTCCTTTTTCGTCGAAAAACTAACTTATAAAAATTGACTTTTTAAAAACATGACGTAAAAAAAATAAATCTTCAATAAACGCATTTCGTGGGACGACTGGGTAGGGTGCGCATTGCGCACCAATTAAAGACCCAATCATCAATAAATAAAGGTGCGCATTGCGCACCCTACCCACTCCAAGTCGTTGATTTTATGTGAATGGGTTAATCGAACATTTACAAAAAAAAACTATATTATGCTATTGTTGCCTTTTGTCAAGAATAGATTAATTCTGTTTACATGAATCCCCATGCATCTTTGAAAGATTTCTTCATCCTGCCTGCAACAACACGTTTTTTGCTCGTTTTTCGAACATATTAATCCTTGAAACAGGCTGAGAAATCGGCAGGTTCATCATCCTCATCCGGGGTAATGGCAACCTTGTCCATTTCTTTTTTGATCGCTAAATCCTTTTTTAATGCATCCATTTTCATATCAAAGAATTTTTGCGGAAAAGATTCGCCTGCCATATAGGCAAGAGCATTTTCATCAAGCTGACAAAGCATTAACTCCCGCACATCTTTTTTATCAGCTTCATCAATAAATATACGCTCTTTAAAAATGGTATGGGTTAAACCTTGCTGATAATGTTGTTTTACATAAGATTTGAGCTCTACATCATGAATATTTTCCAGAAAATCCTCTCGTAAATCAAATGTGGCCTCGCATTTGACCTTGACAAGCCAGCGGTCTCCAGCCAACTTCTTTGACATATCATATATGGAAACATGAATGCCGTTCTCAAGTTTCCTGGCATGCAGCAAAAGCTTTGTTTTTTCGTTTTCTGACATAATCTATCCGGGACTGGTTGATTCACATACAGGAAAAGGGTATAAAGTATATTTGCCTGAACGGCGTTAACATATGCACATAATCAAATTAACGGAGTCCGCATGACCGTTGCCATATATAACACCCAAAACGGAAAGAAAGAACCGTTTTCCCCTCTTGAAAAAGGGCACATCAAACTCTACGTCTGCGGCATAACAGCTTACGACTTTTGCCATATCGGTCATGCCAGATCTACCCTGGTATTTGACATGATAGTGCGCTATCTCCGTCATAAAGGCTTTAAAGTCACGTACATTCGCAACTTTACCGACATCGACGACAAAATCATCAAGCGAGCGCAGGAGCAACATACCACAACCGAAAAACTTGCCAACCGTTTTATTGATGCTTTTCACGAGGACATGGAAAGCCTTGGCAACCTGCCGCCCACCCTTGAACCGAAGGCCACTGACAATATTCCTGAAATCATTTCCATGATTGAAGTTCTTATAACCAAAGGATTTGCCTATGAAGTCGATGGAGATGTGTACTATAAGGTTTCCCGATTTGACCAATACGGCAAATTATCCGGAAGAAACCTTGAGGACATGATGGCCGGCGCCCGTATTTCCATCAACGAACAAAAAGAAAATCCCATGGATTTTGCCCTGTGGAAGAGCAGCAAGCCCGGCGAACCGGTTTGGGATAGTCCCTGGGGCGGAGGGCGTCCCGGCTGGCATATTGAATGCTCTGCCATGAGCCGTAAATTCCTTGGAGACACCTTTGATATTCATGGTGGCGGCAAAGACCTTATTTTTCCACACCATGAAAATGAGATTGCCCAAAGTGAGGCCGCAACGAGCAAGCCATTTGTAACCACTTGGATTCATCACGGTTTTGTAACAATTAAAGATGAAAAAATGTCAAAATCCCTGGGTAATTTCCTTACAATCCGTGAAATTTTAGAAAAATACCCGGCCGAAGCACTGCGTTTTTTTGTCTTTTCCACCCATTACCGCACCCCGCTCGATTTTTCCGAAACAGCCATGAAGGATGCCGAAGCAGGACTTGACCGCTTAAACACCTGCCTGGCTGAAATAGCTGGACTGCCTGCACAGGGAGACCCCGCGCAAAAGGCTGTGGCAGGCAAAAAAAATATCGGCAAAATTCAGTCCCTGGCTGAACGCTTCACCAAAGCCATGGACAATGATTTTAACAGTGCCCAGGCCCTCGGTCATATATTTGATGCAGTAAAATCACTTAATTCCATCAAACAGGTTCTTACCGTTGTCCCGGCTGAATCCGACCTTGAGCTTCTTCGTTCCGGTGCAAACACCATAAGGCAATTAGCCGGAGTTATGGGTCTGCTGCAGCAGGAACCTGCAGAATATATAAAAAACAAACAACAACGAATCCTCAAAGAACTTGATATTGTGCCGGATGCAATTGAAGATTTGATTCTCCAAAGAAAATTAGCCCGTGAAGAGAAAAACTGGTCCAGGGCTGATGAAATCCGGGACAAACTCCTCAGCCTCAGAATCGAAATTAAAGACGGCCCTGAAGGAACAAGCTGGCAAGTGAAGATTTAAAAACTCAACTATTGGGATGAAAACAATGTTACGAGCTCCTGTAGTGTCAGATCAATTTTATCCTGGCGATCCGCAAATCTTAAACAACACATTAAAGGATCTCATCCCAGACGAAACTTCAAAAAAAACCGCGCTGGCGATCATGTGCCCCCATGCCGGTTACGTTTATTCAGGAGGCGTTGCCGGAGAAACCTTTGCCGCTGTTACTATCCCGGAAGATGTCATCATACTTGGACCCAATCACCACGGCCAGGGAGCCGCAGTCTCCATGATGGCGGAAGGCGTATGGCAGATGCCTCTGGGTGATGTTCCAATTAATGAAGAACTTGCCGAACTGATTGCCTCTTCTCCTGTTGAAAAGGATGTCATAGCCCACCAACATGAGCACTCCCTGGAAGTCCAGGTGCCCTTCCTGCAATACCTGCAGAAAAATCTCGCCATTGTCCCCCTTGTCATATCCCGTATTCCCTTTGACGTCTGTGAAAAAACCGGAATTTTACTGGCCAATGCCATCAAGGCGTATAAAAAGGATGTGCTCATTGTGGCCAGCACCGATATGACCCATTATGAGCCGAGAAAATCTGCCAGCCGCAAAGATCATATGGCACTTGAGTACATCGAAAATCTTGATCCACAGGGTCTTTACGACACAGTCACGGGCCAGCATATTTCCATGTGCGGCATCATGCCCACCACCATTGCCATGGTGGCTGCCCTGGAACTTGGTGCAACAAAGGCTGAGATTGTCCACTACACGGACTCAGGAGAGGTAAGCGGCGACACGGACCATGTCGTGGGTTACGCCGGTGTCGTCTTTTCCTGAAATTTGTCTTGACTTTTATACCCTTTTTTTCTAAATAAAGTCTTTCCAAACCAGCTGGGAGATCGTCTAACGGCAGGACAGCAGACTCTGACTCTGCTTATTGGGGTTCGAATCCCTATCTCCCAGCCATTTCTTTTTTTTCACAAATATCCCACCAATTGCTATGAGCAGATACCTCGACCTCTACTACATCAGCGGCAGGTACCCGGACGCATTCCCGGCCGGAGCACCGTTTGAAATGATCACCCGCCAACAGGCCGAACGTGCCCTTACAGCAGCAGAAAAAATTTACCGTATCATTAAGGGTCGTCTTGATGGCTAGCAAAGAGGGCAAGAAAATTCTTGAATCAAGACGGCCTCAAATATCCTTGCTCGACTTTGACAAAGACACCCTCATCTCTTTTCTAAAAGAAAAACTTCATAACAAAAAAATACTCACCGCTTACCTGTTCGGCTCTCTGGCATCCGATACACATACCCTCTGGTCTGACATAGACATCATCATTGTCAAAAAAACAGACATCCCATTCATAGAACGACCAAGGGAATTTCTTGATCTTTTTGACCTGGGTATTCCAATCGACATACTTGTTTACACACCTGAAGAATTTGAAAAACTGGAACAGACCCAGGAGGGCTTCTGGAAGGAAGTAAACAAAACAAAGATTCAAATTTTTTAGAATCTTTATGCAAAAAAGCGTGCCGCCGACATCTGGCACAAGCCCTTGTCACGCATCTCGGCAATATTATCTTCAAGAACAATTTGCACAAATGGGATATCGCCTAATACTGCACGATTTTTTTTATGATGATAATCTATGGAAGAGCAGGAAAGTTTGACCTCTGTCAGCAACCAGGGTTTACCGTCGCGAACAATGAGAAAATCAGTTTCACGTCCATCTCTGTTTCTGATATAAAAAAGAGAGAAATTGCCGAATCCTGCATCTTCCCAGACGTTTATCCAACTTTTTAATTCCACCGCAACATAATTTTCAAACTGCCTGGACTGTCCCTTTGCCCGTGTCCAATCATAAAAATAGGCTTTTTTTTCTTTTTTCAGTGAACGGGCAATTTTATCATGATACGGCGGTATCCTGAAAATCAAATATCCGAGTTCAAGGGCTGTCAGATAATTGGCTGCAGTAGCGAAACCACAGCCAAGATCACCTGCCAGAGAATTAATAGACAATGGAGATGATACCCTTTCCGGTAGAAGATGCATAAGAGTCGCCATTTTTTCAAGATTTTTGATCTGCGTTAACTCCCGGATATCTTCCCGAACAAGTGTGTCCATATATGCCGACTGCCATCTGGTGTGAAAACGTGCTTTCCCGGCAAGAAGCGGCTCCGGAAATCCACTGAATTGCAATAAGGCTTCCAACTCATCCTTTCTATAGACAGGTGAATCAAGTTTCTGCCTGATGATGTCAGTTGCATCATCGGGAGGCTCTATCATGGAGATCCCGCAAAACTCTCTAAGAGTAACAGGGTTTAACCGAAAATTAAAATAACGCCCCGTCAAGCTGTCGCCACTCCGGCGCATCATGTCCAATCGCGCTGAACCAGTTACAACGAAGGTAACCTCATCTCCGTAGCTATCGAAAAAATCTTTGAGAATATTTTTCCAGCCAGGATACTTGTGAACTTCATCCATGCATATCCAGCGTCGTCCATCTTCTTGCGGTACAACATTATACATGGTACCCACAAAAAAATGATTGTCCTTGCCATAGGCATCCCGAACCTTACGATTGTCCCAGTTAAAATAAAGGCTGCTGCTCCGGCAATCACTGAGCAACTTCTTAGCGATGGTTGTCTTCCCGGTCTGCCTTGGTCCGGCAATAAATCTCATCTGTCGACCAAAATCAGACGAAAAGGCAATTTTCTCGATATGACGTAGTATATTCATGAAAGCATGATGATTGACTCAACGACAAATATCAAGGCAATTCTGCATAGTACTTTAAAATTGCCATGGCAATTTTAAAGTACTATGCAATATCACCATCATCTAAAGGAGCCACCACAAACTCCTTTATTTGTATTATTACCTAACCCTGCTCCTTTCTTAGACACGCTGATATCCCAATCAAAAATCTTCGCATAAAAACTGCGGCAAGGAAATAGCCGTTTGACATTTAACGCAACCCGTTATATCATATTATTTATGATTAAGACCTTCCGCTGCAAGCATACGTGTGCGTTATTCGAAGGCGAATGCCCCCGCAAATTCAATGATTTCACGACTGTTGCAGAGCGCAAACTGCAGACGCTTGATGACGCCTACGCGTTGGAAGATTTGCGCATGCCACCCGGTAATCGACTGGAGGCGTTTTATGGAGATCGCAAGGGGCAGTGGAGTATTCGCATCAATAATCAATGGCGCTTGTGTTTCCGTTTTACTGATGGAAACGCTTTTGATGTCGAAATTGTTGATTCCCATTGAGGAGAAGACGATATGAATCCTACAAATAAAATGCGGCCAATTCATCCCGGAGAGATACTACGTGAAGAATTTTTGGGGCCACTCAGATTAAGTGCTCATGCGCTGTCTCTTGAGCTTAAAGTGCCGGCTACTCGCATTAATGACATTGTACGTGAACGCCGTTCCATTACACCCGATACTGCTCTACGGCTGGCCCGTTATTTTGGAACCACACCACAGTTGTGGATGAATCTTCAGAACAGCTATGATCTTAAAATTGCTGCTCGGGAAGTTGGTGCCAAGATTGACCGAGAGGTTCCTTCTCGACTTGTTGCATAGAAAGGGTGCTGTCATGCTGTCGTGTTTTGTATAGCTGAACAAATCCACTGGCGATCAACAAGAAATCCATCCTTCACTTGATTCCGAGCAACAAGGATGGTATTAATTGATTCATTAGACCGATTATTCCTTTTGAAATGATCACACGCGATCAAGCGGAACGCGCCCTGCAAGCAGCAGAAAAAATTTACCAGATTATTAAAGATCGTCTTGATGGCTAGCAAAGAAGCAAAGAAAATTCTTGAATCAAGTCGTCCTCAAATATCCTTGC
>DAOUUW010000105.1 GCA_030667965.1 Deltaproteobacteria bacterium
ACCGCCGGATTCCAGGGCACATCAAGATTTACCAACACCGAACCGCTCTGCAGATTTAACCCTACTCCGCCGGCATCTGTGGAGATAAAAACCTGCACACTGTCGTCTTCACGGAAACGGTCCATCAACTCACCCCGTTTTGCCGTGGGCACGCCGCCATGGAGCCTCACAGTACCAAGACCCATCTTCTTCAACCTCTTTTCCACCATGCGTGTCATCAATTCCCACTGGGAAAAGACCACGGCTTTCAGTCCTGACTGGATGCAGAGTTCGTCAAGCAGATCTTCAAGTTCGTCAAGTTTCGGTGATCCCTCGGTCTCCTTGTCCACCAGACCGGCGGCATTGCATGCCATGCGGGCCTGCTGCAGGGCCGCCATCAGCCGGTTCTGTTCAGTGGGGGTCAGGGGACGCTTTTTGGCGATATGCGCAATCGTACCGGCATTACTCATGGCGGAATCATGTATTTCGATCTGTTTGGGTGTCATGGCAACATCAATGCGTTGGTTGATGCGGTCCGGCAGCTGGTCCCGTACCAGCCTGCGGTCTCGCCGCAGCATGACAGGTTCAAGCCGCTTACGCAGCACGGAAAGATTGCGGTATCCCAACACCTTGCCCCGCTCATCGGTCACATGGAAATCGACCATATAGCGCCATAGAGGGCCGAGAACCTTGGGATCAACAACCTGCATAAGGCTGTAGAGGTCTTCCAGGCGGTTTTCAAGGGGAGTACCGGACAGAACAAAGGCGTAGCGGCTGGGAATGAGTTTAACCGCCGAAGCAATCTTGGTGCGCCAATTTTTAATACGCTGGCCCTCGTCCATGATGATGAGATCGGGCCGCAGGGTCTCATTAATCAACGACAGATCGCGCAGGATGAGCTCGTAATTGATGATGAAAAAAGAGACATCACGACGGTACTGAGCCCCGCGCATTGGAGGAGGCCCCTGGATGATCTGGCTCTGCAGGTCGGTGAATTTACTGATCTCCCTGGCCCACTGCTGTTTCAGAGATGCTGGACAGATTATGAGAATTTTCCTGGCCCCTTCATGCTCCCGCAACCAGACAGCAGCGGAAATAGCCTGCAGGGTTTTACCAAGGCCCATATCATCGGCAAGCAGCGCCCTGCCTGTCCCGGCCAGAAAGGCGGTTCCCTCAATCTGATACGGGTAGAGCCTGGCCCTGACACCGGGGAATTTACCACTGCTGTTGGTGATTGCCACGCTGATTTCCGCTGACCGAAGCCTGTGGACTGCATCTGCCGCCAGTTGACGGACATAACCCACAGCATCCTCACCAATATGGATGTCACCGCGCTCATCGGCTTTTTCGACAAAGCGGAAAAACTCATCCGGCAGCCTGCCGGTGAATGACCCGGCTACATCAAAATAATCATCCAGCAGACTCTGCAGTCCCTCAGAAAGCATGGGGCTGCGATGCAGGCGCAATTGCGGCGCATTTTCAACATTCCAGGCCGGATAGACATAGGAGAAGGGGGCGGGTTGCTCTTTGAACTGCTCGTATTGCGGATGTTTTTTTATCTTATGCAGCACCGCTTCAATATGTTTACAGGTACCAAGCTGGTTGTTGGCAAAATCCGGGCAGCTGCAGACATTGGCCCGGCGCCGCAAACTGCGCACTGTAACCCGATAATTCCTTGGAAAATGAGTCGTTGAACTCATGGAGGAAGCACGCCAGGTACCGAACCATGGTTCGCCGCTGAGCGACTCAACCCGCACCTCGGATCTGCCTCGTTTCATGCGGTCTTTAATAGCGCTGTCCGTGGCGCTGATGAGTTGATCCGTTTCGCCGCGCTGATCAGCATAGGCATAGAGGGCCGCCACCTGATGCAGACAGACGGAATCACCCCCGCCAGAACAGTCACAGCTGAAGGACAGGCTGCCGTCGTCCATCAATCCAATCTGAAGCTGCACGGGAATATCGGAATTTTCGTCCTCCACGGTGCTCCAGAGCTGATCCCCGTCCTGATCAATCTCCATGACCCTGTTTTCCTTGAAATATCGCAACCCCTGATTAATGGTTTTGTCGTCGGCAATGGCCTGCAGATCTTCCCGGTCAAAAAAATAGGGATCTTCGTTGGGGGGTGTTATTATGTATGTCATTTTCCTGCCTTCCTTTTAAAATTTCTTTAAAAAAATCCGGATGTACCCGTAAAAAGTCATAACTAAACGCAAAATCGCAAAGACAACTAATGATTTTGAACTTAGCGCCCTACGGGCGGGCTTTAGACAGGATCAACAAGATAGACATGATAAAAAAATCCAGTTAATCCTGTCTAAAAAAAACTCTATGTACTCTGTGCCCTATGAGAAAAATTTTTCAGCCAAGTAGTGGCCCTGTATAGCCATGCGTGTCAGTCAAAATTCCCCAATGCCCTTTTAAAATGCGTGTAGGAAATCCTTTCCTGCTCCAGGCGGACTTCTGCGGCAATCCGGTTGGTTCGCAGGTCGTCATAAAGTGAAAATTCAGCCGGGCTCAATCTGGTCAGCTCTCGATTCGCCTGCTTTTTTTCACGGACCCACAGAGACTTGTGATCCATGAGTGTGCCACGATCCATCAAAAATGATACCGTCTGCGGATAGGCGCTGCGAATCTGATCCAGCATGGCAAAACCGTGGGTGTCAATGTCGCCCCAGTAATAGATTGTTTTGTCCCTCAGCCAACCAGCCCCGGAAAGCCGATCCAGCCCGTAACCGAGACCAAAGATAACCAGAGATTTTTTCAGGTCGGGAAAGGCCAGACCATTAATGTCGTTTTCAGTGATAAAAACCTTGTTGACCTGAAGTTTGAGCCTGGAAAAATCATCAGCCGGTATCTGTAGATCGGATAACCCCCCTATGTAAAGATCGGAATCAAGCAGCCGAAAGCGTATCTGAGACGGTTTGGACAAAAAACCATAACGCTGTTCAAAGCCGGAAACGCCCCGGGCCGTTTTATCAATGCTCCCCTCCGGCAGAATAATGTCAAGCAGTTCGGCCAGCAAGTTTCTGTGTTGTTCAACAAACTTGGTGTCAACATCTGCTATTTCCAGCTGACGCACATACATGGCCGGCCTTGGATGGTCCTTGATCCAGGCGAGGACGGCAAGCAATCGCGGCCAATGGACCTCATGCTCCAATACCGTCAAAGGTCGTCTTGCCAGCCATACCTTTAAAGGTGCAAAACATCCTGAAATCAAATCACAGAGCCCGCTGAAGCGATCGGACTCCTTCTCTTTGCCAATAAAAGCAAGGGCATCGGCTTCCTGCTCAAAAATCGCCGCTGCCGGAAGCCGGTTCCTGCCCAGCTGCCGATGGTTCACCTGACGCCATTCCAGGGTAAAACCTTTTTGGCTGCCTGATTTTTCACGGCTGGCAAGTGCGCTTACCCACTCTTGCACCGCACCAAATTGTTCGCTCAGCTCCATGGTTCCTGGTGTTTTCAGGGCAAATCGTAAAGGGAAAATGTCCTCCCCGCTCAGACGGGCAGCAAGAAATAAACCTTTGTCCCATTTTTTGAGAAGGCGCAGCCGAAGGTCGCTAACCGTTGTCCAGCCACTCATACGGAGCGCGCCTCCCTTTCGGCCCGATACTCTTCAATGGTTAGATTGCGCAGCTGGGACTCCCTGCCTGCCTCATTATGAACAAAACCGACGCCTGCGACAAATGGTTCAATGATGTGTATCTTCTGCAGGGGTGTAACAATGAGCAGCTGAAGATTCAGCTTTTTGAAAAGCTCCAGGCCATAACGGGCCGACTCATCCGAGCCCCGACCAAAGGCTTCATCAATAACAACAAAACGGAAGCTGCGGGAACGAACAGCCCCCCATTCAAGGCCGAACTGGTATGCAAGACTGGCGGCAAGAACCGTATAGGCCAGCTTTTCCTTCTGGCCACCCGATTTTCCTGACGAATCGGTGTAATGTTCATATTCGCTTCCGTCTTCCAGCCAGCGCTCCGATGCGGCAAAAACAAACCAATTACGCACATCGGTGACCTTGACCATCCAGCGTTTATCCAGATCGCTTATTCCTTCCCTGCCTCGGAAACGTTCGATAATGGCCTTAACCTGCAGGAATTTTCCTTCGGAGTACAGTTCATCATCAGATCCCGTTATTGTGCCTTCCGTACAGGCCCGGAGCTGCTGCTGGAAATCGCGGATGTCATGATCCTGATTTGTCTGGGCCTCGAGCAGGATATAGCGGCCGGGGTTGTATTCTATATCAGTGAGGGACCTATTGATACGGTCAATGCGCTCTTTAATAATCTGCCGCTCTTTAGAAAGATGGGACTGGAAATTGGCCACTTCACGAATGGTATTTTCATTGAGAAGCTCTTTGAAGCGTTCTTCAAAACGGGGCAGATCATCGGACTGAAGGTTTGCAAGCATTATCCGATACTCAAATGCCGCCTCCAGGGCGGCATCAATCTCCCTGGTCTCCAGAGGATAATCCCTCCGGTAGTCCTGCATTACTTTAATGATTCGTTCTCCCAGGTTTTTCAGACGCCGATCGTCTGCATCAATTTTTTTCTGCAACCAGTCCCGCAGCATCTCCCTCTCCCGGTTTTCGCAGGACTCAACAGTGAGTTGATGCTCTCCCAACGCCTCTTCCCGAATTGGCTCAAGGGTGTGAAAAAGCTCTGTTCTGCCGTCTTCGGCCATGGCAGCCATAATCAGTCGGCATTCTTCCAGCAGATCACCTGCCTGCTGCTGTTTTAATTCATTACGGTTCCGCTCCTTTTTAATGCTTTCAAGTTTTGCTTCATTTCCAGAAAGAGCAGCCTCCAGCCCTTTAAGTCGGCTGCTGAGTTCCTGCAGCACGTCCGATGCCGCTTCCAGGGCTTGTTTTTCAGACTCAAGTTCGGCAATTTTGCGAGCAAGGTCCGGCCAGTCCAGCTCGGAAAAATCTCGAATCTCAGCCATCTGCACCAGAGCTGTTTTCCTGCCGCCAATCTGCAGCTGCTCACTCTGCAGAGAAGCCAGGCGGGCGGCCACCTTTTGTATGGCCTTTTCAAGTTTTTCGGCCTGGGCTGTCAATGCGGCTATCTTATGCTCATTTGTCCAACCGAGCACATACCGTCTGCGGTCATCAAGGCGGTGACGATCATCTTTTTCATGACGCTGCCCACCCGACTTTATCTGCCCGAAACGGGTAATGGCACGCTGCTCTTTGCGGAACTGATCAAGATGAGAGCAGCAGACATAATTAAAGCGGTGGCCAAGTTCATGCTCAAGCCAGCTGTAAAACTCTGAATCCGGCTTGATGAGAAGTTTACCCGCCAGAGAATGGGGAAGCAAAGCCGGCGAATCAGCAAAGTAACCTGCCCTGACCCGGTAATAGACCAGACGCCCTCTGAGATGGGTACGATCCACCCAGTCCGCCACATCGCTGTAATGATGCTCCGGCACCAACAGAGACAGGCCGAAATTGTGAAGTAATCGTTCTGCCGCCCCTTCCCATTCCCCTTCTTCCTCCCGAACCTGAAGCAGTTCTCCGGCAAAGGGCATGCTCTCCTCATCTATATCCAGAGCCCCACAGAGCTTACGCCGGATAATGATCTGCCGGGAATCTATATTGCTTTTCCTCTGACGAAGCGACTCAATTTCCGTTGTGATTTCAAGATGCTGCTCTTTCAACCCCTGCAGCTCCACTGCAGACTCGGTAAAACTGTTCTGCAAGTCCGCCTCCTGCTGCTCAACAGCAGCCGGCAAACTCTTCATGCTGTTTTGGTTGCCGATAAAGGTGTCCAGGGTCAGCGTTTTGGGCAGCTCAACCTGTTCAGCCAGCTGTTGATACCGCTCTGCCCGCTGCAGACGTTTTAATTTTTGCTGTTCTTTTTCCGCAATGTCTGCCTTGAGGCGCTCAAGCCTGTCTCCGCCATTATCGGCAATGGCCTGTTTGAGCTTGTCCCGCTCCCCAAGTTGTGACCTGCGCTCCTGATCCAGGCGATCTATATTATGAGCAAAACGGTTTTCCTCCTCAGCCAGCCCGGCGAGACGTTTATCCAGGAGATTCGCCTTAAGCTCGGCAAAATAAACTCGCAACCCTTCCCGACATCCGTGCCAGTGGCTCCTCTGGGCGGACAACTCCTGGTGTTTGTCGCAATCCTCAACCAACGGAACCAATCGTTTAATCTGCTCTTTTGCCTTGAGCACCGACTCGTGAGCCCGATTTAGATCGTCAAAATGGTCGATAAGGGCGGCGATTCGCGGAGCCACATCACTGCTTTCCAGCATATGCTCACGTACGAAATTGGTGAGATTACCCACGGATTTCAAAGACACGGTTTGATGAAACAGTTCCAGCGCTTGCTCGTTATCAATACCTAAACGGCGGCGAAAGGCAGAGGCATAGGGGGGAAAGCTACCAAAGAGTTCCAGGTGTGATTGGGAGATGAGCCGTTTACGCAGGGCTTTCAGATCACTGCCGAAATGGGCAAAATCTTCGCTGATGGACAAGGAGCGGTTGGCCACCAGGTAAAAACGGCTGGGCTGTCCCTGGATATTTTTGCTCCAGAAAACCTGGGCCAGGGTCACCTTCTGTCCGTATCCTTCATTGGCAAAAACACCAAGAATTACGGAATAGCTGTTATGGTCACGCAGAGCAACGGGCTTTGCCGCGTGGCCGCTGTCACTGCGCTCTGTCTTGTAATAGCCCAGGACATAAGAGCGCAGGGAGCGTTCTTTACTGTCTGCGCCCGCCGCCTTATTGTAAGCGATCTTCTGGGAAGGCACCAGCAGGGTGGTGACGGCATCAACCAGGGTGGATTTACCGGAACCAATATCTCCAGTGAGCAGATTATTCTCTCCATTTGCCGAAAGAACCCAGACCCGGTTGTGAAAGGTTCCCCAGTTATAGACCTCCAGCCGCTCAAGGCGAAAGCCTGCTCGTTCATCGCTTGCTGCAAAATCAAGAAGTTGTCCCGCCATTACTCTTCTCCGATTTCCTCTTGGCTATCTTCTGTAAAACGGGCTTGATAGAAAGTAAGGCGGGCATCAAACTCACGAAGCCACTGTGCGTCAACAAAGGCTTTCAGGATACGGCGCACTTCAAAAATATGTTTCTGGCCGCGCAGGCGGCGGACAAAACCCAGCTCTATGATTTTATTAATATGGGCGTCAATCTTGTCAACAAGCCGAGCCTCATTGGTGCCTTCGGGTAAAAAAGTACGGACCATCTCCACCGCATCGTCCCGGGAGAGAATAAGCCGCGTATCGCCTCCGGCTGCATCAAACTCGGCCAACTTACGGCGAAACAGGGCAATAAGAAGACTGACAGGATAAGAGAGTTGCCTGCGGCTCACAAGGCGGGGCGGGGCATCCTCGCCATCCACCGCTTCAAGGTTCTGCAGCCAGGCATAGCCTTCAGCTTCATCCAGCATCAGAGACAGTCCCAGAACGGCCAGATAATCCCTGACACGAACCTGCAGTGTTAAAAACTGCTGCCAGAGCTGCGGATCGGCATCCTGATACAAAACCCCTTTCATCAGGGTAATGACCACTCTGGAGAGACTGGTTGGTTCATTGATTGATTGTTGAATTGGTTGATTGGTTGTTTGGTTCATTGGTTGATTCGTTCATTGGTTGATTGGTTGAAACAACTCTTTACCAATCATCCAGTTAAACTGTTTCCCTGTTTTTTACCTGTTAAAAATCACACGGGGCAAGGTGGCGCTTCTCCTGCGCTCGATTTCGTCCATCCAGAAAATATGCTCCGTTTCGTTATCATCAAAGATGGCCTTGTCATCGGCTCCGGCAATGGAAAGATACGTAACCACCTCGGCCAGACCATAGCGGACAGGATGGGCGTCAAGCACCTCCCGCAGGGTAACCTGACTGCGTGTCTGCAGCAACCTGTGGATGTTGGACTGCAACCTGCTCTTGTCCACAAGTATCTGATCAAACAAAGCATCCGCTGCAATCTCTACATCATCAGCGCTTAGAATTTCCGAGCTGATAATCGGCTTAACAGGGGGTGAATAAAGAGGGCGCTCCATGGGAAGCTGCACCGTGGGGAACGCATCGTCGATATCCATGAAAGCTCCTTGCGGCGGCGTGTCACGCACAGATAAGGCAGTGATTTCAATAGACTGCAGCAAGTGCATAATACGTTTGTTTTCCAGGTAGGCCTGATCATCCAGGTATCGGCGCAACTGTTGTGACAACCTGGCCACCGTACGCTGGGTATGCTCCCCGGCCTCCAGCCAGTCATAATGAATTCGTTTCAACCGGCTGTCCGCCTGCAGGCTCATAATAGCCGAAAGAGAAAACACTTTTTCCAGCAGGTCCGTCAATTCCTCCTGGCGGGCCGGAGACATGAGAAAATCCCAGAAGGCGTGAAAGCTCCTGCCCTGGTCGGAATCTGCAATAGCATCTCTTTCCCCGAAAATCTGCTCCAGAAGCTCGCCTTTTCGTCCCTCCCAGCTGGTGATCTGCTCACGGACATTCCGGTCCAGACGACGAAAATTATGCTCCACTTCGCGGAAATCACTGAGCAGTTCACGGGCCACGGAAGCCACCTGCTGGAAACGGTCCCGCTGGGCGGTATCATCCAGCAAGGCGATATCTCCGGCACGAATGCGCTCAATTTCCAGATCAATCTCAGCCTTACGCTTTTCAAGCTCAACGATTCGTGCGTCGGCATCGGTCTCTGCCCCTTCCACCATCTGCTTCAGCAAGTCAAAGACGGTCATCAGGCGAGATTCTGTTCCAACAAAGGCACGCTGGGTCAGGCTTTCAAGCCAGGCTATGGCCTTTTCCGTTGATGGAGTCAGATCAAAATAAATCTCATCCGATCCCGGAGGGTAAAATTTTCGCAGCCAGCCCTTATCATCCTGAGACCATTCAGTCAAATATTCCGAAGCACTGCGGGGAAAGGACTCTGCCCCGTCTGCTTCACGTAGATGAAAAAGTTCATCCTCCAGGCGGGATACCAGTTCCTCCCGGGCCATCATCCGCACATTGGGCACAATGAACACCCGATGCAGAAACGCGCTGATCAATGGACCGTGGTCGGCAATGAGCAGCCGCCAGGCGGGGTGATTTTTGCGCAGGGAGGACAGGGTGGCAAAATCAAGGGTCATATTTTGCTTCAGCCCTCAGCTTGCACCATAACAAATTCTTTTTTATTGTCATCTGTATCATCTTTTTAGAAAACATTCACTTCGGTGATATGTTCATTACAATTTCTATTTTTCAGGAAACAGACCCGGCATCCAGCGTGGGGCAAGGCGGGCAGGGAAGGCTAGGTGAATCGGAGCCCGAGTACTGGCGGAGACAACAAGTTCCTTGTCAAGTAATGCGGAAACCACCCGGCGGGCTTGGCGCTCACCAACACCAAGCAGATTCGGAATCTCACTCCGGCTAATTTCTCCCCGGTATAAGAGGGCCTCAAAAAAAATTTCCGTTCCGGCGGGCAGAACTCCCATACTCACTTCCTCCCCGGCCCAGCTCAACACTCGATGCCGGAGACGATCCGGCTGGACAAGTTTCTCCATGAAATCAACCTGATCCAGGCAAGTCTGCAGAAAAAAAAGGCTGAATGCCGCCAGGCTCTCTTCACTCAGGTTTCCACGGCCATCCAGATCATTACGGCGCTGCAAATCGCAATTTGACAGGAGTTTTTTATAGGTTTTCTCCTGTCGGGCAAGTCCACGGGCAACAGACCATACCCCACCGGTATCCAGCGACTCAAGTAACATTGCGTGGGACATCAGGCGGGCAACCCGTCCGTTTCCGTCAAAAAATGGATGAATCCACAGCAGACGATGATGGGCAGCGGCCACACCGATAATCTGCTCAAATTTTCCCAGCCCTGAAAATGCCTGCTCATAGCGTGAAAGAAAGCGAAGAAGAGCGCCGGGGCTTATGGGAATATGACGGCCAACCTTGACATCAAGGTCCCGCAATTCTCCCGGAATAACACGGGTTCTGTTACCGGTTTCAGGATTCTCGACCCATAACAGTTCATTAGGAAGATGCTCTCCAAAACGCTTATGGATCTCCCTAATTCCTGCAGCTGATGCACAGCGACCTTGCAAACCTCCTTCATCAATCCAGGCTTGTACAGCCATGTGGGCCTTGGCCTCAAGTTGCAGGTTTCTTTTTTGAGGGTCAGTGCTGTAATCATTTTTCAAGGCTCGCTCGATATCAACGGGATGGGTGTCATGGCCTTCTATCAGGTTGCTGTAATAGCAGTTCATCCC
>DAOUUW010000143.1 GCA_030667965.1 Deltaproteobacteria bacterium
ACAAGCAGTCCCAGGGACCGGCGCAGAAAAAGGATGCTTGTCTCCTCCTCGTCCTCCTGCAGAGAAAGCAGTCCCTCGAATTTTGATTTGACCGACAGGTCCACCAGAATTTCGACAATGTCTTCCGGCGTCTTTGTTCTGGCTTTATAGGAGGACACCAGCACCTTCCAGACAATCTTCAGTCTTTCCACCCGATAGGTCACCAGGGTAGCGCCGAAGGTTCCGCCCAGCACCACCAGGGCGCCGGAGATATTAAAAAAGAGGGAAACATTACCGTGAAAGAAAAATCCGCTCAGAAAAATAACAACGCAGAAAACCAGACCAATGATGTTTTTATTCTTCATTCATCGCTCCGGACCGCGTGATGGATGGTTTTTCTTTTGTCAGGATGATCTCCACCCTGCGATTTGCCGCCCTGTTGGCCGACGTGTCATTGGGAGCAAGAGGATCAAAAGAGGCGTGTCCTGTCACATAAAACCGCTGCGGGTCAAGATGGGACTCGGCCATGAGAAAGCGGGCGATATTTCCAGCCCTGATAAGGGAGAGTTCCCAGTTGGAAGGAAAGCTGCTATTGCTGATAGGCACATCATCCGTGTGACCCACCACATTAATCATATAGGGACTGTCAGACACCAGGGGGACGATTTTTTTCAGGGACTGTACAGCCATGTCCTTAATATCGGCCTGGCCGCTGTCAAAAAGAAGATCACCGGTGAGAATGATCCGCACCGTTTTATCAGGGGAAAGGTCAATTCGGGCAAACTCTGCCAGCTCTTCTCCGTCCAGGGCCTGACGGCCAAGATCATACATTCTTTGCAAATGAACTTCTGCCGCCTCACCGGCCGGACCTATTGCCCCGCCGCCCTTCATGCCCATGACACCGCTGCCGACGTTGCTGCCGATATCAAAGCCGGGCCCCTCCCCAAAAAAGACCTCCTCTGGTGAACTTTGATAGATATACAGCACGACAAAAAAAATAAACATGGTCATCATCAGGTCGGACCAGACAATGGCCCAATGGGGAGCACGGGGCATACGAAGCCGGTCAAACGATCGCTCGTCAAAGACAAGGCCGGAACTTCCCATCCGTAAATCGCGGGAAAACGACGATGTCTTGTCAACGGCAAGCCTGAAACTTCCGCTACGACCGTGAAATTCCTCGTCCCCGGCTATGGGCAGGGAAGAGGGAATCTTCAACCCGGTCACTCCGGCGGCGTTTACATCTGATTGGGGATCACTCTTTTCTTGCATGGGATATGTCGTTTAGTTTTCGAATCTGGCACTTAAGTTTGGAATCTCAGATTTTTTTGGTGCGCAGTGCGCACCCTACATTGCACCGCGCACCTTTGTCACGAATTGCAAAAAAAGCTGAAACTCCAATCTCAAAATCGGACAATCTTTACATACCTATCGGAAATCATTTAATTTACTCAAATAATGTTTTAAAAAAAATTCAGACCATTATTTCACAAAAGGCAGAATCGCCTTAAACTCCGGGGTTCCTGCCTTGTGCAGCAACTCATAGATAATCATTTCCGCATTGCCCACGGCACCACCAATCTGACGGATGCGCTCTAGTCCGGTCTGGTAATTTTTTTCCGTTCTTGAATTAACAGCATCTGCCGGAATCCACATGGTGTACCCCTCCCGCAATCCACCAAGCACTGTCTGGTACATGCAGATATGGGTCTCCACCCCGCAGGCGATCCAGGTATTAACAGAGCTGTACGACTGGATTTGTTTGAGGATCAACTCGTTATCAAAACAGCCGAACTCAAGCTTATCAAGGGGCTCAACGTCTCCCATTTCCACAGTAATTTCCGGCAGCAACTGTCCGATTCGGGCAACATACTGAGTCGTAGCCACAATGGGCATTGTAAGGATATTTGCCGCCTTGAGCAGCAGGACACTGTTTTTCACCACCTCATCCCTGGCCGGAATTGCCGGCATCATCCTTTCCTGGATATCAACAACAAGCAGCCCGGTATTTTCCGGCACAAGTCTTTGCGTTTTTGCCATCTTCTTTTCTCCTGTTAAAATTCACAGCCATATAGCTGATACTGTAGACATTCATATAAAAGCTGGTAAGATGCTTTTAGCTAAAGCCATCGACTATCGACTGACGTCGATAGCTTAAGGCACAAAGGCACAAAGGCACAAAGTTTTTTAACAACAACTACCAACATCCCCTACTGACCGAACCAAATAACTACTTGTAATTATAAATTAATATTTTCATTTTTTTTGCCTCTGTGCCTCTGTGCCTCTGTGCCTTTGTGCCTGATTCACATAAAACTAACAAATTACCCTCTAACCTATCCACACACAAAGATTTTTTTCAATGAAACAAACACGCATCAAAACAATCCTTGCAGAAAAACCGATCAACCAGGAAGTTCACGTTCATGGCTGGCTGAGATCAAAACGGGACTCTAAAGGGCTCTCCTTCCTCGACATTACAGATGGTTCGAGCATCAACGGGCTGCAGGTCATTGCCGAAAGCAGTCTGGACAATTACGATTCGCAAATCAGCCGACTGACCACAGGATGCTCTGTCAGGGTACGCGGCATGTTGGTTGAGTCCCCTGCCAAAGGCCAGGAAGTAGAGATCCATGCCGGCGAAATAAATGTCTACGGCTGGGCTGATCCTGAGACCTATCCTCTGCAGAAAAAAAGGCATTCCTTTGAATTTCTGCGCTCCATCGCCCACATGAGGTGCCGCACCAACAGCCTGGGAGCGGTGGCCCGCATCCGCAGCAGACTCTCCTGGTCCATCCACCATTTTTTTGAGCAACGAGGCTTCTTCCAGATCCATACACCGGTGATCACCACCAGTGATTGTGAAGGAGCAGGCGACATGTTCACCGTCACCTCTTTTGATCTGGAAAAACTGCCACGGCAAGGGGAAAAAATTGATTTCAGCAAAGATTTTTTCGGACGCCCGGCCAGCCTGACGGTGAGCGGCCAGCTTGAGGCCGAGGCCTATGCCCTGGCCCTGGGCAATGTCTACACCTTCGGACCCACCTTCCGGGCCGAGAACTCCCACACCAGCCGCCATCTGGCTGAATTCTGGATGGTGGAACCGGAAATGGCCTTCTGTGATCTTCGCGGCGACATGGATCTTGCCGAGGAAATGTTGAAATACATCATCAGGGACTGTCTGGACAATTGCGCTGATGATATTGATCTCTTTGCCCGCTTTGTTGACAAACAACTAATGGCAAAACTAACCAATGTCCTTGAAAACGATTTTGCCGGAATTTCCTACACCAAAGCCATAGAAAAACTTATAAAATCAGGAGAAAAATTCGTTTTTCCGGTGAGTTGGGGAGTTGATCTGCAGTCGGAGCATGAACGATACATGGCGGAAAAACTCTTCAAAAGGCCGGTTATTGTCACTGATTATCCCAGGACAATCAAGCCCTTTTACATGCGTCTCAATGACGACGGCAAGACCGTTGCCGCCATGGACATTCTCTTGCCCGGTATCGGTGAAATAATCGGCGGCAGCCAGCGTGAAGAACGACTGGACATCCTTGAACAAAGGATGAACGAATCCGGCATTTCCACGACAGATTACCAGTGGTACCTCGATCTGCGCCGTTACGGCACCGTTCCCCACGCCGGCTTCGGACTTGGTTTTGAGCGGCTCATCCAGTTTGTCACCGGCATGACCAATATTCGGGATGTCATCGCCTTTCCGAGGACACCGGGGGCGGCGTAATAATGCAAAATGCAAAATGCAAAGACTGATCGCGAACTATGGCAATGAAAATTTTTAAATATATTACCACTCCTTTCTTTATTCTCTTGTTTTCCATGACCGCTTTTGCGTATGACGGCTGTGATGGCGTCAATGGCACCCTGAGGCAAGACGCCAATCTACGAAAAGGGCCGGGAACGGATTTTCAGGCGATAACGGTCTTGCTGAAAGGGACGAAAGTGGTGCGGAGATCACGGCAAGTTGACTGGGTAAAGCTTGAGGTGCCGGACATCAATGCCTCCGGCTGGGTTCATTTCGGCCTGATCAAAAACATGCCTTGCGCAAGCCATGTCCCTGAAAAAAAGGAGAAAAACATCGAGGCAAAGGGTAAAAAAATCAAAAAACAGCCCATAACCGACATAGCTCCTCAAGAATTACCCGCGCCTGCCGCACAAAACCATATGGCTGTTCACGACGGGGAAACACCCCTTCGCATCGGCATTATAGACATCCAGAAAATCATTAACAGCTCCAGGCGGGGCCAGACTGCCGGAAAAAAATATGAGCAACTGCGCCGCACCGGCTTGCAAAAAAACATTGACCAGGCTGAAGAAGAAATCATCAGTAATGTCATCGTGGAAATCCGCGCGGTAGTGGAAACCTATGCCCTTCAGCACGGCTTTACCCATGTTTTAAATAAAAACGCCGGATCGGTTTTTTACAATAGCAGGGAATTTGACATCACAGGTGATATTATCCTGGAATATGACAGGCAAATTCCTCCGGCGGAGCAGCAGGCCCCATGAAGCCCATTCTCTCACTGGCCCCCATCAGGGGAATCACAGATGCAACATACCGCGATATCTTTGCCCGTTATTTCCCCGGCTTTGATCTTGCCCTGGCCCCCTTTCTCACCACCTACCAGGGCAACCGCATCAAACCGGAACGCCTGAAGGAGTTACTGCCGGAAAACAACCGCAGCCTGCCGGTTATTCCGCAGATTCTTGCTAAAGATCCCGATCATTTCATTGCAATCGGCAGGATTTTACATGACATGGGCCATGAGACGCTGAACTGGAATCTTGGTTGCCCCTATCCCATGGTGGCCAACAAAATGCGCGGCTCCGGTCTGCTGCCTCATCCTGAAAAAATCGAGGCATTCCTTAAAAAAGTCCATATACTGCCTGCCGCCATCTCCGTCAAGATCCGGCTCGGCCGAAAGGACAGCACGGAGATTTTCAAACTGTTGCCGGTTTTTAACCAGTTCCCGTTGAAAGAGGTTATTATCCATCCCCGCACCGGCATCCAGATGTATGGCGGCGCGGTTGATCTCGACACGTTTGCCCAATGCCTGGAGTTGTGCAAGCTTCCTGTCGTGTTTAACGGCGATATCACAAGCCCCGCCTCTTTCAACACTCTGAACAAACGCTTCCCTGCAGTAAGCGGCTGGATGATCGGCCGCGGCGCCCTGGCAAACCCCTTTCTTGCCGGACAAATCAAGGGAACTCCCCTGCCGGACAATCCGGCAAAGATATTAAAGGCTTTCCACGATGAACTTTTTGAGAAATACCAGGAACTGCTGTCCGGCCCCTCTCATATCCTCGACCGGATGAAGGGAATCTGGTTCTATCTCACCAATTCCTTTGCAAACAACAAAAAAATCCTTAAAAAAATCCAGAAAACAAAAAGCCTGCAGCGCTACAGAGAAATTACAGATGAAATTTTCAACGAATCAACCTGATCTCCGCAAAATGATTGAAGCGCATCTGCCCCTATGCCCCTATGCCCCTTTTAAAAGATAAGCCAACCATGAAACGACAAACACGCAAACATCTTCTCCCCTTCCTTCTCCTTCTAGCCCTCCTCTTATCAGCCACATCAACATACGCAAAAAACACCCTCTGGCAGGTCCGTTCAGGTGACAACATCCTCTATCTGCTTGGTGCGCTCCATGTGCTCAAACAAGACTCCTACCCTCTCAATTCTTTTATTGAAGAGGTTTATGCGGCCTCAACCACCCTTGTTTTTGAAACTGACATGGACGAAATGGACACTCCGGCCATGCAGCAGAAGATCCTGTCCTATGGCCGACTGCCGACAGGAAGAACGCTGGAGCAGGAACTTACGCCCTCCACTTGGCAACGTCTACAGACAAAAATAGATGCCATGGGACTTCCCCTTACCGCCTTCAAGCCCCTGCGCACCTGGCTCTGCGCCCTCACCCTGACGGTGGTTGAACTGGAAAAACTCGGTTTTCTGCCGGAATACGGCGTTGATCAATATTTTTACGAAAAGGCCAAGAAAGATGGAAAAGTCATCATTCCCCTGGAATCAGTGGAATTTCAATTAAGCCTTTTCTTCAGCCAGTCCCGCCGGGAGCAGGAGGATCTGCTTAATCAAACCCTGGCAGACCTCACCATCATAGACTCCCTTGCGAATGAACTTGAAGGGGCCTGGAAAACAGGTGACGGCCCGAAGCTGCACAACCTTATTTCCGCAAGCTTTCAAAGCTATCCCCAGCAATACGAGCGCATGGTTCTGCAAAGAAATAAAAACTGGCTTCCGGTTCTTGAAAAAATCATCAAAAACAACAAACTCACTCTTGTAGTGGTGGGAGCCGGGCATCTGGTTGGACCAAACAGTGTGGTGGAGTTGCTGAGGGAGAAGGGGTATAAGGTGGTACAGAGGTGAGAGGATTTCGGATTTGGGATTTTCGATTTCGGATTTAAAAACAATCAACCTCCTTGGGAAATTTCACGTGTTATCCAATCCGAAATCCGCATTCCGAAATCCGACATCAAAACAAGGCGGTTCCAATCATCACCCCTCCCATGACCACCAGCAGGGACAAAATGACTCGCAAATAGGTTTCCCGCCGAATCCTGTCATAACAGATC
This sequence comes from Deltaproteobacteria bacterium, assembly GCA_030667965.1. GTDB lineage: Bacteria > Desulfobacterota > Desulfobulbia > Desulfobulbales > SURF-16 > JAHLLM01. Next base: position 6,601 of record DAOUUW010000143.1, read on the forward strand.
GAACCTAACCACACTCCCAGCAGCACGAAGGGAGCTGCTATGCCGAATGTGCGGAAAACAGGACCCGTGGTCAGGCCGGTGGCGGCATGGGCTGCGGCCATTAATATGCCGGTCAGCAGAAAAAAGACGGACAGGGTGGCCTTCATGTTATCCTTTTTCCAGCCGGTCAGGGTGATGTAAATAATGGTCGGCGGTCCTCCGGCGCTAAAGGCGCTGCCGATGACACCGGTGCCGAAACCGGCCAGATAGGGCCAGAAGCGTTTCATTTTGACAGGTTTTGGCCGAGCAAGCAGACTGTAGAGCGAATAGCTGACCAACATGATCCCAAGAAGCAACTTTATCAGGTTGCTGTCCGCCTCCTTCAGGAAACGAACTCCGGCGTAAATCCCCGGCAGACAGCCGATAAAAAGAGGAATAATTTTCTGCCAGTCAACATGCCTGCGCAGTTGCAGGGAAAGAAAGGCAGTGATAATCAGGCCGTTTAACATACAAAGCGGCACCGCCATTTTGACATCCATGAAGAAGAGCAGAAGGGGCATGGCCACCAGGGCGGAACCAAATCCGCACACACCCTGGGTGAAGCCTGCGGCAAGGAAGATAAGGGGAATGTAGAGATGGGTCATAAAATTTCAGCAGTTAAAGGCTTTCAAACTCATCCTTGAAATTAACATTGGTCGGCTTCATGCAAAGCAGAATTCTTATCTCGCAGAGGCACAGGGTGCACAGAATTTTTTTCTCATTTTTCTGCGTGTGCTTTGTGCGCTTCGAGGTTTCACGCTTGTTTTAAAGTGGGTATCCAGTTTAAATTATAATGTGATTACCACTAATTTTCAGCCTCCTGAGTAAGTAACCGGCAAAGAATGAGGGTGGGAGCGGATTTATCCGCGAATTTTCTGGGTTGGCAAGCAAGCAGTTTCATCTCCTTGCCAGCCCTTTTCGCGGCTAAAGCCGCT
>DAOUUW010000038.1 GCA_030667965.1 Deltaproteobacteria bacterium
AGGAGCTTTCAGCGCTATCCACTGTTTTATTTCGCCGTCAGGGGCCAGTGAAGCACCCTAGTAGCTATCCCGCTAGTCGATGCCCTTTCCAAGTCCGCAGGAATAACAAGGAAGGACAGTAGCTTATTTATGCTGCTACAGCATATGCATAGTCATCTGCGACTATATTTAAAATTCTACCTTTTTTACGAAGGTTGATAGAATCCTCGACATGCAGCCCGAGCTTATATATCCCCGTCGAACCCGTTTCGCCCCCTTATTAAATGAAATTGTTATTTTTACCCTCACCCCGTTTCTCCCGGAGTCTCCTTTCGGTCGCTTACCTCCTCAGGAGAGGAGGCAAACCAGGGGATTTGGTAGTTATTATATATATGACAGTATCAATGCGGAAAAGTTCCCTTACTGGTAGCTTTTCCGTACCCTGTCCATTTCCCGGTCCGCCTCTTTTGTCTTCAGGGTGTGCCGCTTGTCATGCAGCGTTTTTCCCTTGCACATACCGAGACCGAGTTTTGCTTTCCCTGTTTTAGTAAAATAAATCTTAATCGGTATTAAGGCAAATCCTTTTTCCTGCACCTTGCGGATTAGTTTTTTGATTTCCTGTTTGTTAAGCAGCAGTTTCCGCTTGCGCAGGGGGTCCGGCAACTCGTGGGTGGCAAATTTATAGGGCGAGATATGTACATTAAAAAGCCATACTTCACCGTCTTTTATCTGGGCGTAGCCATCCTTGAGGTTTACCCGGCCGGCGCGCAGGGATTTCACTTCCGGGCCTTTGAGCACCATGCCTGCCTCAATGATCGAATCAACATTATAATCATGATAGGCTTTTTTATTTGTAGCTATTATTTTTCCGGACATCTTTGTCTTTACTATTTTGGATGGATTTCCGATCTCGGATTTCGGATTGTTCCCCTGACATCCACGGCTATATCTTACAGAAACACAGAAGTGTACTAAAACCCAGAGACTTTGCAGAAACAGGGCGGACACCACTTACGAGCTTTTTAAAAATCATCGACTTTACCCCATACCGGTCACCCGGATGGCCTCTTGGTAGGTGGTGATGCCCTGGGTCACTTTTTTCCAGGCGTCTTCTTTCAGGGTTGTCATGCCTTCCCGGCGGGCGACTTTTTGTATGTCCGCAGAATTTGCTCCCTGGCTGATAAGCTTTTTAATTGCATCAGACAAGGGAAAAATCTCAAAAATTCCGCATCTGCCGATAAAGCCCGTGCCGCGACACCTGCGACAACCTTTGCCCCGGCGCAGGATGAGCTGGGGCTGGTCAGGCAGGGGAAAACCGAACCCTTCAAGATCCGAGGTGGTAATGGTGAACTTTTCCGCGCAATGGGTGCAGATGGTCCGCACAAGCCTCTGGGCCATGGCGCCCAGCAGGGTGGAGCTGACAAGAAAGGGCTGCACTCCCAGCTCAAGCAGGCGGGTGATGGCTGAAACCGCGTCATTGGTGTGCAGGGTGGAAAAAACCAGATGGCCGGTGAGGGCAGCCTGGATGGCGTTGGTGGCGGTGTCCAGATCGCGGATCTCGCCAATCATGATTATATCAGGATCCTGGCGCAGGATATTTCGCAAAATCGTTGAAAAAGTCACATCTATCTGCGGCTGGACACCAATCTGATTGAAATCCTCATGCACCATTTCCACAGGGTCCTCCACTGTAACGATATTAATTTCAGGGGATGCCAGGTTCTGCAGGGTGGAGTAGAGGGTGGTTGATTTGCCGCTGCCGGTCGGCCCGGTAACGAGCATGATGCCGTGGGGTGAATCCATAAAGGATTTATACACGCCAAGATCGTGTTCTGAAAAACCAATGCCCGTTACGTCCTGAAACATAATATCGGAACTGAGAATACGCAAGACCGCCTTTTCGCCAAAGGCCACCGGAATGGTTGACACCCGAATTTCCGCCTCTTTCCCCTCCCTGTCCACCTTGATGCGGCCGTCCTGGGGTCGCCGTTTTTCGGCGATATCAAGGCGTGACAGAAATTTTATGCGGGAAATCATGGCCGCATGGACCACCTTGGGAAGCTCGTATATAGTATGGAGCACCCCGTCGATACGCAGCCTGATCTTGCTGATATTGCGTTTCGGCTCTATATGGATATCACTGGCCCTTTCATCAAAGGCATAGTTAAATAGGTGATCCACCGCTGATTTGATATTCTGGTCGGACGAAGTGATTTCCTTGCTCGAGGAAATCTTGACATACTGCTCCAGGTTGCCCAGATCCACCGCCGGGCCGCCCAAATGATTTTCCGCCGCTGAAATAGATGACTGGAAACCAAAAAACTCAGCCAAAATCTTTCTAAGATCGGTTTTGGTGCTGATATGGGCCCGCACCTTGATCTGGTTTGCCCGCTCAATATCATCGAGCAGGGTACGGTTGTCCGGTTCGTTGATGGCAACCTCGAGCACCCCGTTTTTCACGGCAAAAGGAAGCAGGAGATGCTTTAAGGCAAAGGATTTCGGTATGGTTTTGGTGACAACATCCAGATCAAGCTCCAGGGGATCGAGTTTTTTATAGGGCAGCCCCAGGTCGTTTGCCACCTCGCGGATGATTTTTTCTTCTGTCAGAAAATCAACTTTGCTTCCCGGAAGAAGCAGATTGAGCGACACAATAACATCAACCAGATCAACGGCCTGCTCCTGTTCGCCTATTTTTGCGCCGCCCGCATCCCGCAGTTTCCGCCGCAGAACCTGCCGCTGCTGCTCTTTCTTGAGCACAAGCATCTTCTTCTGCTCGGGCACAATAAGATGCTGACGGGCAAGCAGATCAAGCAGGTATGTTTCGTCGTCCAGGTAATGCATTTAAAGAAGTTTTAGGATTTAAGTTTTGGGTGTTAAATGGTAAGATGCGTTTTTTCTCTGTTCGTATTTCTATTTTTACACATAAATTTAAAAACTTAAAACCTAAATCTTCTTGGAGTCTATTATGCTGGCACGTATCCAGGTTGGTATTAAACCCGTTTTTACCGATTCATTTGGCGAAAAAACAAGGGCTAAAATCAGGGGCGACCTGAAAATACCGGTGGACTCGATCCGCACCATCAAAGTTTTTACCGTTGAAGCAGATATCAGCCCGGAGCAGCTTGAAGAGACTGCCCATGGTCCATACTGCGATCCGGTAATCCAGGACTACTCTCTCGGCCCGCTCTCCATGGACTGGGGTATTGATTTTGACTGGATGATAGAGATAGGCTTCCGGCCGGGTGTAACCGACAACGAAGGACGCACAGCAGCCCAGGCCCTGGAACTGCTCATCGGCCGCAAGCTGGGCCGCCATGAAGCGGTGTACACCTCCACCCAGTATCTTGTTTCAGGCAAGATCAGTCTGGAAGAAGCCGAGACCATTGCCCGCAAGGGACTGGCCAACGAGCTTATCCAACGCTTCACCATTCTGCCAAAAGATGATTTTGTCAAGGCCGGCGGGCTGAAGCCCTATGCCCCCAAGGTTATGGATAAAAGCAAGGCGCGCATGGCGGAAATAGATCTGCATGTGGCGGACGAGGAGTTGGTGCGCATCAGTAAAGAGGGTGTTCTCGCCCTGACTCTGGAAGAGATGAAGATCATCCGTAATTATCTGGACCGGCCGGACATTACGGAGCAACGCAAGGCCCAAGGCCTCTCTGAAAAAGTGACGGATGTGGAGCTTGAGGCCCTGGCCCAGTCCTGGTCCGAGCATTGCAAGCACAAGATCTTTTCAGGCGACATTGATTACGAAGACGCAGAGACCGGAGAAAAAAAGAAGGTCTCCAATCTTTTCGACAGCTGCATTCGCCGGCCAACAAGCGATATCCGGGCAAAACTTGGCGAAAACGACTGGTGTCTTTCAGTTTTCAAGGACAACGCCGGTGTCATCAGATTTGACGACAACTGGAATATCGTCTTCAAGGTCGAGACCCACAACAGCCCCTCGGCCCTGGACCCCTACGGTGGAGCGCTCACCGGCATTGTCGGGGTAAACCGCGACCCCTTCGGCACCGGCATGGGAGCAAAACTGATTTGCAACACCAATATGTTCTGCTTTGCCACCCCTTTTTACGACAAAGAGATTCCGGCAAGGCTGCTGCATCCCAAACGCATCTTTGAAGGAGTGCGCGAAGGCGTTGAGCACGGTGGCAATAAAAGCGGCATCCCCACGGTGAACGGCTCACTTTATTTTGACGACCGGTATGCCGGCAAACCCCTGGTGTTCTGCGGCACGATTGGCATCATGCCCAAGTTGGTCAACGGCCAGCCCTCTGAATACAAAAAGGCCCTGCCCGGCGACATCATTGTCATGACCGGCGGCAGGATCGGTAAAGACGGCATCCACGGCGCCACCTTTTCTTCCGAGGAGCTCAACGAGAACTCGCCGGCAACCGCCGTGCAGATCGGCGACCCCATCACCCAGAAAAAGATGTTTGACTGCCTGCTCAAGGCCCGCGATATGGGGCTGTACCGCTGCATTACCGATAATGGCGCGGGCGGTCTTTCCTCATCAGTGGGAGAGATGGGAGAGGACACCAACGGCTTTGAACTGCATCTTGACAAGGCGCCACTGAAATACGCCGGCCTGCAACCCTGGGAGATCTTTCTCTCCGAGGCCCAGGAGCGCATGACCCTGGCCATCCAGCCGGAAAAACTGGATGAATTCATGGCACTCTGTGAAAAAATGGACACAGAGGCCACGGTGCTCGGCACCTTTACCGATTCCGGCAAATTTCACTGCCTCTATAACGGCAAAACCGTGGCCTATCTCGACATGGCCTTTGTCCATGAAGGACTGCCCCCCATGCAGATGGTGGCACGCTGGCAGCAGAAAGTTTACGAGGAACCGAAGCTTTCGCAATCACCTGATCTGGGCAAGGAATTAAAAGGGTTGCTGGGCAGGCTCAACATCTGCAGCAAGGAATACGTTGTCCGCCAGTATGACCACGAGGTGCAGGGGGCCGGCGTTGTCAAACCCCTGACCGGTGTTGCCAACGACGGCCCCAGCGATGCGGCTGTCATCCGGCCGGTGTTTGATTCCTTTGCCGGGTTGGTCATCGCGCATGGTGTCTGTCCACGCTATTCGGATATTGACACTTACCATATGGCCGCCTGCGCCATTGACGAGGCAATCCGCAACGCCCTCTGCGTCGGCGCCACCATGTCGGTCATGGCCGGGCTTGACAATTTCTGCTGGTGCGATCCCATTCTGTCCGACAAAACACCGGACGGAGATTACAAGCTGGCCCAGCTGGTGCGGGCCAACGAGGCCCTGGCCCATTATGCCCGGTTTTACGGCGTGCCGCCCATCTCAGGCAAGGACTCCATGAAAAATGACTACCAGGTGGGAGGCACCAAGATATCCATTCCGCCCACCCTGCTTTTTTCGGTGATCGCCAAAATAAACGACATCAGAAAGGCAGTGACCATGGATGCAAAAAAAGCCGGGGATTTTGTCTACGTGCTGGGTACAACCTATGATGAACTAGGCGCATCCGAATATGCCGACATGCACGGCGCTTTGGGCAATTCCGTACCAAAGGTTCGGGAACAGGACGCGCTGCCCCGTTACCAGGCCCTGGAAAAAGCCATGGCTGAACAGCTGGTGGCGTCCTGCCACGACTGCTCCGACGGCGGACTGGGGGTGGCCCTGGCTGAAACAGGCTTTGCCGGAGGATTCGGCCTGGATATTGATCTTCGCCAGGTTCCCACCACAAATATTGACAGGGATGACGTGCTGCTCTTTGCCGAATCCCAGAGCCGTTTTGTTGTTACAATTTCACCGGACAAAACCGATGCCTTTGAACAGATCATGGCCGATACCGGCTGGGCTCGCATCGGCACGGTAACCGAAGAGCAGTCATTTGTTGCCATGGGCTTAGGTGGAGACAACGTTCTCTCTGAAACCATGGCGGACCTGAAAAAAACGTGGCAGGAGACGCTTAATTTTTGAGCCTACGGGAAGCAGGTTCCACCAAAACTCTCATAATAAAATGGGAACTAATCACGGGGGTGGACACGCCGAAATAACACTCTGCCCCAGATATTTTTTAACACCATGACACAACGTATTGCAGTAAACGACATAGAAGACGGTCAGCAGATCAGCGAGGAAATCTTTCTGCTGAAGGAACTGAGCCGGGCTGAAACCAGGGCGGGCAAACCTTACCTGACCCTGAAGTTAATGGACAAAACCGGCGAAATCACAGGGCGAATCTGGGACGACGCCGACCGCTGGGAAAAAAAATGTACTCCCGGCGGACTTGTTTCCATATATGCCAAAGCCCAGAGCTATAAAGGGAACCTGCAGCTCATTATCAGCGCAGTTGATTCGATTGCCATGGAAGAGACGGATCTGAGCGATTTTATTCCCTCTACCTCCTGCGACATTGATGAAATGGCCGAGGAACTGAGTCGGCTGGCCAAAAGCGTCAGCAACCCCTTTATCAAAAAACTGCTGCTGAAATTTGTAAACGATGCCTCTTTTTTTGAGGCATTCAAAAAAGCGCCGGCGGCAAAATCCATGCACCACGCCTATCTTGGCGGGCTCCTTGAGCATACCCTGCATGTATGCCGTCTGGCAAATATGGTTTCCGGGCTCTATCCGTCCATTGACCGTTCCCTTCTGCTTGCCGGTGCCATGCTCCATGACATCGGCAAGGTTGAGGAGCTTACTGCTACATCAGGGCTGTTTGACTATTCGGACCAGGGCAGACTCATGGGCCACATGATACTCGGGGTGGAAATGGTGCAGGAGCGCATTAAAAAAATAAAGGATTTCCCGGAAGATCTCAGCGTGAGGATCAAACATCTCATTCTCAGCCACCACGGCCGCCATGATTTTGGCGCACCGACTCTGCCCATGCTGCACGAGGCCTTTGTTCTCAACTTTCTGGACGATCTGGACGCCAAAATCAATTATGTGGAACGGCTGAGCGATAAGGCGCCTGAGGACGGATATCAGTGGAGTGAATACCAGCGCAACCTGGAACGCTTCCTCTTTCTGACCGGCCACAGCGCCAAACCAGACGTACCCCCGCAAAAGCAGAAAAAAGAGAAAACAGCACATCCGGGAATAAAACAACCGAGTCTGTTTGAAAACATGTAAAAACCGACATTAACGCAATGGCTCGAGCCATTGCGTTATTTTTTATTTTTATGTTCATCTCAATGAAATCCGTCATAGGCCAGCAAAAGGCCAAAAATTTTCTGATAACCTCCTTTTTACGGGGAAAAAACAGCCACGCCTATCTTTTCAGGGGGCCTGCCGGTGTTGGGAAAAAGACATGCGCCCACGCCTATTCCGCCTTGATCAACTGCCATGATCCGCAGAACGGCGATGCCTGCGGTGTCTGCTCTTCCTGCAGGAAATACGCTTCAGGCAATCACCCGGACTTCCTGCATATTGAACCCCGGGGCACCTCCATCAAAATCGACCAGATAAGGGAACTGAAACACGCTCTCACCTATCCGCCCTTTGAGGCAGGTTTCCGGGTGGTGCTGTTAAAAGATATTCATCTCTACATGCGCAGAAAAGAGGTGGCCAACAGCCTGCTGAAAACCCTGGAGGAACCGCCGGATGACACCCTCTTTATCCTGACCGGCGATGAGGCGGGAGATATCCTGCCGACCATTCTTTCGCGCTGCCAGATCATACCCTTTTACCCGCTTCCCCATGATCTGGTGACACAGGCCCTGGTGGCTGACAATATCGATGAAGATACAGCAGTCTCCCTGAGCGCCATTGCCGAAGGCAGCCTCGGCAGGGCCAGACTCCTTCATACAGAAAAACTACTACCCCTGCGAGGGGAGATTGTTGAACAACTCATCTCCCTTGGAACCGGCCAACCCGAAACGGTGGAAACGGTTTTCAGGCTGGCGGAAAAGGCGGCTGATACGAAAGAGAACCTCGAAGAGCTCCTCGATCTTCTTACCATCTGGCTCAGGGATGTCATGCTGACCCATAAGGGTCTGGAAGACAAAGTCATGAGCCGTGATCTCAAACAGTTTCTGCCGTCAGCCCTGAAGAGGTGGAATCTTGAAGTGCTCATTGAAAAACTTCAGCTCATTGACCGTGCCCGCAGGCAGCTCCTGCGCAACTGCAACCGGACCCTGGTATGCGAAGTGCTTTTCTTTGCACTTCTTTGATGGTATATAATGAGTCAAGTTGACGATTCATCGACACAAAAAAGAGACACAAGAGACAAACTCCATGACCGAACAACAAGAAAAAACAGACACTGCAACGTCTGAAAAATTTTATAAAATTCAATTCCGTGAAAACGAACAGGTTTTTTCCGCCTCTTCCCCCGTATTGAATCTGCAGCAAGGTGATGTGGGCATGATCCAGACAGACCATAACCTCGAGCCTGCCCGCATACTCGGATGGGCTGCCCAGCCTGCACCTGAAGACAGAGACTCCTTCAAAACCAATTACGTTCTTCATCGACCGGGAACCAAAGAGGAAATTGATAAATACCTGCGTCTTATAGAACGCGAGGAAGAGGCTGTTGGGTTCTGCCGACGGCAAATCAACAAATTACAGCTCTCCATGAAGCTCATCAGAGTTGAACGATTTTTTAACGGCAGCAAGATTATTTTCTATTTCACCGCAGAAAACAGGGTGGACTTCAGGCAGCTCGTCAAAGATCTTGTTCAGGAATTCCGCACCAGAGTGGAAATGCGGCAAATCGGGGTTCGCCACGAGACGAAAATGGTCGGAGGGCTGGGCTGCTGCGGCAGAGAGCTGTGCTGCTCATCGTACATCAATAATTTTGCTCCTGTTTCCATTAAAATGGCCAAGGAGCAGAGTCTGCCGTTAAATCCCGTTAAGATTTCAGGCATCTGCAATCGCCTGCTCTGCTGTCTCACATATGAATATCCCACCTACCGGGAGATACGCAAGGAACTGCCGAGACAAGGAAAAAAACTGACAGTGAACGGCAAAAAATACAAGGTGATCAAACAAAACGTTCTTGAAGAAACTGTGGTGGCTGTTGACCTTGAAAATCCGGATACACGCCGTGTTCTGGGACGTGCTGAATGGGGACAGGTTGATCAACACACAGATGCAACACTTACAGCTAACACAGCGCAACAACGCAAAAAAACCAAGAAACAGGACAAAAAAGAGAAGACCTCCAAGGGCACAAAGAAATGACCTATATAACCACCCCTATTTTTTATGTAAACGATCAGCCCCATCTGGGACACGCCTATTCCACCATTGTTGCCGACACCTATTGCCGCTATCGCAGACTATGCGGTGAAGACGTACGTTTCCAGACGGGAACGGATGAACATGGTGATAAAATCGTCCAGGCGGCGGACAATGCCGATGTTTCCCCCAGAGAATATGTGGACCGCATCAGCTCCATGTTCAGGGATGCCTGGCCGCTGCTCAACATAAAACCGGATAATTTTATCCGCACAACAGATAAGGACCACATGCAGACCGTACAGAACATTCTGCAGATGGTGTATGACAAGGGTGATATTTATTTCAGCGAATATTCCGGTCACTACTGCAAGGGATGCGAGCGCTTTCTCACGGAAAAAGAACTAATTGACGGCAAATGCCCGGACCATCTTGTTGCTCCCGAAGTAATCAGTGAACAGAATTATTTTTTCCGCATGAGCAAGTACCAGCAATGGCTCATTGACCATATTGGCCAAAATCCGGATTTCATCACCCCTGAACGCTACCGCAACGAGGTGCTGTCCTTTTTAAAGGACCCCCTGGAAGACCTGTGCATCTCGCGGCCCACCAGCCGCCTGACCTGGGGAATTCCCCTGCCGTTTGACGACCGCTTTGTCACCTACGTCTGGTTTGACGCGCTGATCAACTACCTCACCGGCCTGGGTTATCCGGACGGAGAGAATTTCGCCCGTTTCTGGCAGGAGGCCGAGCATCTCATCGCCAAGGACATTCTTAAACCCCATGCCATATTCTGGCCCACCATGCTGCGCTCCATGGGACTGGAACCCTACAAAAAGCTCCACGTACATGGCTACTGGAACGTTGGGGAAACCAAGATGAGCAAAAGCCTGGGAAATGTCATCCACCCCGCTGAAATGGTGGAAGAGTTCGGCGCGGACACGGTGCGCTATTTTCTCCTGCGCGATATGTCATTCGGGCTGGATTCGGGATACTCCACCGATGCCCTGGTGGCCCGGCAAAACGCGGATCTTGCCAATGATCTTGGCAACCTTTTCAGCCGTTCGCTCACCATGGTGGCAAAGTTTGCCCAGGGTAAAGTGCCGGCTGCCGGAACACCTGAGGATATTGACAGGGAACTGGCCGATGCTGCCGTGAAGATGCTGGCAACCTATCGCCGGGAAATGGATAACTTCTCCTTTAACAAGGCCCTTTCCGCCGTGTGGGAGGTCATCAGCCGGGCCAATAAATATATCGTTGAAAACGCTCCGTGGGAACTTGCCAAAGATGAAGGCAAACAGCAGCGCCTGGATACGGTTTTCTATTACCTGCTTGAAACACTGCGTCTCATCGCCCTGACCATTGAACCGGTCATGCCGGAAACCGCCCTGAAAATGCGACAAGCCCTGGCTATAAACGATGCGCCCAATCTGACAGATCAGGCCCAATGGGGGCTCCTAAAGGAGGGAACAGAGATCAAGCCGCCCCCAGCTCTCTTTCCCCGACTTGACAACGGCAAAAAGAAGCACAAAAAGCAACCGGCAAAAGAGTCTAAAAAGAAAGACAAAGAGGAAAAGCAGGAAGACGACAACTTTCTTTCCTTTGACGACTTTAAAAAAGTTGATTTGCGCGTGGCCGAGATTATTGCTGCTGAAAAAATCAAAAAATCCGACAGGCTCTTAAAGCTGACGGTCAAAGCACCGGAAGAAAGGACCATTGTGGCCGGTATTGCCGAATTTTACGACCCAGAGGAGGTGGTGGGCAAACAGGTTATTATTGCCGCCAACCTGAAACCGGCAAAACTCATGGGGGTTACTTCACATGGTATGGTCCTTGCCGTAAAGGACGGCGGAACACTGCATTTGTCAGCTGTTTCGTCTCTTGTTACCCCCGGAAGCAAGGTTTCATAAAGGCAATTGATAATGGAAAATTGTCAATTGCTGAAAAGGATTTAAAAAGAGTGCTTGCCGGCAGTAAAAAAAATAAAGGGTGTGAAGATTTTTTTCGTATGATGGAATCTGAGGCCGGTAATTTTCCCGTGGACATTTTCAAGGTTAGTGAAAATGGTTCTTTGCAGGGATTTCTTGCCTTGGAGAGCTCTTTCTCTAAAATAAAAAAAGCTGAGATTTCAAGAGCCCTTTCTTTTGCTGCAAACGAAGGAAAGGGAAATCAGCCGCTTGGCACCCCGCAAATTGCCCTTGCGGATCAGGACACCCTGAAAACCCGGCTTCGCACCGAGCTTCGTCTGGTCAAAAAAAGCAAGCTTCCCTGCTCGCTGCTGCTTGTAAAAATTGATAATCTTAAACAGACGGAACATCTGAAAATGGTTATGAATCAGCTGCGGGAACATATTCCCTGCAACGGACATCTTGATCTTTTTGACGATGAAACGTTTTCTCTTCTGCTGCCGGGCCTGAACATAAAAAGAAGTCTGCGCCTGGCAGAGGCTGTCCGCCGGTCTCTCTCCCATCGACAGATCCGTATGGGGCTTACGGTCTGCACGTGCCGGGACACTCAAAAAGTGGATACATTTGTTCGTATGGCGGAAGAAGAACTCAAACGGGCGGAAGCTGAGCAAATGGAAATATGCCACAGCTGCGCCGAACCTGGACACGATTCATGCCAGGTGACAGCAGAGGAAAGGGTCCATCTTTTCAGCTTTTTAAACGTTGGGAAAAAATAAAACATGACAGACAAACAGAACAAACCTCACATAATTAGTGTCAGCAGCGGAAAAGGTGGGGTTGGCAAGACCTCTTTCACGGTGAACCTGGCAGTAGCCCTGTCGCAGAAAAAACAGAAGGTTCTTCTCATTGACGGAGATCTCGGCCTGGCCAACGTGGACATTGTCCTTGGTTTAAACGTCAAACATTCCCTGCGTGAGATCGTTGAAGAGGAACGGGATCCGATGGACACCCTGGTTGAAATCATGCCGGGCTTTTCCGTTCTGCCGGCTAGCTCCGGAGTGCCTGAAATGGCCAGCCTCTCTTACGAGGAACAGGCCTTTCTTATTGACAGCCTGGAACATATCACAGGAAAATTTGACTATGTACTAGTGGATACCGCAGCCGGCATTGGTGAATCGGTTCTCTGGTTTAATGACTGGGCAGACACAAATTTTGTCATCCTCACTCCGGATCCTACCTCCATGACCGACGCCTATGCCCTTATAAAAATTATGCACACCCGCTATGAAAAAAATAATTTTTCCCTTATCATTAACCATGTGAAAAACAAAAAGGAAGAAAATGAAGTTTTTGCCAACATGAGCGCCGTACTTGAAAAATTTTTAGGCATCAAGCCAAACAACCAGGGAGCCATACCACGCGATGGCGCTGTTGCCAATGCTGTGCGCACCCAGACGCCATTCCTGATTTCCCAGCCAAAAACCAGAGCAAGTCTGGCTATCATGGAAATCTGCAATAAAATACTCACCTAGGGAAACAACATGTTTATATTCGGAAATTTTATCAACTCACTGGCCACCCTGATCAATTTTGTGCTCTCGGCCTATATGTGGATCATCGTCGCCCGGGCCATTATCTCCTGGGTCAACCCGGATCCGCATAACCCCATTGTCCGTTTTCTCCACCAGGTCACAGACCCGCTGCTGAACAGAATCAAGAGGATCATTCCTTTTACCTCTGCCGCCGGCATTGATTTTTCACCAATGATCCTCATTCTTGTTATACTGTTTTTACAGAGTTTTCTTGTTCCAACCCTGCATGGTATTGCCCGGTCTTTTGGTTGATACTGTTTCCCATTTATAAAAACAGGAGTACCCTAATATGTCGCTGACAGCTGAAGATATCCAGACCCAACAGTTTCATGTCCGTTTTCGTGGCTTTGATGTTGACGAGGTAGATAATTTTCTGGAACGCGCTGCCGAACATTTTGCCCTGATTAAGGACGAGAAAAGACAGCTGGAAGAGCAGGTTGAAAAACTTGAAATGGAGCTGAAAGAGTTTCAATCCCAGGGCAGTACCTTCCAGCATGCCATTATTTCCGCCCAGAAAATTACAGAGGAGATGCAGAAAAAAAGCCGCCAGGAAGCAAAGGAACGGCGGGAGGCCACCCTGGAGGAAATTAACCGTCTGCGCAATGAGGCATTAGAAGAAAGAGAAAGCCTGCGGCTTGAAATCGCCGAGCTTAAAGGAAGCAAGGACAAGGTGAAAGAAGAGCTGCGAACCTATATGCAGACGTACATTGACCTGCTTGATCAGGACATTCCGCTTCACGAGAATACTCCTCTTGCTCTCCTGCAGTCAGATATTACAGAAGGTGCTGTGGACGCAAAAAACAAAATGGAGGGCGCTACCCTTGAGGCCTTTGCTGATGGTAAAAACGATCTTGATGATCTGTATGAGAAAATCGATATGCCGGGCGACTTGAACCTTGACGATAAGGAAGAGCAAGCCGTCCATGCGCTTCTTGAGACAAAGTTGCGAGACCAGGAGGAAACAGAAGAAGAACAGTTGACAATTCCGGACCTTGAAGGAGATATGCTCTTTTCCCTGGAAGATCCTCTCGAGGCGGAACACGAGCCGGATGTAGCCATTGAGCCTCTGGATGATGACAACGGTAAAAAAGAAACATGAAAAATGTCCTTTATACGCCGGGAAAAGAATAACTCTATCTCTCTGGCCCTCTACATCCAGCCAAAAGCAGCAAAAAACGAAATTTGCGGCCGACATGGGGACGAGTTGAAAGTCGCCGTCACTGCTCCCCCGGTTGACGGCAAGGCAAACAAGGCGGTCATTTCTTTTCTAGCCAAATTTTTTAAAGTGGCCAAATCGTCCATAATCCTTAAAAGCGGCCGGCAAAACCGCCATAAGCGATTCCTGCTTAGTGACGTGAGTTCTGAAGAAGCAGAAAAAAGATTAGGCGAATTTTTAAAACGGTAAAAAAACAGCAGCATGCGGCGAACAATATCCCGGAAGTCATGGTAATAAAAATAGGTATCCTTTCAGACACGCATCTGATCAAAATTAACGATCATTTTCAAAAGCTTATTGATACCTGTTTTGCCGATGTCTCCATTATTCTCCATGCCGGAGACCTGACGGATTTAAGTGTGCTTAGCGCCTTCAAAGGGAAAGAGGTGCACGCGGTTCATGGTAATATGTGCCACTCAGCCGTGCTCAAATCCCTTCCAACCAAAAAGATTATCGAGGTGAACGGCGTCAGAATAGGCCTGATGCACGGTATGGATTACAGGCACGATGTGGAAGATTACCTGATACGGGAGTTTGACGATGTGGACTGTATTGTGTCAGGCCACACCCACCGACCTGTCTGCCATGTACTTTATGACATTCTCTTTATCAACCCCGGTAGTTTCATGGGAAGCGGCAGTTATGGAGCACCCGGAACCTATGCCCTGCTTGAAATCGGTGATGGTCTGAAAAGAAATATATTTGAAGTCCCAAGGCTTGTATAATACATAACAACCATTCTCGGACAACCTCCCCGGGACTTCATCCGGGAAGAGGAGAAGTGTATGACTTCTGGAAAAATGAGCTTCAACGAAAAAAGACAACACAAACGTTTCAGCATGGATCTTGGCAATTATGCGGTATTCAGTCGTGATGACTCCGTCATGCCCGGCTTGATTGTTGACATCAGCCTGGGAGGTCTATCTTTCTTTCACCATGAGGAGGAGAACTGGTCGACAGATCCAGACAAACGGTACGATCTCTTCGGACTGGAGTTCAATGTTGAAAATGTCATCATGGAAACCGTCAATGAATTTGAAGTTGAAGATAAAAGCCACCCTATTTATCAGTTAATGAACCCACAGGGGCTGGAAGCGAAAAAAATTCGGCGCCGTGGAGTAAAATTCGGCCCATTGACCGAAGACCAGAAAGTCAACCTGGAAGGTTTTATCAAGGAGTTTTTTGCCTCCATGGAGCAGCATACATAAAAAATGTCCCCTCGGAAAAACCTATGGACACCATGGCGGATGGATTACATTCTCGGCAACGAAAAACCCGGTGACTGTATATTTGATTTGCAGCCGGAAAAATCATGTGCCAAAAAAGAGCTGATCCTCTTCCGCAATAATGATGTTGTTGTACTTCTTAACCGCTATCCCTACGCAAACGGCCATCTTCTCGTCGCTCCGGCCCGCCACGTCGGGGACCTGTCTGATCTGCAGCCAAAGGAGTCAGCGGCCCTGATGGAACATATCCGCCACAGCGTCAACATCGTCAGAAAACACCTCAAGCCCGATGGGTTTAATGTCGGCCTCAACCTCGGGTCCGTGGCTGGAGCAGGTCTGGCCGATCATCTTCATTTTCATATTGTTCCCCGCTGGAACGGGGACCACAATTTCATGACCGTTATCTCGGAAATCAGCACCATCCCCCAGCATATTGAGCAGACGTTTGACATGCTGCTGGGGGATTTTCAATCCCTGCTTGAAAATACCGTCCCATGACTACTCCCAAAGTAACCCCCATGCTCCGCCAATACCTGGAGATCAAGGAACAGCATCAGGACTGCATCCTCTTCTATCGCCTCGGCGATTTTTATGAAATGTTCTTTGACGATGCCGTAACCGCCTCCAGAGTACTCGGCATCACTCTTACCTCGCGAAGCGGCAAGGACGACAAAAACAAAGTGCCCCTCTGTGGTGTTCCCTTTCATGCCGCCCCAAATTATCTGGCCAAGCTTGTCAACAATGGTTTCCGGGTGGCGATCTGTGAGCAGGTCGAAGATCCGAAACAGGCAAAAGGGGTGGTGAAAAGAGAGGTGGTGCGGATCATCAGTCCGGGTGTGGTGACCGAAGAACAGGTCCTTGATGAAAAATCAAACCGCTATCTTGCCTCCATCTATCACCGGGAAAAATGGGGGGTGAGTTTTCTTGATCTGTCAACAGGTGAATTTCTGGTTGCAGAACATGGGGAAAGGGAAAGCCTGCTTGATGCGTTAAACCGCATGTCACCCGCCGAACTGCTGGTGGAGGAAAAAGACGACAAGGAGCTGAAAAAAATAGAAGAGGTTTTTCAGCCCGCCTGTGTGACCATCCGTACGTCCTCTCTTTTTCACCGGGGAAATGCCCTTGAGACATTGCTTGACCATTTCCAGACGACAAACCTGGCCGGATTCGGCTGCGATCATTTCCGCGAAGGAATAAGCGCCGCCGGAGCCCTTCTGCATTATATCCGGGAAACCCAGAAAAGCGACCTGTCCCACATCGAGCGTATTCTGGCCATGGAAGAAGACAATGTGCTTCTTGTTGACGAATCGTCCCGCCGCAACCTGGAACTGACCCAGACCATTGTCGGCGGCGGACGGGATGGTTCGCTGCTTGCCGCTCTCGATCTGACCCGCACTCCCATGGGGGCCAGACTGCTCAAAAAAAATCTTCTTTTTCCCCTGCAGAATGTTGACGAGATCAACAGCAGGCTGGACACCCTGGCTTTTCTTTATGGAAAAACGGGTCCAACAGCCTCATCCCTGACCCTGAGCATGCATTCTGACGGATCGCAGCCCCGCCCTGCCGGCCAGGAATTGCGTAAAAAACTAAGGGAAACCCTGGGCGGTGTTTATGATCTGGAACGCTTAAACAGCCGGGTGGTGCTTGGCAGCGCCAACGGTCGCGACCTGACAGCTCTCAAAGCGTCCCTGGCATTACTGCCGAAATTTAAGCAACTGACATCGCTATGCAAAGGAATTCTTTTTGAGGAAAGCATCAGGCTCGATACCCTTGAGGACATACACGAACTGCTTGAAAAAAGCATCAGGGAAGATGCCCCTGTCACCCTGCGTGAAGGGAAAATGATAAAACCAGGCTTTCATGCTGAGCTTGACGAACTGGTCTCCATCCTGACGGACGGCAAAAAACTCATCCTCTCCCTGGAAGAACAAGAGAGGCAGCGCAGCGGTATAGCCAAGCTTAAAATCGGCTTTAACAAGGTGTTCGGCTACTTTATTGAGGTGAGCAAGGCGCAAAGCGCCAATGTGCCGGATAACTTTATCCGCAAACAGACCCTGGTGAATGCCGAGCGCTTCATCACTCCCGAACTGAAGGAGTTTGAGCAGAAGGTTCTTGGAGCTGAAGAGAAAAGAGTGGCGCTTGAATACCGGCTTTTCAGCCGCATACGTGAACAGGTGGCAGCCATGAGTTCCCGTATTATTAAAGCAGCCTCATTTATTGCCCGGGTTGATTTTTTCTCGAGTCTTGCCGAAGCGGCCAGGCGCTACAACTATATCCGTCCCGAGGTTCATGACGGTGAGGAAATCATCATAAAGGAAGGGCGCCATCCGGTTATTGAACGGTCCATGCCCGCCGGACGATTTGTGCCCAATGATATCCATCTCGACCAGACCGATCAGGAGGTACTCATTATTACCGGGCCCAATATGGCCGGTAAATCCACGGTACTCAGACAAACCGCCCTCATCGTCCTCATGGCCCAGATGGGCAGCTTTGTTCCGGCTGCAGAGGCCCGTCTCGGTGTTGTTGACCGGATTTTCACCAGGGTCGGCGCCATGGATGACCTGCGCCGGGGCCAGTCCACCTTCATGGTGGAAATGAACGAAACAGCAAATATCTTAAATAACGCCACGGAAAAAAGCCTGGTGGTGCTTGATGAAATCGGCCGGGGCACCAGCACCTTTGACGGCCTTTCCATTGCCTGGGCCGTGACCGAAGACCTGGTCTCTAAAAACAACAAAGGGGTCAAAACAATATTTGCCACCCATTATCATGAGCTGACGGAACTGAGTCTGACCCATAAACGGGTGAAAAACTTTAATATTGCCGTGCGTGAATGGGATGATTCCATTATCTTTCTGCACAAGCTGCTTCCCGGCGGTACCAGCAAAAGCTACGGCATCCAGGTAGCCGCCCTGGCAGGAGTGCCGAAACGTGTGGTGGAAAGGGCCAAGGAGCTTCTACACAATATTGAAAAAGGAGAGCTCAACAGCCAGGGACAACCCAAAATCGCCCCTATGAAAAAACAAAAAGCAAAGCATCCGGGCCAGCTCAATCTCTTTGCCACGGATGATGATCCTCTAAGAAAAAAAATCAGGGAAATCGAGCTTGATCGTTTAAGTCCCCTTGAAGCCCTTAACCTGCTTTATGAACTAAAAAAAGATGCGTAATTTATTTATTTATTTTTTTCTTTTCTTTTTTCTTTTCTCTACCCCTCTTTTTGCGCCTGATGCCGAGGCAAAAAAGGATCAGGCCGATCTCATCACCGCCAAGCGCTTTAAACAGGCTGCCGCCCTCTATAACAATATTTCATTCAACCGGGGAGAGGAAAGGCAAGAGAGATGGCGCCACTGCATTTCAAATTTCCAGCAAGTCTATTATGTAAATCCAAGCCACAAAACAGCGCCTCTTTCCCTCTTTATGCTTGGCAAAGCATACGGGCAAATATATGACCGTTTCAACAGCCCCGATGACCTGAGGCAATCCATCGGCTATTATGAAGACCTTTCCCTTTTTTTTCCAAAACACAGGCTGGCAGATGACGCCCTGCTTGTCCTTGGCAGAATCGCTATGGAAAAAAAGAAAGACCCCCAAAAAGCCAAAAAACTCTTTGCCCGCATCATTGCAGTTTACCCTGATGGTGATATGGCTGATTCCGCGGCAATGCTTCTGCACCGGATAAACGGATCCGCACCTACCCTCATAAGTGACCAAACCAAGTCTCACAAAGAAAATCTCCCCGTCAAAGTAACGGCCAATCAGAATACATCTCTTCCCCAGGCCCACCTGAGCAAACCCCTGCGCTTCTGGTCAACCAAAAACTACACCAGGGTGGTTATAGAAATTTCACAACCGGTGCGCTTCAAAGAGGCATTTCTGCCGGCTGACGGAAATCTGCCCAGGCGTCTCTATATTGATCTTTTCAACAGCCGCATCGCCCCAACCTTTCAAAATCCCATTCCCATTCAGGACGGTCTTTTGAAAAGGGTGCGCGGCGCCCAGTTTGACAAACAAACCGTAAGGGTTGTCCTTGACACCGATTCTGTTGACAGCCACAAAATTTTCACCCTTCAAAATCCATTTCGGGTGGTCATTGATGTCACGGGAAAACAAAAGAAGGCACATCCGGCAAGACTGCCAACCCTGGCCGAACAGTTCGGCCTTGGCGTTAAAACCATTGTCATTGATCCGGGACATGGCGGCAGGGACCCCGGCGCCATTGGCGTAACCGGTCTGCTGGAAAAAGATGTGGTGCTCAAGGTGGCAAAAAAGGTTGCCGCCATCCTTGAAAGAGAAACAACCTACAAGGTCATTCTCACCAGGGACAGTGATATCTATATCCCCCTTGAGGAGAGAACCGCCATAGCCAACACCAGAGAGGCGGATCTCTTTGTCTCCATCCACGCAAATTCCGCACCAAATAAAAAGGCAAAGGGGGTGGAAACCTATTTTCTCAGTCTGGCCACCACCCGGGAAGAGATGCGGGCTGCCGCCCGGGAAAATGCCGCCTCCCAGAGCCAGCTCAATGATCTGCAGACAATTTTGCAGGACCTGATGCAGAACAGTAAAATTGAGGAATCCGCCAAACTTGCCGGCAGCGTTCAGAGCCAGTTGGTAAACGGATTAAAAGGACAATACTCCGTGAAAAACCTGGGTGTGAAAAAAGCCCCCTTTATAGTCCTCATCGGCGCCCGGATGCCGGCCGTTTTAACGGAAATAGCTTTTCTAAGCAACAAGGAAGAGGAACGGCGCCTGCGCGATGACCGTTATCTTGAAGCCATAGCCCGCCATATTGTCGGAGGGGTTAAGCATTACGCTGCAAACCTTAACGCTTCCCTGTAACCGTGTTCAGGTAAGTGACTAAAGTTTAGCGTACTTTAGACACTTCTCCCCTGTCATATTATCATGCAAATATCGGCCGCCCATGCTATAAATGGCCATCATTTAAGATAACTTTGCGAGCCCATAAAAACGGTTCGCTGATAATACTGCGATTTAGAGTTTCATCATTGTTGGTGCGCGGTGCGCACTCTACGGTTGCCGACACGCTGATTTTATGTAGGGTGCGCACCGCGCACCTTTAAGAAGATTGTTCATATCTTGAAACTCTAATCTCCATTGACAATAGAGAAGGAGAAACAAGATGATAGAAACATATCTTCAACATGAAGAGGAAAGAAAAAAACTTGGCATCCCGCCCCTGCCTCTCACCCCGGATCAGAGCGAAGAACTCTGCAAGCTGCTGCTCGCCCCTCCTGCCGGAAAAGTGGCGTTTTTGCTCAACCTGCTTAAAGAACGGATTTCCCCCGGTGTTGATCCATCCGCCCGGGTAAAGGCGGATTTCCTCGGCAAGATAGTCGGCGGCCTATCGTGTCCTCTCATTGATAAAAAAGAGGCTATCCGCATACTGGGCACCATGCTGGGCGGTTATAACATCACCTATCTCATTTCCGCTTTGCAGAATGTGGATCTGGCCGATGATGCCGCCTGCGCTCTGTCGGGCACCATCCTTGTCTACGATGCCTTTGATGAGGTACTGGAACTTTCCAGGACAAACGATGCGGCCAAAAAAGTCATTGAAAGCTGGGCCAAAGCCGAATGGTTCACCGC
>DAOUUW010000210.1 GCA_030667965.1 Deltaproteobacteria bacterium
GCTGCAATGAGAGTTAGCTTTGTTTATGCACTTTAAATAAAATCTTGTTTATCCTGTTATCCTGTCAGAGTCTTTTTCAAAAGGCTAATGTATTACAAAAAATCCAATTTTATATTATTAGATAATTTTTTATTGAGATTCAACTAAAATTTGCTGTATGAAAGTCAGTTATTTATTGAGTTTTCAAATTTCTGTAATAATATTGTTATTAAACGTAATATAATTATTTTATTATGAATTTAGATTCATAGGGAAAGGATAAGAAAAATTATGGAGAAAACATTATCAATAATCAAGCCGGATGGAGTTGGCCGCGGTCTGATAGGCGAAGTTATTAAAAGACTTGAAAACAGCGATATGAAAATTATTGCCATGAAGATGCTGAAAATGAGCAGGAAGCAGGCACAGGGTTTTTACGCTGTTCATAAAGAACGTCCATTCTTTGATAGTTTAACAGACTTTATGTCATCAGGTACAGTTGTCGTAATGGTGCTTGAAGGCGAGAATGTGATTTCAAGATACCGTGATTTAATGGGTGCAACAAATTACAAGGAAGCTGAGGAAGGTACTATCCGAAGGGATTTCGCTACAGATATTGAGAGAAACGTGGTTCACGGTTCAGATTCACAGAAATCAGCCTCATTTGAAATCGGTTACTTTTTCAACAGTTTTGAAATAATTAACAGATGAAAAAGAAAGTAAATTTTGACAATATTTCCATTGTATTAAAACAGCCCCGATGTCCTGAAAATATCGGGGCTGCTGCTCGCGCCATTCGTAATATGGGGATAGGTAAGCTTGTGCTGGTTAACCCGATAAACTGCGATCTTACCAAAGTTATGAAACTGGCTACCCATGCCGCCACTGAAGTTGTTGAGCAAATAGAGTTTTATGAAGAACTTAAAGAGGCGCTTTTACCTTATAATTATGTTGTTGGAACAACCGCCAGAACAGGAAAGCATCGTCAGTCTATAAACAATCCCTCAAAACTTGCCCAGAGCCTGATACCTGTCTCAGAAGATAACGATATCGCTATAGTTTTTGGTCCTGAAGACAGGGGACTTTCCAACGAGGATATAAGATACTGTGATGTCCTTGTTAATATCCCGACCGCGGACTTTTCTTCCATTAATTTGGCTCAGTCTGTAATGATTATTTGTTATGAAATATTTAATGCTCGTTGTGCAGAAAGCCAGGATTTTCTTCCTCGTCTTGCGGCCCGTCATGAACTGGAGGGTATGTATGATCAGCTTAAAGATATACTGGTGAGGATAAGTTATATAAATCCTGAAAATCCAGATTACTGGATGAACAAATTGCGCCATTTTTTCACACGGTTACATTTACGGGCCAGAGAAGTAAGTATTATCAGAGGAATATGCAGACAGATTGACTGGTATGGCAAAAAATGTTTCAATGATGGACAGAAGAGTTCGTCATGTCGAAAAAGTCCAGATTAATTATTTTTGACAATTAATGTTCGATTATTGTACGTTACATTTTTAGTTCAGTGTGTCGGTATGCACTGCGAAAATACATATGACAAAAAAATATCACGTTGTGCAAAAGTCTCATTGATTAAGAAACATACTACATTTCGGAGGTAGGTAGCAATGGAAGAGAAAAAAAGAGAGGATCAAAACGCGGATGTCATTATGTGCCAGGCGAAAAGCAGTTTTTCTGATTTTTGGAAGCTCGAAGACTACTGGGCTATCTGGCTTGGTTTTTTGTTGCTTATCATCGGTATTGTAATCTATTTCCCGCGGGGTCCCGCCGATATGCAGCAGACAATTGCCAACGCCAATGCCACATTGGAGGCGGAGTCGCAAAGGGCGCCGTTCAAGACCATTGCCTGGTATCAGGCTGTGGATGCTAAAACGGGACTTAAAGCAACCAGTTCCCAGCTTGGAAAAAAGATAAAGAATTTCCTAAGCAAACCAAAAAAATGGAGCGCGAATCCTTTGAACGCCCTTTTTATAAATGAAGAGGCGGCAGAAGCAGTCAAGGCAAAGGCAATGGTCAAATACGAGGCCGCCCGGAAGAAAGAGGCCGTGACTTTGGAAGGGGCTATGGTTGCTGAAGACGCAGCGTCTGCCGCAGGCTTTAATGATGAAACCCTCAATGCTGAAGCAAGCAATGTAATAGATGCATGGCGCGCTGCCCACACAAAAGCCTCAAAGGCTGAGTCTAAGATCGATGTCCATTCTTACAACCTTATACCTTCCCTTATTTGTATTATGATTGTTCTGGCTATTTTTTTTGGGATTGGATGGAAGGTTATGGGCAATTCTATGACAAAATTTATGGCGGGCTTTGTTTTTGTCTTTTTTATGGCTGTTTTGGCTTACATCGCAGAAGGCAATGCAACGATGAAAAATTACGGCATTGGATACGCTGCATGGGCAATTCTCTTTGGCTTGATTATAAGCAACACAGTAGGAACACCCAAGTGGGTGATGCCTGCTGTTCAAACCGAATATTATATCAAGACAGGGCTTGTGCTGTTAGGCGCGGAAATACTGTTTGGGAAAATACTCTTAATCGGTGTCCCTGGTATTTTCGTGGCGTGGGTAGTTACCCCTACGGTACTTATCTGCACATATATATTCGGACAGAAGGTCGTCAAAATGCCGTCTAAAACGCTCAATATGACCATCTCGGCAGACATGTCCGTGTGTGGCGTCTCGGCAGCCATAGCCACTGCTGCCGCATGTCGAGCCAAGAAAGAGGAACTGACCCTTGCCGTCGGATTTTCTCTGGTTTTTACCTCCATCATGATGATTGCTATGCCCGCTGTCATTAAGCTGGTGGGGATGCCCTATATTTTGGGAGGGGCGTGGATGGGCGGAACTATTGATTCCACTGGCGCTGTGGCTGCTGCCGGAGCCTTTTTGAGCCAACGGGCACTTTATGTGGCTGCCACCATAAAGATGATCCAGAATGTCCTGATCGGAGTAATCGCCTTTGGCGTTGCTGTTTACTGGTGCGCGCGGGTTGAATGTGTCCCGGGCCAGAAAGTAAGTGCCATGGAAATTTGGCACCGCTTCCCCAAGTTCGTATTAGGATTTATCACCGCGTCTGTTGTCTTCTCTGTAGTGTATGAGTACCTTGGCAGTGACGTATCCCATGCTTTAATAGACCATGGAGCTATCAGGGGGATGTCGAAGATCTTCAGGGGATGGTTCTTCTGTCTGGCTTTTGTCAGCATAGGATTAGCCACCAATTTCCGTGAACTGAAAAAATATTTCAAGGGAGGCAAACCTTTTATTCTCTATGTGTGCGGCCAGTCATTTAATCTGATGCTTACGCTTCTAATGGCATATATAATGTTTTATCTGGTCTTTCCGGAGATCACTGCACGGATTTAACCATGAAATTTGCAATAGGTCAAAAAAGAGTTAAAGCAGGCTCAGGGCCAAAGCGCTTTTTACCTCTATCCTGGCGATGGACCCGCCTGTTCCTGTGCATATTCCTTATCTGGGTATTTATGTTCATTGCGGCCCCATGGGTTGAAAAAATGCCGGCGGTGGAGCCAATTATTAGTTTTATTGATGAAAATTACATTGATGCCAGTGCGTTGTATTACACAGAGATAGAGGAATTCTTCGAGGCGGAAATTCACATGGAAAATACGATGAATTTTGCGCCTCGCGGACCTTCGGGATCTTTGTGATGTTTTACGCCCCAAGCCTCTTATAACATTTTACGCAGCATTGAGGCGTTTCCGACAGGATTTGCTCGGAGCTTCTCGTTATCTTTGGATTGAAGGTCTCTCTGAATCCGGAGTATTCCTCTTTATTCCAGATATGGGTTAAGCTTTCGTTCCGGATGTTGCCAAAGGAGATTCCTCTTATCGGAAAAGATTGACCTTTGAAGATGTAACAGGGAGGATTACGGTCGCCAGGTTCGCGATTTTCACAGAGAACCGGATCGGTAAGGACGCATGGGACGACTTCGCCTTCAACATTGATGACGCATGCATGGAGGACATTTTCACGGCAGCGCAGAGAGGCATCGTCAAGGCCGGGACCGTGATAGTCAAAAATGATGTTTTCACTGGCTGCTTTGTTTTTGATCTCCTTTAGCGTGATGTTATAATAGTTTATGTGTCCTGTATCGTTGAAGATCGCTTCTGCAGAAAGTTTCGGATCAATGATCAAAGTAATGTTGCCGGCTACTATCTGTTTTGCTCCCACCCTTTTTGCAAGGGGGAGAATCTCCTTGAGTTCATGAAAATTGGATCTGAGCATGAGATAGGCGAGATGCACCGCCGGGACATAGGTTTTCCTTTCAGCTTTTATCTTGTACAGCAGGTCAAGATTGGAAACGAGTTTATTAAAGTCGGTTCCTTTGCGGATCTGGTTGTGGGTTTTTGCAGTGGCGCCGGCGAGACTGATACCGATGATGTCCAACTCCAAATCAACCAACTTTCGGATGGTATCTTCAGTAAGAAGCGTGCCGTTTGTGGTAAACCCGACGCATTTCCCTTGA
>DAOUUW010000153.1 GCA_030667965.1 Deltaproteobacteria bacterium
CCTGCTGCAAAACATGCACTTGCTCTATCTCCGAAAAGTCCTCCAGGCTTCCAGCCAGCGTGTCAATCTCTTCCGGGTTGAATATTTTCAAATTTTTCTTCAAAATATCCAACATTTGAATGACACAAACACACAACTCCGGAGTCATAACAATGGGAAAAGCCTCAAAAGAAACATTTTGCTTTTCATCTCCACCAACCTGACGCACATCCAGAGCAGTCCTGTCGGCAAAAAGAGCATACAAACTTCCATAAAATATTTCCAGTTCAACCGGTTTGGCCAGGTAATCATTACAACCGGCATTGAGAAATTTTTCAGCATCACCGGGAAAGGCCTCTCCGGTCAAGGCTATGACATAAAGATCCTGCCACTTCTCTTTTTCTCTTATCCTTTTGATGGTTTCCATGCCATTCAACACCGGCATCTGAATATCCAGCAGCAGCAGATCAAAATCAACTTCCGACAGCCTTTCAAGTGCCTCCTGCCCGTTTGCAACTACGGTAACACCAAGATTGACACTATGCAGCAATTCCCGGATGAGCTGCTGGTTTATAGGATCATCTTCGGCAAGCAGCACTTTAAAATCCTCAGCCGCTTCTCCCATGGCCCCAAGCAAAACATCTGCCGATACTCGAAAATTTCCATCAACATCCTGCGCGCTCTCCTCTCCCTCAAGGCGCTGTAAGGGCAAACGTACTGTAAAAACAGCCCCTTTGCCCACGTCACTTTGCAGCCCCAAAGAACCACCCAACAGGGCAACAAGACGCATGGTAATGGAAAGGCCAAGCCCCGTGCCTCCGTATTTCCGGGTCGTTGCAGCATCTCCCTGCTGAAATTCCGCAAAAACGACCCCCTGTTGTTGACTGGAAATCCCTATGCCGGTATCGGAAACAACAAAGACGGCCTCGCCTCTCTCATAGGCCCCATGGAGAGAGACAGAGCCCTTTTCAGTAAATTTAAAGGCATTGCTCAACAAATTGACAAGGATCTGATTCAGACGCGTACTGTCCCCGCCAACTTTTGCAGGTACGTTTTCATCACAGGAGACATGGAAGGCAATTTTCTTGTCCGCTACCTGTGGAGCAAAAACCTGCTTCAAAAAATCCATGTTATGACGAATTGAGAATTCCTCGTTCACAATGTCGAGTTTGCCGGCTTCTATTTTTGAAAAATCGAGGATATCATTGATAATGCTCAACAGACTTTTGCCTGACTTACTGATAATTGACAATCTTTCCCGGTCCAGGGAATCATGGGCATCCATCATCAATAGATCCGTATACCCTATGATAGCATTGAGGGGGGTACGGATCTCGTGGCTCATGTTGGCCAGAAAGAGACTTTTCAACCGCGCCCCCTCTTCCGCCTCTTTTTTTACCTCTTGCAGGGCACGTTCCATCTCCTTGAGATGGGTAATTTCAAACCCGTAAATACGAACCAGCTTATTTTGAGGCATATATTTGACACGACGCTCAAAAATTACTCCATCAATTTTCACCTCATCCTCAAAGTCCTGCCACAACTCACCAATCTGTTGCAGCCTGTCCGACAACCCTTTCAACATAGGATGGGAGCAGTCACAGCAGTCACAGGCAAACCGTTTTTCCGATGCAGGATTGGCATAGGTAATTTCCCCTTCCTGGTTAATTTCAATAACAGGGTTCGGGTTGTCTTCGGGAAAGGATGCGAGCCGGTGCAGCTCCTTTTCGTTCTCTGCTTTCTTGATATGTGCCTTCAGGTAGAAGAAAGAGCTGACAAGCAAAAGAAGGCTGACAAAAAACCATTCGAGAAGAAAATTCGACCAATTGTTAAGCAGGCCAAAGGCAAATACAAGTGATACAAAAAGAAGCGAGAGCTTGAGAAAGCGCTGGAAAAAGGAGAGACCTTGTTTTTTATTCATCAATCGCCAGTTTTAAATTGGACAGCCTCCTGAGGCACGGACATTATTTTGAAGCTTCCATGTCAAAAAGCTCATTAAGCATTTCCTGCAAAGCAGCTTTCCAGGGTGGCACAGTCAGTCCGAAGGTTTTTTTTACCAGGGAACAGTCAAGTCCGGAATTCGGCGGCCTTTGCGCCGGAGTCGGGTACTCGGCAGTTGTAATTGGTTTGAGTTTTTTCAATTGCAAAGAGGTTCTGCGGTCTGCAATGTCAAAAATCTGCTTGGCAAAATCATACCAGCTTAAAACTTCGTTACCGCAGAAATGATAGGTTCCCCATTGCTGCGTCTCCTGCTTTACGATTCTTTCGGAAATTGCCAGAATGGCCTCAGCCAGACTACCGGCAAATGTCGGGCAACCGAACTGGTCGGCGACAACACCGATTTCATCCCGCTCACGACCGAGACGAAGCATCGTCTTGACAAAATTATTGCCATGCACCCCGTAAACCCAGGCTGTACGCAGAATAATATGCTTTTCACAGAGGCTTCGAATCTCCTGCTCACCAGCCTCTTTGCTCCTGCCGTAAACGCCCAGGGGGGAAACAGGATCATTTTCCAGATAAGGAATAGACGATTTTCCGTCAAAAACGTAATCCGTGGAAACATGGATAAATGGGACATTGGCGGCAACGCAGGCTTTCGCCAGACAGGCCACCCCGTCCCGGTTGACCCGGAAAGCCTCTTCAGAATCAGATTCCGCCCGGTCAACCGCAGTGTAGGCGGCGGCATTGATAAGTACATTCGGCTTGTGATCCTGCAACGCTCGCCTGACAGCCTCATCATCGCAGATATCAAGCTCCTGCCTCGTTAAACCGACAACGGAGACCCCATATTTTTCTCCCCGGCGGACAAGCTCCCAGCCAACCTGACCGTTTCTGCCGGTAACGAGAATGTTCATAGCTTATTCCTTAAATCGGGGCAGCAGAGCAGGATCCATGTCATTAAGATTGCCGTACTTTTTATCTTTATCGGAAAGCACAAACTCATCAAGGGGCCAGTCAATGCCAATAAATGGATCGGAAAAAAATACACCGCCTTCATCGCCGGGTGCATAAAAATCAGAGCATTTATAAGAGAAATGGGCCGTGTCACTTAAAACGCAAAAACCATGGGCAAACCCCTCGGGAATAAAAAACTGGCGGCCGTTCTCCCCGGACAACTCAACCCCGACCCATTGGCCGAAATGGGGAGAGCCCTGCCGGATATCCACTGCCACGTCAAAAATTCTGCCGGTGATGGTCTGGACGAGCTTTGCCTGGGGATGGTTAAGCTGGTAATGCAGGCCACGCAGTGTATTTTTGACTGAAAAGGAGAGATTATCCTGCACAAAGATCCGGTCTATACCGTATTCGGCATATTTCTGCTGCTGATACGTTTCCAGAAAAAAACCACGGTCGTCCCTGAAAATGCGCGGCTCAATGATCAAAACACCGGGCAGTTTCGTCTCAAATACATTCACGACAGCCTCTCCTCTTTCAAGATTTCCAGCAAATACCGGCCATAGCCATTCTTGGCCATGGGCGCAGCCAGTTTTTCCAGCTGCCGTGCATCTATGTAGCCCAGCCTGTAGGCGATTTCCTCCACACAGGAAACCTTGAGCCCCTGGCGTTTCTCGATGACTTCTATATAACGGCCCGCATCCAGCATGGAGGTATGGGTGCCGGTATCCAGCCAGGCATATCCCCGACCCAGTTGCTCCAGATGCAGCTCACCCTTATCAAGATAAGCTCGGTTAACATCGGTTATTTCAAACTCGCCCCGGGCGGACGGTTTTATGTTTGCAGCAATATCGCACACCTGATTGTCGTAGAAATAAAGCCCGGTCACCGCATATTTTGATTTCGGCACAGCCGGTTTTTCCTCAATATCAACCACCCGGCCGGTCTCATCAAAGCAGGCAACACCGTATCTCTCGGGATCGGCAACACGATAACCGAAAATCGTCGCGCCCCTCTCCCTTGATTTTGCACTGCTCAGCTTTTCAGGCAGACCATGTCCATAAAAGATATTATCACCTAAAATAAGGCAGACATTATCACCACCGATAAAATCCCGACCAAGAATAAAGGCCTGGGCCAGTCCCTCGGGACGTGGTTGTTCAACATAGGAAAACGACAGGCCCCACTGGCTGCCGTCACCAAGCAATTCCTTAAAAAGAGGCAAATCATGTGGGGTGGAAATGATTAGAATATCACGGATGCCTGCCAGCATGAGTACGGAAAGCGGATAGTAGATCATCGGCTTGTCATACACCGGCAACAACTGCTTGCTGACCACCATGGTGACCGGATAGAGCCTGGTGCCGGAGCCGCCGGCGAGTATAATCCCCTTCATTATTGTTCCCCCTGCCGCTTCTGGTAATTGAGCTCGATCCACTTCAGATAATCACCGGAACGAACAGAATCAACCCAGCCCATATTATCAAGATACCAGCCAACCGTGTCCTCCAAAGCTTTTTCAAAACTGTACCTGGCCTGCCAGCCAAGTTCATTTTTTATTTTACCTGCATCAATGGCATAACGCCTGTCATGGCCCGGCCTGTCGGTAACATAGGTGATCAGCCCAGCCGATGTGCCGAAGGCCCTACCCAGACGTTCATCCATAATGGAGCAGAGCGCCTGAACAATTTCAATATTCTGCCGCTCAGCCCCGCCGCCGACATTATAGGTCTCCCCGGATTTACCTGTCTCAAAAACCGTCAGCAAGGCCTCGCAATGATCGATAACATAGAGCCAGTCCCGCACATTTTTACCGTCTCCATAAATCGGCAAAGGTTTTTCCTCAATTATATTAAGCAGGATCAGGGGAATGAGCTTCTCCGGAAACTGGTAAGGGCCGTAATTATTGGAGCAGTTTGTGATCATGACAGGCAGGCCATAGGTCCGACCATAGGCCCGGACAAAATGGTCCGAGGCCGCCTTGGAGGCCGAGTAGGGACTTGACGGATCATAGGGGGTCTTTTCGGTAAACAGGCCCCTATCCCCCAGGCTGCCATACACCTCATCGGTTGATACATGGAGAAAACGGAAATCCTGCGGACAATCGCGCGCCTGCCAATCCCGCAAACTTGCTGCAAGCAGTTGAAACGTGCCGCCGACATTGGTATCAACAAAGGCCTCGGGCCCGGTGATGGACCGGTCAACATGGGATTCGGCCGCCAGATGCATCACCCCGTCAAAATGATGGGCAGCAAACAGCTCCTCCAGCAGTTTCGCGTCACGTATATCACCATGCACAAACGTATATCTACTTTTCAGATTATCGGGCAAATCATCAAAATTCCCCGGATGCCCGGCATAGGTCAGCGCATCCAGATTATAAACATGATAGTCAGGCCTGCCATCAAGCAGATAACGGACGAGATTTGTGCCGATAAAACCGGCCCCGCCGGTAATTAATATTTTCTTCACACTCTCCCCAAACATAATTTGTGTAAAAATCTACCACTCGATATTTTTTTAAAAAAAATCAGCATAATACTAATCCTGCAAGTACAGGCGCCCCTGGTTCACGATGAGTCATTTCACCAGAAATCAGACATTGAACAGGCGACTGAAAAATCTTCACCATACAGTCTGAACATGCGGGTAATCCAGAATCTTGTCATCCCGGGTAACAAGAGGTAATCCCATGGTCATTGCAGTAGCTGCAATAATACGATCTGCCGGATCAGAATGAAATTGACCGGGCATGGCCACAGAACGTAAAGCAATAGTATTGTCCACCGGCATGAAACGAACAAAAGGTAATCCTTCTGTTTTTCGCACCCAGTCTCGGACATCAATTGAGAGAACCAATCTCCCCTTTTCAACCAAAAGAGCTATCTCCCAGGTAGATATGGACGATATGATTATTCCATTTTCATTAACAGCTCGGGAGATAGCCTGAGATGCAGCGTTTGAAAGATTTTCCGGATTGCTGATCCACCAGATCCATATGTGGGTATCCAGCACAATCACTTCAAGGCCTCCCATTCATCCTGGGCAACCGGCTGCAAAGGATCATCATAGCGTTTAACTGAGTTTCTCAATTCCTTTAAAACTTCCTGCGGTCCTTCCTGAAAAGGAATTATTTTAAGCACAGGCTTGGAATGATCCGTTATTATCAATTCATGACCACTCTCCTGTATTTGACGAAAATACTTGAGGGCCTGAGGCTTAAAACACGATTTGGAAACAACCTTTTCCATACTTTCACCATTTTTATTTTTTTGACTGACACTTATGACCTTTATACCATGGTCATAAGTGTCAGTCAAAAAAATAAAATCCATAATGATGCGATCATTTTTCAACAAACCTTCCAGACAAATCAAACATCTTTTTTTCTTTTTACTGGTAAAATATAATGCAATAAGTATAAAATAAAAAATCCTGAAAAATACTATGCCAATTTTTAAACAATAATCACTTACAAGTACAAGGGAGAGGGAACATGAAAAGGAAATTTACAGCACTATTTATCGGTTCACTATTTTATGTAGTTGCGTCTACACCTGCATGCCTTGCCCAAACTGCCACCGGCACAGAAACAGCCGCAGCAACAGCGGCCGCAAAAGGTGGGGCAGGAGCCGCAGCAACAGGTATAAGCTTGACAACAGTTGCAGCTGTCGTAGCAGGCGTGGCAGTAGTAGCTGCAGTAGCCAGCGGTAGCGGTGGTGGCGGTGGAAGTGATGATCCTGTTACTGCTCATGGTCATGATCATTGATTTGACGTAACTTCAGTTATAGACCGAGTTTTTCGTAACTTTTTTCACATAAGCATAATAGTTACAATTTGACTTGACCATATCATATATGATGTGTAAAAAAAGCTGCATGATTGCAGCTTTTTTTTATGGGGAAATGCCAATCGACACATTGCCATAACATTATCTCAACATTTTTCAGGGACATTTCATGCAAGGGACATCAACCTCACGCACCTTGTTTCGCGTACTAGCCTCTTTTTTCATCATGTTGCTTCAAGTTACTGCGATTTCAGCCCAGGAAGTAAATTCATTAACCACCGTCGGTCTTACTTCAGGTGTTGCCAATCTATCTTCTCCACATGTCCAGCAACTTATTCAAAATATGCCTGGCTCTGCCCAACAGCAGGTACAAAATCTCCTTTCTGAAAGTAGCCAAATATCTTCCAGTTCGTCTGCATTAGAGTCCCAGGCTACGAAAAATTTAACAGAAGGCACCACTGCCCCAGACAATCAAGGCCAAGCTGTTCAA
>DAOUUW010000215.1 GCA_030667965.1 Deltaproteobacteria bacterium
GGAGAGTTCTTTCTTGGCGCTTTCAGATTGACGGGAGAATTTCAGCAGATCGGCGACAATTTTCCGGCATGCCTTGGTCTGTCTTTCAATGACTATCAGGTTTTCATAGACCTCGCTGTTTTCCTCGAAATCATCCATCATCAGCTGTGAATACCCGAGTATGACGCTTAAGGGTGTGTTTATCTCGTGGGCAACACCAGCGGCCATCTGGCCGACCGAGGCCATTTTTTCCTGGCTGATCAGCTGGTTTGTCATGTTCTGTATCTTGGTCATGTCCTTGGCAATACCTTCACAACCGATCATTTGTCCGTCTTGGTTAAGTATTGCGTTTGCCGTAAGCAGTATATGGCGGGTGGAGCCGTCCTGGGTCACAAGTTGCAGTTCAAATTCACTGACAAAACCTTGTTCATGCAGTATGTCGAGGTATTGCTGCATTGTTTCGGTATCTTTGAAAAAACTGAGCAGGTTGATGTTTGCCGGTCTTGAATTGTAGCCAAGCATTTGCAGACCGCTGGGGTTGATATCGGAAATATCTCCATCGGCTTCACAGAAATAGACCATGTCCTTGGAATTTTCGAAAAAATGGCGGAATTTTTTTTCCGATTCGGAAAGATCGTGGGTCCTTTCTTCAACCATTTCTTCGAGATAGATATTCATTTTTTTAAGTTCACCGGCATAGTCTTCCAGTTTGGCATTGGCAGCAGAGAGCTTTTCCGCTTTTTCGCGTATGGCCTTATATGCCTCAAGCCCTTTATGGTAGTAAATTGTCACGGCGGAAGCCGAGATGATCATCAGGGTATTGAAGCCGCCTGAATATGGAGCAAGTTCTTTCCAGATATGATTATTACCGCTCAGTACCAGTATGATGCGAAGGATGTGGCCCACACCACGTGAAACGGCAAACAGACACATGGCCATGGTGAAATAAAAAAGAAAACCCCAGAGGAAGTTCCTGGGCTGTATTTTGACCAGAATATAGGCATAACGCAGGGCCATGAAGGTAATAATGATTGCCAGACTGGAGCCTGCCAGATCAATAGCAATTGTCGGCCAGAGCGGAAGGGTCATTTTTCTTTGCCCTCCGTGGCTTCAAGATAGAATGTTCTCAAACTTATCATCAGGGCAAAAAGAGCCGGAATGTTGAGGAGATGGTCCATGCGGGAAAGAAAATAAATAATCTTGAAGGCATTGATGGGGGAATCAATCCGGGCAGCCCATGTGCCTTTGTTGATAAAGTGTTCGGGAGAGATATAAAGAGCCACCGCATGGCCGGTAAAGGCCAGTAGATTCCATAAAAAAAGCAGGATGCAGAAGTGGCGAAGATAGCGCCATCCTTTACTGACAAGAGCGGTGGTACGACGAGTGTGAAGATAGAGGTAGGCCAATGCGCCCATGAAAAGTAAATGGGCCATCTGGTGGACATAGAGCCCTTCGGGAGCGCCGTGGGGCTGTAAAGCCCATGAGGGCTCCGGCAGTCCCAGGAGCAGGACCGGCAAGAGAAGCGCTGTGAAAATTATTTTACAGAGAGTCATCATTTTTTTTTCAGTTACTTTAGTATAGGCATGGTTTTCTTTGCAAATATAGCAGTTTTTATGCCTGGAAATTTTGGAAAAACTTATTTATGTGAATTAATTTAATGAATTCAATGCGGTAGGGGTCTTTTTTTTGTGAAGATTTTTTGTCAAAATTCTTATTAACAAAAAAGTAGAAAAATCCTATTGATAAGATGTTTTCTGGAAAAGCTTTTTATATTAATGAGTTATGGTTTTAGAGGAGGGTGATTGGAACTTCTTGTCTATGCTTGAGGCGCATCTTTTTTGTTGCACCGTGGCGAAGGGTAAATTTGTCTGACAAGAATTTGTGACGGTATATGCGTGGAAAAGAATGATACCTTAGAGATGCGGCCGTTCCAGGCTTTTTGCAGGAAAATGATTTTGATTAGCAAGAGGTGCAACTTTTTTGTTGCATTTTGCCTTCTTTTTATGCGCGGAATACTTTGTTTCCTTGTGCTGCAAGGGAAAGGAGAATGGGGCAACTTATTGGTTGCACTGCCTTCAGTCTTGCTGTTCCGGGAAATCCATGAATGGGTCTTTTTTTTATGTTTTCTTGTAGTTAGCCCTTCGTGGCCTTCGTGTGCTTCGTGGTAAAATAATAATTTGTATGCGACTTTGCCGTTGCCGTGAGTGTTATCTTGTCAAAGACAATGTTTCATATGTCGCTATGGTACAACACTATGGCCTCTATTGCCAAAAAAGTATAATTGTATGAATTTGTACACGAAAAAATCATTAAAATCAATAGGATACGTGGTGAAATCGTCTTATTTCGGGTAGAATTGCTTGAAGCGGCAAATATGTTATGGTAAAAGAAATCCTGCGTTTGAAGTTCGATATTGACAACGGGCTGATCCCGTACGGAGAAAATTTTGAAGAATGAACAACGTCAGGTTGTAACCCGTAAAAAGCGTAAGCCTCCCAAAAAAACAGCAAAAGAACGATTGCACGAATTTTGGGAAGTATTTGAAAAGGAAGATGAGGTGCTGGTGGTTATCAGTGCCGATCCGGATGCCCTGGCCAGTGCCCAGGCAATCAAACGGCTTCTTCGTTATCGGGTGAAAAATGTCACCATCGGCTATCCCAATGAAATCAGAAGGCTGAGCAATGTGGCAATGGTTGATCTCTTAAAGATCTCGGTTGAGCGATTGAAGACCCTCAAATCCCGTCAGTACAGTAAATACGTCATTGTTGATTCGCAGCCCTCCCATAACCCCTGTTTTGCTGAATTACAGTATCACGCAGTCATAGATCATCATCCTGTCAGCAAGGGTTGGGATGCTCCCTATATTGACATTCGTCATGAATATGGGGCAACGGCATCAATGCTGGTGGAATATCTGCGTGCCGCCGAGATGAAGCCCTCGGTTGCCCTGGCCACCGCGCTCTTTTACGCCATTAAGGTCGATACCCATAATTTTGAAAAAAAGGCACAGATCGCCGATGCCATTTCGTTTCGCTATCTTTTTTCTATTGCCAACCAGAATCTGGTGAGAAAAATTGAGCTGAGCGAGCTGCGTATGTCGGAACTGAACTATTTTAAAACAGCCTTTGACGTGATGAAAATCACCAATCATCGTCTTTATGCCCATGTGGGCAGGGTGTGGAGCCCGGATGTTCTTGTTATCATTGCAGATTTCTTTAACAGGGTCCATGATGTTTCCTGGGTTTTTATTTCCGGTATTCATGGCGAGCGTCTGGTGGTCATCTTTCGCTGCGACGGTTACAAGAAAAATGCCGGCAGCCTTGCCGCCAAGACCTTTGGTGAAATAGGTTCGGCAGGAGGACATCGAGAGGCTGCCAGGGCCGAGGTGCCGTTGAAAAATCTCGCCAATGAAGATAAAGAATTTACTACGAAAACCTTAAGAAAACTGACAAGAAGGCATCTGTAAGATGCCCTGACAACAGGACTAACCTATGAAGCTCAAACCAAAAACATTGGCTATGATACTGGCAGGGGGACGGGTTGATGAACTGAATGTCCTGACCTGTTATCGTCCTAAATCAGCAGTTCCTTTCGGCGGTTTTGCCAGGATTATTGATTTTGCCCTGAGCAACCTCATGCAGGCCGGCCTGGAGCGGGTGGCCATTCTCAGCCAGTATCGCAGTTATTCACTTATCAATCACATCGGCATCGGTGCCGCCTGGGACATGCTGGGCAGGCATCGCGGTGTTTCCATCCTGCCGCCCTCCACCGGCTACGGCAATACATCCTGGTATAAAGGCTCGGCTGATGCGGTGTTCCAGAATTCGGACTTTATCGAATATCATGATCCACAAGAGGTTTTGATTGTTTCCGGCGACCATGTTTATCATATGGACTACTGTAAGGTCATTGATTACCACCGTGAGAAGGACGCGGATCTTACCATTGCCTGTCTGCAGGTTCCCATGGAAAAGGCGCATCGTTTCGGCGTGGCGGAAATTGATGATGAGGACGGTGAGCGTGGAGGGCGTCTTCTTCAGTATAAGGAAAAGCCGGCTCGGCCGAAATTTAACTGGGCTTCTCTTACCGTTTTTTGTTTCAAACCCAAGGTTCTGCATAAAATGCTGACCATTAATGCCCGGGAAGATGAATCCTTTGAATTCGGCAGAGACATCATTCCACGCATGATGTATGAGCAGTGTAAGGTGTATGGGTATAAGTTTAAAGGATACTGGGGCTATTCACGCACCATAGAAGAGTACTGGCAGACCAATATGGATCTACTTGGTGCAAATCCGAAAATAAATATGGAAGAATGGGGACTTCTCACGAAACTGGATCATCGTAATATCA